>CAZBOT010000048.1:0-14253 GCA_964493575.1 uncultured Candidatus Saccharibacteria bacterium | reverse complement strand
CTAGCAATTTGCTAGCAAATTCTCTTGCGTTTCTCTTGCGTTTCTCTTGCGCTTGACCCTATTTTGACGCTATTTGTTGGTGTTCCGTTGGTGTTCTGTTGGCGTTTTTTGCTGTGGAATTGCTGACCTTTTGCTGATGTGGAATTGATGCTATTTTGATGCTAATTTTTTTGCTGTAATTTTGCTGCTAATTTGCTGCAACTTTTCTACGAATGCTCTACGAATTTGCTCTGGTTTTGCTCTGAAATTGCTCACGCCCGACCCGCTACGAATTTGCTACGACGATCGGCGCCGGTCGAGGGACCGCTAACCTTTCCCCTGTTCTGGTTTTGTTCGCGTTTTGTTCGGTGAATCTGTATTGAATTTGTACCGAAAATGTACTAATTTTTGTAGCAAATCTGTAGCAAATCTGTAGCAAATCTGTTGCGAAACCTGTTCCGAATTTGTTCCGAATTTGTTCCTAGTTTCTTACTGGTTTCTTCACATCGGCGCACACCGCCCGACGCCGTTTGTCATAAATCAATAGGCAATCTTGCAACATTCAAGCACCGCCGATCGTGTGCTAAAAGCGAGGGACCCATGAGCAGGGGAGGACGACGCCGAGGACGCGCGCATTTGCCCATCGAATCATGCCACAGCATGAGCGCCTGGGGGTATTTTCAAGAGGCCCAAATGTGGCAGACTGACCTTAATTTTGAAATCGAATGGAGATTCTACGCCGACATTGTGCGATTGACGTTCAACCGGCAGGGCATCGAGCGCAGCCAGGACATTCGATTACGTTGGACCCCCTGTAACTATGGGGGCATGCGGCCCTGGTTCCTTTGTCCGGACTGCACCCGCCGCGTGGCTAAGGTTTATTTGCCGGAAACGATGTACCTACGGGGGAACGCATACACCCAAGGGACCCTAGTCTATTGGTTCAAATGCCGGTATTGTTACGACCTGACCTATTTACAGCGACAGCAGCGAGATCAATACTGGACCTACCTGCACCGCGCCGACCGCATCGGGGACCGTTGGCTAGACGTGGGAGAGACGACGATCGAGAAGCGAAAGGGACAGCATTATGCCACCTTTCAACGCCGAGCCGCCCAGTACCAGACCTATAGAGAGATTGCCGACACCATCGCCGGTGCCAGTCTCGAGGGATTGCTTGAGAAATTCCAACGAGCCAACCCCTAACCCATTGACGCCGACGCGCGCAGGGTGTATGATTCTCACAAGCAAATAAATAAAACGTCCCTGCAAGATGTATGAGCATCCGGCAGGGACTAACCCGCCAACGTGACGGACACGCCAGCGAGCTAGGACCGATTCTAGCACACGCGCGCACCTGCACACACCAAGCGGGGAGCGCGTTTTTTGTTGCTATTTTGTCGCTATTTTTCTGTCATTATGGCTTATGAGAATGTAAATTCTCGCAAGGAATGAGAGAGAGGGAAAAAACACCATGAGCGCCACCCTAGAGCCGATCACCCCCACCGCCACCGCCCGACCTCTGGACCAGCAGCCCGCCGCCGTGTATGTCGCATCCTTGGCAGACGGAAGCCGCCGCACCATGAGCGCCGCACTCAATACGATTGCCCGCACTCTCACCAATGGGACCGCCGACGCCCTGCAAATCCCTTGGGGGAAACTCGAGTACAAGCACACCGCCGCCCTACGCGCCCAGCTTGCCGACCACTACAGCGCCGCCACCGCCAACAAAATGTTGAGCGCCCTACGTGGGGCATTGAAAGCCGCCCGCGACCTGGGGCAGATGGACAGCGATCAATACACCCGGGCCGCCAACCTGAAAGCCATTCAAGGGGAAACCTTGCCAAAGGGTAGAGCCATCGCAGGGGGAGAGATTGCCGCACTCATGGAAGCGTGTAGCCAGGACCCGACCGCAGACGGAGCCCGAGACGCCGCTATAATCGCCATCATGCGGGCCGGAGGTTTGCGCCGCGCGGAGGTTTGCGCCCTGCACCTTTCAGATCTAAACCCGACCGACACCGGCACAGCTCTGCATGTTCAAGGGAAACGCAATAAGCAGCGAGAAGTACCGCTAGCCCAGGGCGCCCTAGACGCCGTAAACGATTGGCTAGCCGTTCGTGGGACCGCCCCGGGGGCATTGTTTCACCCCATCACCAAGGGGGGAACGATCGAACGCCGCCCCATGACGCCCCAGGCACTCTATGACGTTCTCACCAAGCGAGCCCGGGAGGCAGGCCTAGCAAACCTTTCACCGCACGACTTTCGACGCACGTTTGTTAGTGACCTGTTGGACAAGGGCGCCGACATCGCCACCGTTCAGAAACTCGCCGGACATGCCACCGTCAACACGACCGCCCGTTATGATCGCAGGGGAGAAGCAGCCAAGCGGAAAGCCGTTGACCTGTTGCACGTCCCGTATAGACGCCGCGCGCCGAGCCCTGCACCCTAGAAAAGAGCCGAGAAAACCAGACGGACCAGACCAGCTTAACCCTTATGTAGCCGATTGACTGACCCGAAACCCGCGAACGCGCTTATAATCGAGACGTGACATTGAACACGCAAGACCCCTTGACCCTTTTCCTAATCATTCTCGCCGTTGCGATCGTAATCGTTGGTGTTTATTTTGCCTTGCGTGAAGTGATTGCCGACGCCATTCTACTAGCCGACAAGAAGCGAGAATACGAAAAGCAGCAAAGGAACCGCCGCCCATGAACACCTACAGCAACCCCCAAACCAACAGCCGCGCGCTTGTAGAGCAAACCCTAATTCTAAGCGGTATTGTCACCCTTGCCGCGATTGTCCTAATTGTCGTCAGCATCGCACTGGGGGCCACCCTGCTAGGCATGGAGTTTGTGCGATGGAGCGCCGCCGTTCTCACCTTTGGGGCCAGTCTGTTGATCGGCGCCCTGATTGTGCGCACGTGGAATAACAGCCGCTACCTACTGGTGGAACCGATTGCCGCCTATGTCACCCGCCAGGACGCCGACACCGCCAAGGTGAAAGCCGAAGCCGAGAAGATTCTAGCGGAAGCCGACCGCATCGACGCCGAGAGCGCCGCCATTAAGCAAGCCGCCCAGGTCAACATGAACACCGGAAGCGGCACAATGAAAGTGCAAAACAAACCGATTCAATACAATGTGGCCGGACATGCCGTAGGACAGCTCACGCTAAACCAGATCAACCAGATTGACGCGCGCCGGATTGAAATCCCCGCCGCCGATGTGCGATGGATGCTAGAGCAAATCGCCACAGGTTACGGACACAGCAAAAGTAAATGGGTGAATCGTCAGGAATTGCCCTACTCGCGCTTGACCGTGACCTATGAGATTTACAAGGCAATCGTTGACCCTCTCGCCACCGCCACCCCGCCCGCCATCATCGGCCGCGGAGAACGTGCAAGCGGAAAACTCGTAGAGCATAACCCGTCCCAACTGGTGAAACTCATCGAGCAGAGCCACCCCGACGCCGGTAGTAAGGGCATCACGATCAGCCCCCTACCCTAGTAACTTTCCTTGTGCAAGGAAAAACCAAAGCAAAAACCAGACCAGAACCAGCCCGACCAGAGAAAACCAGACGCCTAGACCCCCAAGGTTTAGGCGTTTTTTGTTGGTTTGGTTGGTTTGGTTGGTTTGTCTGCACAGGGACCGGCGACACGGACCGCGCGAGAGAGGAAAGCCACTAGGGCAGGCGTGGGGAATCGTTGCGCACCTTTCAAAAAAATTTGGTGCGTACGAAAAGAGTTAATACACAGCCCGAGCGCATCACACCCGCTAACCTTTCAGCCAAGCGCCAGGCGCCGACCGCCCTACCCCGCCCCCGATCAATGCCCCGAGCAGCAGCCAAGCCCCGCCCGCCAAATCTTTTTTGAAAGCCGCACAACGTAGGGACCTATGCCCGACCCTATTCCCGACATCGGGAAATCTCAAATGTGGTTATGTAAACTTTTCACGACATCGTGAGAGCCGACCAGACGCCGACAGATGCACACACGTTCACGCGCTAGAACTCACCCGCACCGTAGGAACCTATGCTAGATTGCCCCCATGAATCAATCCCAGCTCCGCACATTTCGGCGCTTGCTCTTGTTCGCAATCGCCCTTGCCTTAATGGACGTGTGTCTGATTGCATCCTTGCTCTACCTTGGGGTGATTGAACTCCCCTAGCGTCTCAGACCAGGCGCAAACCGCGCGCTAAAATTTCACTGTTCTCAGTGAAACCAATCGGTGAGAACACCGAAACAAACGCCAACGAATTTAGAAACTCATGCCAAATTGAATGTAAAAAGACTTGACAAGGAATGTATATTCTGCTATACTCTAATTGACCGTTGATTGAATGCGAAGCAATCAGCGAATCAAAAAATCCTTAGGAGGCAAAAGCCATGTTAGACAATTCCCAACACCCCACCCGCACCGCCCGAGCTCAACGCATTTTGGACAATGCCGGTGTGAAAGTGCAAGACCCCGCCGCCCGTTTGTTCAACGTCGAAAGCGAGCGCGACCCCGACGCCATTTACAGTGTGGACCTGAAAGCGCCCTCTTGCACTTGCCGAGACGCCCAGGACATCAAGGACATTTACGGCAACATCATGCGGCCCGCCCACATCTGCAAGCACATCCTAGCCGCCCGCATGTTCGAGAATCTCATGCAACGCGAAACCGCCCGCCCGATCGCCACCACCTACGACGCCCTTTTTGCCCGCCTTGGATGCAAACCGGCGAGCGCCTAGCCCCCACCGCACGACAGAAACCAGAGCCCCGAATGAGAGTAGGGGCCACCTTTCCCGCGAAGCGAAGCGCGACAAATCCTTAGGAGAAACAGCCATGCAAACCCAAACCAAACCAACCAACGGCAAACAAGCCACCGCCCCCGACCCGTTGAACGTCGCACCTTTACCGCCAGCCGTTACAATCCCAAGCCACCAGCCCGCCCCTGCCCCCGAAGCGAAACCGGCGCCGATCGTCACCATGACCGAAGCCCCCTACTCGTGGAACTGCACCGCGATTGACCCCAACGGATTTAGCGAAATGTTTACGGTCCGAGCCGTGAGCGCCGAGGGATTCTACGCCCGCGTGGCACAGATGAAAAGCAACCTGTTAGACCTTGGTTACAAACCCGCCCCGACGCGCGGCACAGCTGCGAGCGCCAGCCCGAGCACCAACGAGCCCGCCCCCATTTGTGCGATTCACGGAACCCCGATGCAAAAGCGCCAAAAGGACGGACGATCTTGGTATTCATGCCCGCAAAAGTTAGACAATGGGGAATATTGCCCCTACAAACCAAAGCAATAGACCGACCCGCAGGGGCAGGCGCACCGCTTGCCCCTTTCACCAGAGAGGCCACACCATGACAAACGAAGAACGCGAACACCTGCACAAGATCATCAATGAACGCGCCGACGCCTACATTAACCAGGACCCGGACGAAACCCCGGACCCGCCCCGCCGCTATTTCGCTTACCGTCTCACTGACGGAAAAATTCACGTGCGACGATTCACGACCCAAAGCGCCGTTGACGAAGCCGAGGGCAGTACGTTTGTTGACGAGGTACTAGACCCCTACGAAGCCAGGGACCGCGCGCACGCCGAAGCGATCGCCCTTGAATACCTTGCGCGGCATTTGTTAGGATGATTGCCACCCAGGGGCAGGGGGAACCTTGCCCCTCTCACCTTTCGAGGCACACCGGCGCCGAGAAAGACACAAGGACAAGTAGAGCCATGACCGACCAGAGCAAACCCACCTACGACGCCGAAGCCCTCTTATTGGCGCGCGCTTATAAACTCATTTTGTCATGGGGACCGCAGGACGAACCGCCGACCGACGCCGCCCCGGGCCCGACCGACGAGCCCGGCGCCGTTCACCTTTCACAAGCCAAGCCCAAAGGAGATTCAACCATGCCGACCAAAACCAAAACCCCGCCGCCGATCGCCACCGACACCACCGCCAGCGAATGGATTACTCGAGAAGCAGCCGCCGAGATTCTCAGCGTCAATGTCCGGACGATTGATCGCCACATCAAAGAGAAACGCATTAAAACCAAGCGCCCCCGCATTGTGAAAGGCCGTGGGGGCATCCGGATTCTCGTACGCCGTTCAGACGTGGACGCCATCGCCAACTATGACCCGACGCAGGAATAAAAAAAAGTGCGGCAGGTGAACTTTTGCGAAGCACCCGCCGCACACGTGGAGACACCTTAGGAGACATCACCACATGAGACAGTATAGCAGACCTTTCAGACCGACAAAAGACACCCCCACAGGACGCGCGGAGACGAGCCCGAAACCCCGTTCTAGTGTAAGTATGCCCTATACGTTCCGTCCCGTTTTGTTGAAACCGTCTCAGGCATCAACTAACCTAAACAAAACGCGCGTAGACCCCCGATCGGCGCCGAATTCGCACTTTTCCCGACCCCCCATTTTTGACGAAGCCGAGGACAGCGAAATGCCCAAGCCCAAACCCGTTGACCTGGTAGACCTGGACGAGCTGCAAGCGGCCCTAAAGCCCACCGCGTTTCAACCCGGAAACCAAGCCGCCGCCAAACCCCGATGGAACGAAACGAGATTACAAAAGTTTGCCGACGAGCTGCGCGCGTTTAGGGACCTGATCGGATTCAACTATTCTGAAATGGGCAGAGCTCTAGGCGTCTCGGGCCAATACATCAAACTGATTGAACGCGCCGAGCGCCAGCCATCGGACAAATTTGTAAGACTGTTCCGGACCCTGAAAGCCCACCCCGCCCAACTGAAAGGCGAGCGCACGAGCGCCGAAGCCCTAGAACACATTGGCGAAATTTGGGACCACGTGCTAGCGCACAAATTCAAATGCCCCGAGTGTGCCAAAGAGGTACGCCAGGGGACACGGCACAAGGGACTAGAATACTGGTGGGGCATGCCGAATCAAAAATACTGCCCCGATCATCAGCGTAAACACTCCAAGCCCAAGGGCAAAACATGAACACACCGAGCCGCTTACACATTCCGATTGACGAAATTTTTGTAAGCCAGGACGCCGAACTAGAACTTGACCTTGCCGGCATTGACGCCGACGCCATCGCCGCGCGTTTTGCGTCCGGACAGTGGGACCATTACGGACCAAGCGCCGCCGAGGTTAGCCGAGCCATTCAATACCGGCGAGAGATTCAAGCCGGTTTTGTGCTGCCCCACCCCGCCGATGCAATCCTAATTGCAACATGGGCAGACGGTTTTTTGACGCTCGAGCTCGAGGGTGAGGACGATGAGTAAATGAACGCCGATCAATTCAAGGCAATTAACGCCGACCTGCCCACCGAGCGCAACGGTTTTGCTATACAGTTTGACCCGATGCTAGATGGGAAAGGTTTTTTTCTGTTCCTTGAAATCCCACTGGAAGCCACCAACCGCGACCTAATGCGGATTATTCCCCTGGTCCGACAGTGGCAAAAGCGCATCCAAGCCCAATACGACCGCACCCCCGCCGATGCAATCGAAACATGGGCGCCCCGGATTGATCGCAAAGAAATCACGTACGCCCAACTCTCGCGCCGCCTCCTTTCGGAATTGTCAAAAGCATGTTATGAAATGCACGAAACCGGCATCCGAGGCACTGCCCTGCGCATCCTGTTTCAATGGGGGTACTCTACCAAAAAGGCGTGGGAACTGCTAGACCTTGCCACCGAGAGAATAAAAAAGGACGAACCGCCATTCGAGGCGCCACCGATTGACCCCGATCGTGTGCGAAACCAAATAAACCGATGGAAGCGAAGGCAGAACAAACGTGCGTAAATTCTACAGATTTTACGCAAAATCTTTTGAAAAAGGCGTAACTGCTCTTGACAGGGGATTTTTCATGCCTTACAATGGCGCCAAGAGCGAAAACCGTTTTGCGGTTTAGCCCTGGGGGGTAGGGAGCAAAAGACTAACCGTCTTTTTTATTGGAGCCAAGCAACGCCAATAAAAAAGACCACATGCTAGTAACATGCGGTCTTTTGTGTGGGAACACCGAAACTGTAAGCGCCGGACTTTTCAGCGAGAACAGCGCCAACGTTTCAACTAGTTTATACACGATTTTCGGGTAGACTGTCAATATACCCGCCCAAAATCGCACTAAAATAGCCAAAATTCCCACCTGCCCCCGCCTAGAAGCCCGCCGCTACTAGGCAAAGCAAGCCCGCATGTTACTAGCATGCGGGTTTTTTTTATTCCGTCGATCGCCAAACCTTTCAGGACGCCAAGGCAGGGACCTATGAGACAAAAAAAAGCGCCGAATGACGGCAATCATTCGGCACAGACAGACAGAAAGCATCGGGCAGACGCTTTTCTAATGCCAATTATAGCACAACCTGGGAACGTGGACCGCACCTAGACGCAATCAAAACAGGGTGAAGATCCGCGTACGCCAGCCCTCTCCAAATGACGAACGCGCGCCGAGTGATGCACGTCTGCTAACGTGCTAGAAATCCGGACAAAGCGCCGCCCGAGCTGCAGGGCGCGCAACATAAAAAATGGACCAGTCAGACAGCGCCAGTGTGAAACGCATAGCCGGAACGGAGATTCTAGGCACGTTTCATGCGAGACGTTCTCAACACTTCAGAGACCCTACGCCCGCGAATGGGCATGTAACCGAGACGCTTTTCACGTCGCGTGCCGTCGAAGCACTTGAGCAGGGCAACCCGCACAAGGTAGGTTGCATGATTGGCATACTGCAATAACGCCAACCGCCCACACTAATTAGAGTGTTTTCTCTCTAGGTCCATAGGGAAATAGCACCTGCAGCTAACGCCACTCCCGAATACAGGGGGCCAGTGCGTGAGACCGGCACAGATCAATGTGGACCGCGCGAAACTCGAGACAGAACAAACGGACCGCCGACGAATGACCGGCAGCCGAAATCAGCGAACGTGAAACAAGGCACCACATTTAGTGGCACAAGGCAAAAGGGGGGCATACGACATACAGGACGCGGCAACGTCCTAAAGGAGTGTAGGCAGAATGGACAGGCAGACGAACGTATGCGGCAAGTGCGGATTCTCGCATGGCCGCCTGGGTGTAAGGATTCAGGGCAATACGCTTTTCAGAAGCGCCGTAGACAAAGTACGGCACATGATTCATAAGCAGGGGGGAGCATGGGCATTTGAGGCCCCGCTACTTTCGGGACATCCGGAGATTGATTACATCATCGTCACTACGACGACCGGCGAGACATGGCAAGTTGATCGCCGCACGTTTGACGAACGCGCGTACAGGGAAACATCATCGGGCCGGCCCCAATTCGCATTGAGTTTGAATCATTGGCGCACCAGTGACGCGCTCGAGCACAACGAGCCCGACAGCGAAGCGGTCCAACCGATTTTATTCACGGTCAGCCCGCCCCCTGGGACGTTCTACGAGCGAGCCAAGAAGCCACGCCCGAGACTGGACCCGCCCAGGCGCCGCCGATGGGGGTAGATCACCTTTCACAGCCAAGCATTGACCAGGACACAAGGAGCAGCATGTTAGTAATCAAGGTAGAGGACGCCAAGGGCAATTTGATTGCCGTATTCCCCGCCAAAGAAACCGAGTTCAAGACCGGCAGCCGAGGGTATAGGGGCATCTCGAAAGTGGAAGCCGCAGACGGAAAGCGTTTTCAAACGTCAATTCAACTGGTGGAGATTCACAGCAAGCCAGGCGCCAACGGGACCGGCGACGAAACCGAGCCCGCCGAGGACGCCACCGAATAGAGACGACCGCAGGGGCAACGCCGCCCCTGTTTTGAGGACATCTGATACCAATTTGATACCAATTTTTTTAGCGTTTCTGCCACCCATTCACCACCAATTTTCTACCAATTCTGCTAGCAATTTGCTAGCAAATTCTCTTGCGTTTCTCTTGCGTTTCTCTTGCGCTTGACCCTATTTTGACGCTATTTGTTGGTGTTCCGTTGGTGTTCTGTTGGCGTTTTTTGCTGTGGAATTGCTGACCTTTTGCTGATGTGGAATTGATGCTATTTTGATGCTAATTTTTTTGCTGTAATTTTGCTGCTAATTTGCTGCAACTTTTCTACGAATGCTCTACGAATTTGCTCTGGTTTTGCTCTGAAATTGCTCACGCCCGACCCGCTACGAATTTGCTACGACGATCGGCGCCGGTCGAGGGACCGCTAACCTTTCCCCTGTTCTGGTTTTGTTCGCGTTTTGTTCGGTGAATCTGTATTGAATTTGTACCGAAAATGTACTAATTTTTGTAGCAAATCTGTAGCAAATCTGTAGCAAATCTGTTGCGAAACCTGTTCCGAATTTGTTCCGAATTTGTTCCTAGTTTCTTACTGGTTTCTTCACATCGGCGCACACCGCCCGACGCCGTTTGTCATAAATCAATAGGCAATCTTGCAACATTCAAGCACCGCCGATCGTGTGCTAAAAGCGAGGGACCCATGAGCAGGGGAGGACGACGCCGAGGACGCGCGCATTTGCCCATCGAATCATGCCACAGCATGAGCGCCTGGGGGTATTTTCAAGAGGCCCAAATGTGGCAGACTGACCTTAATTTTGAAATCGAATGGAGATTCTACGCCGACATTGTGCGATTGACGTTCAACCGGCAGGGCATCGAGCGCAGCCAGGACATTCGATTACGTTGGACCCCCTGTAACTATGGGGGCATGCGGCCCTGGTTCCTTTGTCCGGACTGCACCCGCCGCGTGGCTAAGGTTTATTTGCCGGAAACGATGTACCTACGGGGGAACGCATACACCCAAGGGACCCTAGTCTATTGGTTCAAATGCCGGTATTGTTACGACCTGACCTATTTACAGCGACAGCAGCGAGATCAATACTGGACCTACCTGCACCGCGCCGACCGCATCGGGGACCGTTGGCTAGACGTGGGAGAGACGACGATCGAGAAGCGAAAGGGACAGCATTATGCCACCTTTCAACGCCGAGCCGCCCAGTACCAGACCTATAGAGAGATTGCCGACACCATCGCCGGTGCCAGTCTCGAGGGATTGCTTGAGAAATTCCAACGAGCCAACCCCTAACCCATTGACGCCGACGCGCGCAGGGTGTATGATTCTCACAAGCAAATAAATAAAACGTCCCTGCAAGATGTATGAGCATCCGGCAGGGACTAACCCGCCAACGTGACGGACACGCCAGCGAGCTAGGACCGATTCTAGCACACGCGCGCACCTGCACACACCAAGCGGGGAGCGCGTTTTTTGTTGCTATTTTGTCGCTATTTTTCTGTCATTATGGCTTATGAGAATGTAAATTCTCGCAAGGAATGAGAGAGAGGGAAAAAACACCATGAGCGCCACCCTAGAGCCGATCACCCCCACCGCCACCGCCCGACCTCTGGACCAGCAGCCCGCCGCCGTGTATGTCGCATCCTTGGCAGACGGAAGCCGCCGCACCATGAGCGCCGCACTCAATACGATTGCCCGCACTCTCACCAATGGGACCGCCGACGCCCTGCAAATCCCTTGGGGGAAACTCGAGTACAAGCACACCGCCGCCCTACGCGCCCAGCTTGCCGACCACTACAGCGCCGCCACCGCCAACAAAATGTTGAGCGCCCTACGTGGGGCATTGAAAGCCGCCCGCGACCTGGGGCAGATGGACAGCGATCAATACACCCGGGCCGCCAACCTGAAAGCCATTCAAGGGGAAACCTTGCCAAAGGGTAGAGCCATCGCAGGGGGAGAGATTGCCGCACTCATGGAAGCGTGTAGCCAGGACCCGACCGCAGACGGAGCCCGAGACGCCGCTATAATCGCCATCATGCGGGCCGGAGGTTTGCGCCGCGCGGAGGTTTGCGCCCTGCACCTTTCAGATCTAAACCCGACCGACACCGGCACAGCTCTGCATGTTCAAGGGAAACGCAATAAGCAGCGAGAAGTACCGCTAGCCCAGGGCGCCCTAGACGCCGTAAACGATTGGCTAGCCGTTCGTGGGACCGCCCCGGGGGCATTGTTTCACCCCATCACCAAGGGGGGAACGATCGAACGCCGCCCCATGACGCCCCAGGCACTCTATGACGTTCTCACCAAGCGAGCCCGGGAGGCAGGCCTAGCAAACCTTTCACCGCACGACTTTCGACGCACGTTTGTTAGTGACCTGTTGGACAAGGGCGCCGACATCGCCACCGTTCAGAAACTCGCCGGACATGCCACCGTCAACACGACCGCCCGTTATGATCGCAGGGGAGAAGCAGCCAAGCGGAAAGCCGTTGACCTGTTGCACGTCCCGTATAGACGCCGCGCGCCGAGCCCTGCACCCTAGAAAAGAGCCGAGAAAACCAGACGGACCAGACCAGCTTAACCCTTATGTAGCCGATTGACTGACCCGAAACCCGCGAACGCGCTTATAATCGAGACGTGACATTGAACACGCAAGACCCCTTGACCCTTTTCCTAATCATTCTCGCCGTTGCGATCGTAATCGTTGGTGTTTATTTTGCCTTGCGTGAAGTGATTGCCGACGCCATTCTACTAGCCGACAAGAAGCGAGAATACGAAAAGCAGCAAAGGAACCGCCGCCCATGAACACCTACAGCAACCCCCAAACCAACAGCCGCGCGCTTGTAGAGCAAACCCTAATTCTAAGCGGTATTGTCACCCTTGCCGCGATTGTCCTAATTGTCGTCAGCATCGCACTGGGGGCCACCCTGCTAGGCATGGAGTTTGTGCGATGGAGCGCCGCCGTTCTCACCTTTGGGGCCAGTCTGTTGATCGGCGCCCTGATTGTGCGCACGTGGAATAACAGCCGCTACCTACTGGTGGAACCGATTGCCGCCTATGTCACCCGCCAGGACGCCGACACCGCCAAGGTGAAAGCCGAAGCCGAGAAGATTCTAGCGGAAGCCGACCGCATCGACGCCGAGAGCGCCGCCATTAAGCAAGCCGCCCAGGTCAACATGAACACCGGAAGCGGCACAATGAAAGTGCAAAACAAACCGATTCAATACAATGTGGCCGGACATGCCGTAGGACAGCTCACGCTAAACCAGATCAACCAGATTGACGCGCGCCGGATTGAAATCCCCGCCGCCGATGTGCGATGGATGCTAGAGCAAATCGCCACAGGTTACGGACACAGCAAAAGTAAATGGGTGAATCGTCAGGAATTGCCCTACTCGCGCTTGACCGTGACCTATGAGATTTACAAGGCAATCGTTGACCCTCTCGCCACCGCCACCCCGCCCGCCATCATCGGCCGCGGAGAACGTGCAAGCGGAAAACTCGTAGAGCATAACCCGTCCCAACTGGTGAAACTCATCGAGCAGAGCCACCCCGACGCCGGTAGTAAGGGCATCACGATCAGCCCCCTACCCTAGTAACTTTCCTTGTGCAAGGAAAAACCAAAGCAAAAACCAGACCAGAACCAGCCCGACCAGAGAAAACCAGACGCCTAGACCCCCAAGGTTTAGGCGTTTTTTGTTGGTTTGGTTGGTTTGGTTGGTTTGTCTGCACAGGGACCGGCGACACGGACCGCGCGAGAGAGGAAAGCCACTAGGGCAGGCGTGGGGAATCGTTGCGCACCTTTCAAAAAAATTTGGTGCGTACGAAAAGAGTTAATACACAGCCCGAGCGCATCACACCCGCTAACCTTTCAGCCAAGCGCCAGGCGCCGACCGCCCTACCCCGCCCCCGATCAATGCCCCGAGCAGCAGCCAAGCCCCGCCCGCCAAATCTTTTTTGAAAGCCGCACAACGTAGGGACCTATGCCCGACCCTATTCCCGACATCGGGAAATCTCAAATGTGGTTATGTAAACTTTTCACGACATCGTGAGAGCCGACCAGACGCCGACAGATGCACACACGTTCACGCGCTAGAACTCACCCGCACCGTAGGAACCTATGCTAGATTGCCCCCATGAATCAATCCCAGCTCCGCACATTTCGGCGCTTGCTCTTGTTCGCAATCGCCCTTGCCTTAATGGACGTGTGTCTCATTGCATCCCTGCTATACCTTGGGGTGATTGAAATTCCTTAAACGAGTTTTGAAAACTCATGCCTAACCCTATTGACAAGAGTAGTAAAGAGTAGTAAACTAGAGACAGTTAAGACAAGTAAACCAGCGCGAGACGTTCACGAGGCAAGCGTGAGCGCCGAGCGCAAAACCAGAGAGGACAAAATGAGTACCAAGTTAGCAAGCACCCGCACCGAACGCGCCGCCCAGATCGTCAGCGCCGCAGGTGTGACGGTCCGCAATTCCACAGATCGCACCTTTGACGTGCAATCCCAAACGAACGCCGCCAAGGTGTACCGCGTGAATCTCAAACGCTGCACGTGTGAGTGCAAAGATTTTGAGCGCCGCC
>CAZBOT010000047.1:0-15003 GCA_964493575.1 uncultured Candidatus Saccharibacteria bacterium | reverse complement strand
GCGGTGCGAAACGGTCGGCGCGCTTCAGGCTCTCGACCAGGCGCGCCACTTCCTCGCGCGTCTCGCGCGTGCGAACAGCGTGCGCCCAATGCCACCAGCGGGCGGCCGCTAGTTCGCAGCGCGCGGCGCGCCAATCGAGGAGGCGGAGGAGGAGGCGGGTCATGCCGCATCCTTCGGCGCCACAAGCTCCGCGATGACGGCCCGCACCGTCTCGGCGTGCTTGTCGGGGATGCCGCGAAGCCGCCAGAGAGAGACGGTCGCTTCGGAGAGGCCGAGACGCTCGGCGATTGCTTTGGTCGCGCCGCGGATCATCGAGGGCTTGAGGTAGTTTTCTTCGGCGGCCTGGACAATTTTCGGCGGATCACGCTCAGGCTCAGGAACCAACGCCAACACCTCAGCGGCCGGAGTGAACCACTCCCCGCGCACTCGATACTCGCGCAACCGAGTATGCATCTCCTGTTCTTCTTCCTTCCCGCCAGGAAGTTCTGCCAAGAGGGTAAGGGTCATCGGATTGCCCGACTGCAACATGGTCAGCCGCTTTCGTGGGTTCTTTCCGTGGCCGATCTTGATTGGCCCGCCTTCACCGGCCTGTATGAAGTACACCGGCATCACGCCACCCTCGCGCGTGCGAAGTCATTCGGCGTGACCTTGCCGCGGGTTTCGCGCGCGATCTTCTCCGCGAGTTGCCAGGAAGGTCGCGCCGAGCCGTTGCGCAAGCGCGTGATCGTGCTGCGATCCACGCCGAGCCGTTCCGCGAGTTGCGCGTCTGAGAGGCCGGTTTCGGCCATGAAGGCGTCCAAGGTCATGGCTTATAGTGCATGGCGCGCACCGGGCGTGCAAGCGGAAATGTGCAAGGGCTGCACTTTTCTGATTGACCGGCCCGTGCAAACGGTGCACACTCCCTCCCATCGCCGCGATGGGCGGCACAGACGGGGGTCTGAGAGATGACGAGTTACACCGACACCATGCTTGATCGCGCGTTGCTCGGCTGGCCGCCGGAGCCGTGCGAACCGCCCGACGCGCGCGTGCCGACGGTCGTGCTCGCGGGCATGTCGTCTGCCGCACTGCGCGCGCTCGTGCTGCATCACGCGGCGGAGGAGCCGTGCGAGCGGCGCGCGCCTGACGCCTGGCAGGCGTGGTGCGGGGAGTTCGATCGGCTCGCGCTCGCCTTCGCCGAGGCGCGGAGGGCGGGGCGGTGACAAGCATCATCAAGTTGATCGCGGAACTGATGGTCCTCGCGCTTCGCATGGATCGGCCAGAGACGCCGCTCCGCCGGGCAGTTAGTGGTGACGCGATGTCGGACTGGCGCGTGGCACTGATCCGCATCAAGCGCGAGATGGAAGCCGAAGCGGGAAAGGTGGACGCATGACCACGCCCGAATACGACGACGCGCGGCACGAGCTTGTGGCCGCCCTCGCCGAATGGATACGGCTTGCGGTCGTGCAGGCCGTCGCCGAGGGCAAGAGCCGCTGGGATGCGGGCGACGCGGCGATGAAGCCGCTCGATCGGGCGCTCGCCGCGATGGCCCGCGCCCGGACGCATGCCGAGGTCAACATGCGCAGCCCGTCGGAGATGTCCGCCGAGATGGTGGCCGCAGTCGAGCGCGCGATGAAGGAGGACGTGTGATGAACGTCAAGACGATCTGGATCGAGAAGGCTGACAACGGCTGGATGATCCACATCAACACGACACACGAGGACGCACGCAAGGAGGTCGCGAAGACCGACGCCGAACTCGTGGAGGTTCTGGCGCGCGTGCTCGGCGTGACGCGTGACGCGCGCCTGCATGCCCTCAACGCCGAGATGCTGGAGGCGCTGAAATGGGCCGAAGTTGCAATGGGCAACATGAACGCAGTGAAGTTCATTCGCGCCCTCATCGCCAAGGCGGAGAGCGCGTCATGACCGACAACGATCCGTTCCGCGACGATATCGCCGACTACCGCGTCACGCGGCGCGACGTGCCGATGATCGTTGCCATGGCGTGCATCGCGCTCGGCCTCGTGGGCTTGCTCTGGTGGGGGATCGCGTGATGCGCCCGTCTCTCGGCGAAGCGATCGTCTCCGCGTTCCGCGCCATCGTCGGCGCGGTGGGCGTGGTCGCATTTTTCTGGGCCGCGTGGATCATCGCGATTGCGGCGGGGTTGGAGTGATGGACGAGGATCAGCGCGACGCACTCGCCAAGCCGCTGGCGCTCGCACTCAAGGCTTTTGTCCGCGATGGATATCTCAGAGGGCAGAAGGAAATGCGCGAGCGGGCCGCACGAAGCGTGCGGCCTTGCGACGCTCCCGGGGGATCAGAGGATTTCCGCTTCGGATGGGAACTCGCGCGCAAGAGATATACGAATGCCATCGCCGCGCTGCCGATCAAGGATATGGGCGATGAATGACGACCTGATCGACACTCTCGCGCTTGCCATGCGGGCGCCGTCTCCGCTCGGGGATCAGTACGCGCGGCAGTTGGCGACGCTGATGCTCGCCGAGTTGTGCAATCAGCGCCCGGACGTTGCGGCGGTGCTGCGCGGCGATGCGGTCGCGGTGCCGAAGGTGCCGACAGAGGAGATGATCGAGGCCGGATGGATCGACAAGGAAGATACCAATCCGGATGACATCTATTACGCCATGCTCGCCGCGTCGCCGTTCGCGAAGGAGAATGCGAAGTGAACAACGCAACGCTGATCGCC
The DNA here is from genome assembly GCA_964493575.1 of uncultured Candidatus Saccharibacteria bacterium. Lineage (GTDB taxonomy): Bacteria > Patescibacteriota > Doudnabacteria > UBA920 > UBA920 > UBA920. The sequence goes on along the minus strand of CAZBOT010000047.1, from coordinate 12,325 downwards.
GTCGCCGCCAAGATGGCGGAGAAGGACGGATACGCGCTCTATCGCGAGCGCGCCGCCGAACTGCTGCGGCAGATGGAGGAGGCCGGGATGGTGCCGGTCGTGGCAGAGGAACAATCCCGGCGCACCGCGAATGGCGGATGGAAGCACATCAAGAAGCGTCGGAAGCCGCTCACTCCCGACGAGCGTGCCGAAGCGCAGGCGCTTTGGCTTGCCGGATGGACTGGCGATGACATCGCAAAGATGTTCGGCATCTCTGCTGCCCGCGTCTACCAGATCGGATCGCCGCTGCGCCGACGTTCCAACAGCGGCGGCGTTGTGCTTTGGGCCGACACGGGCGAGCCCGTCGTGCGGCCGGCGAAGGAGGCGGCGGAATGACCCCGCTCGCGCCCGGCCTGCATCACGACGTGCCCGAAGCGCAGTACCACGCGGATGCTCTCTGCACCGTGCCCACGCTCTCGCGCAGCATCGCGCATCGCATCCTGACGCGCTCGCCTCTCCACGCCTGGTATGCGCACCCTCGGCTCAATCCGCGCTTCAAGCCGGCCGAATCGTCCGACGCCTTCGATATCGGGCACGCGGTCCATTCGCGCGTGCTGCTCGGTCGGGACGTGCATGACGTGATTGACGCGCCGGACTGGACGAAGAAGAAGGCGCGGGCCGCTCGCGATGCATCCCGCGCAGCCGGCCGAGTGCCGGTCCTGCCGCCGCAAGCGCAGATGATTGACGACATGGCAACGGAGCTAGAAGCATGGATCGCGCTCGACGCCGGGCGCATTCATCGCGGCGGCATGTCGCCAGAGGTCACGGCGATCTATCAGGATGCCGGCGTGATATGCCGTGCGCGGTTCGATCTCCTGTCGGATGATCCCACCGCGCCCGTGCTCGACTACAAGACCACGCGCAACGCCGCGCCGGACGCCTTCATGCGTGCCGTATGGGCATACGGATACGACCTGCAAGCGGCATGGTACTCGCGCGCGCTCAAGGTGCTGCGCGGTCGTGTGCCGCCTGAGTTCGTCTTCATCGCGCAGGAAAAGGAGCCGCCATATGCGGTCACGGCGCACCGGCTGACACCGGAGGCATACGAGTTTGCCGAGGCGCGTTGCGATGAGGCGCTGTCCATCTGGCGCCAGTGCCTCGCAACGAACACGTGGCCCGGCTATCCGGAGCACGTGCATGAGGTTCCCGCGCCGCCGTGGTCGCTCGACCGCGAGGCAGAGATGACGTTCACAGAGGAAGCCGCGTGATGGATATCAGCCCGACTATCGTCCCGAAGTCCGACCAGCTCAACGCCGACGATCTGATCGCCGGCCCGATGACGATCACCGTTCGCGCGGTGTCGCCTGGCACGCCGGATCAGCCGGTGATCGTGAAGTATGAGGGTGACGAGGGCCGGCCCTACAAGCCCTGCAAGAGCATGCGCAGGCTACTCGCGCACGCCTGGGGCACGGATGGGCATGAATGGGTCGGCCGCGGCATGACGCTGTATCACGATCCTTCCGTCGTGTTCGGCGGGATCAAGGTCGGCGGCATCCGTATTTCACACGTCTCGCATATTGACCGCGAGATGGAGGTTGCGCTCACCGTGACGAAGGGCAAGCGCGCGCTCTATCGCGTCAAGCCGCTCGCGGCGAAGCGCACACAGACTGCATCGTCGCTCGCGCCTGCGCACCGTGACACGGCGGGCTTGACGACCCCTGACGATGCTCCGGCGGGTTCCTCCCCTGTCCCCGCCGAGCCGGCCGCGAGCGAGACGCAGCCGGCGCTTCTGATCGGCCCGGCGCTGTCCGATGACGGTATCAGCGGCAAGGCGCGGCAACGCATCCTGGATCTGTGGAACGATCTCTCCGCGTGCCTGACGACGGATGATGCGGTGAAGTTCTGCGGGTCGGAGGGATGGCTCGGCGCGTTGAAGTGGCTCGATGAGAACGGCCACGCGCGCACGCGCGCGGTGCTGATCGGGCGCGGGAATGAGATCATGAGGGGGACAGCATGACCGCGTGGAACGGCGTTCCGGCGAACCCGGAACGTGACAGCAGTGGGCATGTGCTGCGCGTAGACGGGCGCATTGACATATTCCGCTGGAACGCAACGAACCAGTGGTTCGAGGATAATAAGGGCCGCTGGGTTGCGATAGCGGACTGTCTGAAGGACGGCGATGAATATCTTGGGCTGCTTCTTCAACCTGCCGAGATCACTGCTATTCGTGCGGCATGTGACACATGGTATAAAAATTTTTGCGTGCTTACAGCCGCCATCACAGATAGAACTAGAATAGTTACAATTGACGAAATTAAGCAATTGCACGAGCGCGCGGAGAAGGCCGAGGCGGAGGCGAAGGAAGCGCGCGAGAAGGCGCTGCGAGAAGCGCGCTATAGCGTCGAGGTCGTGATGGAGCAGTTGACCAACGTTGATGAAATGTGCGGCGTTGAGCACGCTCTCGACGCCATCCGCGCGCTGATGGAGGAGAAGCCCGATGGCCCGCGCTGATCTTCTGGCGGCAGCCTCCGCCCCAGGCAAAGGAGAAGCCCGATGCGCAATAAATACCCAGGCCAGTGCTATCGTTGCGGTGAATTAGTGAGCGTTGGCGATGGGCACTTTGAACGAGTGCCAAAAAAAGGCTGGAGAGTTCAACATGCCAAATGCGCTATTTGGTGGCGCGGAGTGAAGCATGTTGACATGGCAACAGCCCGCGAGAAATACCTCAAGGAGAAGCTCTATGACGCGCGCTGAGCTTCTGGCGCTCGCCAAGCGCGTCGAAAAGGCCGACTTGACCGACTGGCAATCGTGTTTCGCGCTCCGTCGCGAGATCGCGAGTAAATGCTGCGATTACGATATGGCCGACGATGAAGTGCCGGAGTTCCTGTCCTCAATCGACGCCGCCGCGTCGCTGATGCCGGAGGGATGGGATTTGGAAATATCTTCAGCGGCGGTGGATAGCAACGTCGTGCGTTGCGCCGTCTACGTAACGCGTCGCAGCACCGGATGGCGAAGGCGATGCATGGCATACGCAAGCAGCGAACCCAAAGCGCGCACCGCCGCCGCCCTCCGCGCGCGGGCCGAGGAGGCGGGGGATGCCTGAGCGCATCCAGCGCAGCCGCGCCAAGGGCTGGCGGATGCCCGAGGGCGCCGTCTATGTCGGCAGGCCGACCCGGTGGGGAAATATGTTTAGCACTGGCTTGCATGGGTCGATCACAGTCGGCACGGCGCAGCAGGCGGTAGACAGCTATCGCGCCGTTGTCCTGGCGGAGAAGTGGGATTTGAGCCCGCTTCGCGGCAAGCCGCTCGCATGCTGGTGCCCACTACACAAGCCCTGCCACGCGGACGTGTTGCTCGAGCTCGCCAATGCCTGACGCGCCACTCCCCGGCTGGCCGCCCGGACACTCCGGCCAGTCGTCGCAGTCCTGCCCGTGGCAGGAGCAACCCCGTCGGTTGCTGTCTGGCGCCGGGGCGGTTGGCATCTGGCTATCTGGAGTCAAGGCTTTGTTCGCAGAGGACGAAGCGCTTCCGCAGGAACATCATATTGCGTCGCCCAAAAGCCTGGTTGCTCAAGTTGGTCAAAGACCAACTCCACATACGATGGATCGACTTTGACCACTTTCCCGCCAAAGGCCCTTGCGTGTTCCCGCGCCGCCGTCGGGCTGTCATAGAAAAAGATTTTGTGCGGATGATCTTGCACCAGCGCGTGCGCGTCAGGCCAACGGCGCGCAAACTCGTCGTAAGCGTCAGGCCCCATTTGCCTGTAGAGGCTCTGTAACGGCGTGCCGGGTTGCCAAGCATCGCCGACCACATGGAACAATCTACGCGGCACGTTCATGGAACCGACCATCCCAGCCAGCAAGTTCGCCCACTTCATATATTCCGCATCGCGCGAAGCTGTCGAGAGACCTAGGTCGCTGCGGCCCGGCACCATCTGCGTGACGGGATCGATCGGGCCGCTTGGCACGCCCATGCCTACGCCTCGATCCGGCCGCCCGGCGCGCGTGTCCGGCGTCGCCTGGGGAGGCAGTCCGAAAAGCATCGCCTGCGCGGGATCGCTCGACACGAGATCGGCCAGCCGGTTCGTCTGCGGCGTCGAACCCGTCAACAGATGCGCGAGGAGAGACGTGCGATCCATCACAACGGGATCACCTTGGACGCAGCGACGGCTAGGCCGGCGGCAATCGTCGCGGTTGCTGCCATCGCCGCTGGCGACGATCCACCGCCGCCGTGCCCTGGCACGATCTTGTCCGTAAGCGTCTCAATCCGATCCGCGAGCGTGTCAAACTTGCTTGCCAACACGGCAAGCGTCCGGTTCGTCTGCTCGCGCTGTTCGGATGCGCGCTCCATCCGATCCACGACAACCGTCATGTCGTGATGCAGCCGATCAATGCGCTCTTCCATGACGGCCACGCGCTCGGCTAGCGTCTCGGGGTCAGCCATGACCCACGCTCTTGATTGTCTCGGGCGTACCGTGCGCGCCATGGGCGGAGACGGTAAATCATTTCATTGCACCGCGCGCGTGAAAGCCCCGTCAAAGCCCGACGCACGTTCACTTTTCTGTACCCTGCCACGCGCGCCAGTAGCGCCACTCCTCCTCGTATTCCATCGCCCAGGCGTGCTTGCCCACCTCGCGCGCCCACACGGCGTTGGCTTGCGCGCGGTCCGCGCGGTCCGCGGCGTCCACACAACTGGCGAGAGCGATCAGCAGCACGAGCGCAAGCGCCTTCACTTCTTCCGCCTCCACCAGAGCCACGTTGCCACGGCGCCGACGGCAATCAGCAGCGTCACGCCCTCAAGCGAGCCGAGGGCGCGGGCAAGCTGCGAGGTCAACAGGTCTTCCATGCGTCACACTCCGAAGTAGGTTTGCATGTTGCTCCGCACACTCACCTGATCGGTGCCGAGGTTGAGCGTGCCGGTCAGGATGCATTCGCCGATCTCGCCGATCCAATCGACGTTGGCGCTGTCGGCCCGGCCGCCGATGACGAGATGCACCGTGCTGTCGAGCGCCGACCACGTGCCGCTGTCCGACGCCTGAGAGATCGTGGACCCAACGCTCACGGCGCGGCGATAGCCGGTGTCGGCGAGCGTGTAGAATCCGAGAACGGCGGCCGTGCCGTTGGTAAAGGCATTCGTGCCAGTGATCGCGCTCACGAGCGTCCCGTTGCGGTAGCCTTGCAAGCGCGCCGACGACGCCATGCGCAACAAGCTGGACGTGTTCGTTGTCGCGGGATTGGCGGAGGAGGTAGACGAGAGCGCCACCAGCACGCGCGCCGTCGTGTCAGAGAAATCCCGCCGGGCCGCGAGCATCGCCGCGAAGGCCGACTGTCCAGCGGTCAGGAACGACGGCCACCGCAGCCCGCGCGCGCTCTCAAACCGCAGCGCAACGCGGTTGTTGCTGCCGAGCTTGATCGCGACGCCTGATGCATCGGTGATGTATGGCGCGCCGCCCGTGTGGGCCGACATGAGGCCCTGTTCCATCGCGCTCTGACCGTAGGGCAGAGCCGTAACCCGGCCGCCCTGCGCGAAGGTTTCCAGCGCATCCACGTCGAGCACGCCGGAGCCGTCAAAGCCGAAGTCCTGCTCGACGCCATCGGCAACGCGGGTCGCCCGGAACAGGTTGCCCGTGTAGTTGGTCCGCAGCCTGCGCGAGACGGACCATGCGCCGATGACGAGCGACGACGCGACCGTGTAGACCCACGTTGCGTTGCCGATGTTCACGGTAATCTCGGCCGTGTCGCTGCCTACAGCATTCTCGGCGGTGAGCGTGAACGTGCGCGAGGTCGCCTCTGCGCGTGCCAGACGCCCGGTGCCGCGCGAGATGGTCGCGGGCGCCGTCGCCGTGAACCACGACCCCGTATTGTCTTCGCTCGCGATTGTCAACGTATCGGCCGCGTCGCTGGTATTCGTGAGCGTCGGGGTTGCCGCCGTGCCCACGGCCGCACCCTCGGCGATGCTCACGGCCTGATCGGCAATGTCCGGCGGATCGGCCGACGCGGTGATGTTGAACGTGACGACCACATCATCCGTGTCGCTGCCCGTCGCGCGGAAGGTTACGGCGTAGCTCTGCCCGGCAAGGCTGCTCGGATCGCCGGTCAACGTGACGTTGCGCGGGTTGCCGCTGCCAGCGACGGTGAACAGTCCCTCCGTATCGCCCGACACTTCGCTGATCGTGATCGGCTCCGTCCCGCTATAGGTCAGCGTGACGACCACGGTATCCGCCGTGGTGTTCGCCGGCAGGTTCACGGTGGTCGAGCTTGCGCTGATCGAGACGCCCGTAATCACAGGCGTGATCAATACGCTCTCGGTCGCCGAGCGATGTTCCGTCGCGCTGTTGCCCTGCCAGGTGCGGCAGTAGAGCGCGACGTTGAAGGGCGTTGTCCCAAGCGCCGCCGCGTTGGCGACGATCAGCCCGCCGCCGCCTTGCGGTGAAAGCCCGATCGGATCGCCGTCCGGCTGGCTGTCGATCACCCAAGCGTCGCCGACGTCGCGGCCTTCGTCGCTGTTGCGCGGCATGTTGCCGGTGAAGAGCACGACCCCGATCGGATCGCCGTCTTCGGCATCGCCGGGCACGTTGAAGGACTGCCCCGGCGTGATGGTTGGCGCGGCATCGTAGCGCGTCGTCACGCCCGGCGGCATGTGGCAATAGTTGTTGCCGTATTGATCGGTGAAAAAACGCGCAAAGCGGATGGTCGGGCGCGGGTCGAGCGATGGGTTGTCGTTGAGCGATCCGGCGACATATTCCTGCGTCGAGTAGAACAGCGCGAGCACGTCAGCGGCCCATATCTTGATCTGCGCCGATGCGGTGACGTCGTTGCGAAGATTCGCCGCGAAGACTACCTGATCCGTAACCCATGCCGGCGTAAAGCCGCTGTAGACCCAATTCTGCGGCTTGTCGCCAAGCGCAGCGAATGACGCAGTATAGGACTGCACTTCCGCCCAGCTTTGCGCATAGGCCCCCGTACTTTCCTCGCGCACGGTGATCGAGTTGCCCGCAAACCAATTGCGGTAGTTCGTGGTCGCTTCCTGCACCCAGCCGACGCGGAAGCGCATCATCTCCTGAAAGACGGTATCGAAGTTCGCGCCGCCGAAGCCGAGCCGCTGACAAGCGAACAGCGAATGGGAAAACATCGTGAGCTGATAGACAGGACTGCGGCCATCAGTTCCCTGTGGCACCTGCAAGCCGATCTCCGGGAAGTGGGCGGCTTGGAAAAGCGGGATCTGGTTGTTGTAGGCGTTGATCCACGCGCGGATGGATTCCGTGTAGTAGCTGCGGCCCGGATAGTCGTCGGGCAGGATCGCCGCAGCGTCAACCTGATCGCGGAAATCCCAGGCATTGTCTCGCGTCTGACCGGAGCCTAGGCGCGGTCCCCATGCAAGCCCCGTGTCGGCGCTCGGGGCGTAGTTGCGCCATTCAGGCGTGCCGGAGTGCAACGCGCCGGCATTCCATCGCCCCGTGCGCCCGAAGCTGGCCTGACACGCACGCGCGGCCAATGCCTCGAACGCAGCGCGCCGCCCACCGAACAAAGCCGCCGCAAAGCAATGCGCGGCCTGGTGCGCGTTGTCCTGGGAGAAGGTCAGATAGCGGTTGCACACCCATTGCCGGACAGTGCCGGCGCCGCCGCCCGTCGCGTTGACGGTCTCGCCAACCTGAAACGATCCTGCGATCGGGTTTTCCGGAGAGAGGTAAATCGTATTGCCGATGCGCGTGACGATGCCGCTTTGTGCGCCGGACGTCGCGCCGGTCAACGTGCCGCTGAACGTGCCGGACGGACTGGAAAGAGGAATGACATATCCGTAGTTGAAAGCCGGGCGGGTTGGCGCGGTGACTTGGCTCTTGGGCTGCCCCGCGACGCCGCCGCTATCGCCGCTGCTCAGTCCGGACGCAAACTTCGGCCACGTCGTGACCTTCACCCAGTCGTGCGCCTCGATATCGTAGTAGCGATGCGGGCGCGCGTTCACTACCTCGAACAACCGATGTGCCATCAGCGCGCATCGTCGGTTGCGGAACCCCTGCCATCCCGCGCCGAACATGTTGCGGTAGCCGAGTTCTGGCCGCCCGCCAGCTTCGCCGGCCGATGTGGTCGTACCCCAGGTATGATATGGATTTGTCTGCTGCCCGACACCGCCATTCCATATATTCGTAATCGTGGCGATTGAGTTGGCTGCCAACGGCTCGGCATTGTTGACGTGGCGCGAGACGCCGGACTGATGCATCAACAGATTGTCCGGATACGCGAACGGGCGCGGGATCGTGCCGGAGCCGGTGGCGAAATACACCTGCCCTTCCGTGTCGCGGCCGATCATTCTGATCCAGGCCGTATTCCGGAACAGAAGCACTTGATGGTTGTTCGATGGCCGCTGATCGTAGACGGTCACGCCGTCAATCTCGATCGTGTAGCCGAACACCGCATTGCCGCAGACGCGAAAGCCGCCGCTCGTGAGGTCCGCGGTGACAAACTCCATCAGATCGTTCGCAAACTCCGTCTCAACCTCAACGATGCCGTCCTTCGTCGCGTAGATGGTCGCGCGAAGGCGCACGCTTTCGATGGAGCCGACGCCACCATCGGTGTCCTGAATGGCCGTCGAAGGGACGAGCGTTTGCACCGTCTTGGCGACGCAGAGCGGGCCGCTCATCCACACGGACGGCTGACCATCATCAAGCGTCGAGCCCTGCGCGAGCACGGCCGCCGCGACGTCATAGGTCCAGAGCGGCGTCGTCGTGTTGCCGGGCGCCCATGTCTTCACGACCACGCTGCGGCCCGTGAGGAGCGTCGCAAGGCTCAGGTCGCTGCCAGGCGACGAATGGCTCTCATTCTTCCGGAGCACGAACTCCGGCTGATTGGTGTCGCTGATCGCCGGAGGTTCGACCGCGAACACGGCCGCGCGCACGCTGCCATCGCTGTCCCATGTGGACAGCACCTTCATTTGCACGCGCCGCTCTGTCGAGCCGATCACGTCGCGCACGAGGATGCTGTCTTCCGGATCGAGGGTACCGGCGGGGAAACCCTGTCCGTAGAAGGCGACGGTGCTTGCGGGCGCGCCCGTGCCCTCGATTGCGAACGTCGCGATCGTGACGGGAGCCGTTCCGACAACCTCGACGTTACCGCTATCCGCCGTCGGGGACGTGCCGTTGAACGCCGCGCGGAGTGTGTATGTGCCAGGCGTGCCGGGTCGGTTGATCGTCGCCGCCCAACTGCCGCCCGCGACGGTGTGCGCGTTGACCGGATCGCCGACATTGCTGCCGCTCTGTCGCCAGACGACAGAGATGGACGTCGGCAAGCCCGTGTAGTTGCCCGTGACGTTCTGCGGTTCGCCCGCGTCGCCCGGCTCGACAGGCGTGTTGATCGTGACGCCGGACGGCGGCGTGGGAATGCCCGCGCCGCCGCGTTGGATGCGTCGGCCCGCGCCGATGTAGCGGCGCTTCGTCACGCCTTGCGAATCCCGATGATCGGCGAGCCGGGGTTGCTGTCGGAGAAGGAGAGGTCGGACCACGCCATGCTCGACGGCAGGAACGGCGTGGGGCCGCTGGTGTAGCTGAGCGCCGATGTGCGGTATACCCTGCATCGCCCGGCCGTGCCGGAAAGCGTTTCTCCGCCTGCGTAGTAGCCGATCCCGCCGCCGTGTGAAGCGCCTTGCGTCCAACACATCACGGTGGGCGTTGCGTTGAACACGGACGCAAACCAATACGTGCCGCGCACGAGGCTCGGGTTGCTCGCGAAACCGCAATAGTGATATGCGGCCGGCGCGCCCGTGCTCTCGTCAACGTTGCTCTCGGCTTCGAGCGTGAGGTCTCCATCGGTGGCCCATGAATAGATACCGAGCTTCACCAAGCCGGTTGCCGCCGTCGTGACGCGCACCGCGAGCGCGTCAATCGTGACGTCCTGCTCAACGAAGAACGGGGAGAGATAGAGCACGTCAGACGCCACGACCGACGCGGCGCCGTTGCGCACATCCCCCCAATACGTTCCACCGCTGAGGTAGAACACGCGCGGGGTGGCCGAACCACCGCCGCCCGTGGCGCTGATGGTCGTGTCCGTGATCGTGAGGTTGGAACCGATCTGCAACCATGTGATATCGCCGGCGCTGTCGTCCCAAAACAGGATGCGATCCCCGCCGGGATCGGTCAGCGCAGCGATATCGTCCAAGAACGCATCCGACGCCTGCGCGCCGATATCGCCCAACGTCTCGGCCGGGGTGCGGAACTCCAACCCCGTCGCGCCGGCATTGACGCGGACGATACTCGTCCCTTCGCTGGTGTAGGCCGCCGGCACATCGTCGAGGTCCGTGAAGGACGTAACACCCGCCGCGCCGGTCGCCGGCGCCCAGGTGCTGTTGCCGTCATCCCAGGCAAGGAACTGTCCATCGGTCGCGCCGCCCTGCGCGATCTTGTCGAGCGCGAGCGGCTCAGGCTGCAAACCGGCAAGCGTGTACGTGTTCGTGCCCGTGCGCTGGATGTAGACGTAGCACGGCGGTTCCGGCGCGGTGTAAGGCGACGGGCCATCCGCCTCGAACGAGATCGAGCCGCCGGTAACGAAAGTCGGTTGCGATGCGCCTTCCGCTACGAAAACTTCGCACTCGAAACCGTCGCCATGATCGGCCGAAAGCGTGAACTCCAACGCGCTCGCCGACGTGTGCTTGAGCGTGCTGCGCGTGTCGCCGCTGAGGATGGTGTACGTCCCGGCCGAGACGTCGGAGAGCGGCCAAGCGGCGGCAGCCGCTGCCGCACTGTCGAAGTCCGTGACGTCCGTCGCCGTGTGCGTGTGCGACACGTTCGCCGCGTCGATGGCGTCGCGCCCGGCGGCTTCGTTCGCTGCCGTCGCAAGCGCCACGCCTACGGCCGTGATATCGGTCACGTCGGCCGTCGTGTGCGTGTGCGAAGCCTCTGCGGCGGAGATCACGGATCGCACCGTCGCCGCCGATGCCGCCGTCAGGATGTCAACGCCGGTTGCCGTCGCGTCGGCGATATCGGCGGCTTCGGTCAGAGCGACTATGTCGCCGATGGCCCGCTGCCGGCTCGACCCGCCCGCGGTTTCCGTCTCGACAAGTTCTGTCTTCCCGACCGTGCCGGTAGTGGCAAGGTCGCTGATCTTGACGTCGGCCATCGTCTTTTCCTTACGGTGCAGGAATGCGCGTGTCGCCTTCCGGCGTTACGCGGGTGTCGCCTTCGGGCGTGACGCGAACGTTTTCTGCTGGCGTGTCGCCGTCTTCCTCGATCACGCCGACCGCGAAGGCGATACACCTGCGCCGCCGGCTGCGCCTCGGTTCTGTCCGCTTGTCGATCATGTCTTCGCCTCGGCTCAGGAACGGCGGCTTGCGGTCATGCGGACACGCGCGCCACTGGCGATATTGCCGGACGCATAGATCAGGCGCACGGCGTTGAAGTCGCCGCCCGGGAAGGCAGCGCCGACGACGCGCGTATTTGCGGGCGACGATGACAGGAAATCGCCCTCCCATCGGACTGACGCGCGCACGCCGGTCGTGATCCGTTGCAGGATGATGCGGAAGTTGCCGGTCTCGCCACCGCCGTTGCCCATGCTCGGCGCGATGATCGCGCCGGACGCGGTATTGGAAGACGTGCCGACGAAGGTTGCCGAGGCTACCGTTGCGTCGTTGCGCACATAGGCAACATTCGTATTGACCCAATTCGACCCGTTGTCGGAGGACCATTGCAAGCGAAGATCCTGCGCGTCGGTCGCTGGCGCGATGTTCAAGACGTCAATCAGATACGTATCGTATGCCGACGAAAGCAGGCTTTGGAGCGTCACCGCAGCGGCAGGCGCGGCCAGTGTGGTATCGAACAGCACCGGCGCATCCACGTACTGTTTCGTGACCGCATGCATGGCGAAGGTCGGATCGGCGTGCAGCGTCAGGAAGCCGGTGAGTTCTCCGCCCGTGAGCAGCAGGGCGTCGCTTGCGCCGCTGATATCGTCGGCGGTCCAGATGGTGGCGCCGTCGGCATCCTTGAGGACGAAACGGTAGTCTCCGGCGTCGAGGAAGATGTCACCGAAGCGGCCGGCGCTGTCGGCTTCGATCGGGTTCGCGTTCGCCACGCTCAGGCCGGCATCCGAGTATGTGGCCTTCGGCGTTGTCGTGCCGGTCTCGTAAGTGTAGATTTCGGCCGCGGCGAGCGGGCGGCCGTTGGCGTCCGCGAACTGCCAACGCGGAAGGGTTACGCGCGTGCTCATTCGGCTCTGTGTCCTATTGCTGCTCGGCGGTTGCGCCGGACGCGACACGCCAGCGGGCGCATGGGTGTTCTGGGATCAGAAGCAGAAGCCAGGCGATCCCTCGGCTTTCGCGGTCTTGGCGGACGAATACGCGGCGGCGCCGGTTGCGACGTCGCACG
>CAZBOT010000046.1:0-15716 GCA_964493575.1 uncultured Candidatus Saccharibacteria bacterium | reverse complement strand
GAAAAATTGCTAGTGAAACCATGAAAGAAGTTAAACAAAAAATCGGCCTGCTGTAGGCCGATTTTTTTTATTCTAAAATTTTTCTGATTATTTTCTTAGTGTCTTCAGGGCCTGTAACTTTAATATAATCAATGCCTGTCTTTAAAACTGAATAGTCATTACCACCTGGGAAAATTGCATCTCCAATATAAACCATATCTTTAACTTTAACCTTCAAGTACTTTTCCATTTGTCTTACACCGTACGCCTTATCTCGGCCGTTCATGGTGATATCAATGGTGGTAATACCACCCACTCTAACTTCTAAATTCGGTAAATACTTAGCTAAACGCTTAGCTATATCTAACCTAACGTGATCATATTTAGCTCGCCACTCTTTTTTCTTTTGTACACCTTTGCGTCCCAGAACTGTGGCGATGTCTTGTCCTAACGGAGAAAAGCTCATCTGTGTGATGCGGTCTTCTAAAATTTCGCCGTAAACTTTTTTAGGATGTTTGTAGCTGATATCTTTAAAGACCTCTTCAAATGCTTGGCGAATCTGTTTTTTTTCAGCAGCACTTAAATTGTGCGCATAAACTTTTTTCCAACCAGATCTATATCGATAAAATGCGTTACCTGAAGTCGGAAATAAAAACAAATTTTCAAGAATCTTACTTCTGGTTTTTAACGAAGCTAAAAATTGCCATTTAAATAGCTCATACTTTCCCCCACCAATGACAGCCATTTTTTTGTTGGCAATAAGTTCTTCCACCAACCCTGCCATTTCCTGATCCATGGGAATTTTGGATTCTGCCAAAGTATCGTCCAAATCAAAAACTATTAACTTTTTCTTTCCAATTTTGTTGAGGTTTGTAATTTTCATGTTATAAGTGTACCAAAAAATTTGGGATAAAAAAGCGCGTTTTCACACGCTTCTCCTTAGGTGTCGCCGGTTCTGATGCCGACGATTTGCCCAAGTTCTAATTGCAGGGATGTCCTGCATCCTGATCACAAAAAAGATTTGTCCGCGCTTACGCTCCAGAATAATTGCTTCGCTACGACCCCTGCGCACCGAACGAAACCAATCTGTGGCGAATAGATATTCCAAAACGCTTAAGGCTAAATCCTGACTTGTACGAAAAGATTGTTTACGCAATCTTCCAGCCAAGTTAGTCAGTAACCAATGCGCTTCCTGTTCGTAGAATTCGGTCGAATGTTCCGACCAAACCTCTTTTACATAGATAAAAGGTGCTGAACTAATTTGTGTCATTGTCCCTCCAGACTTTCTTATATTATATCAAATAGTAATCTTAAAAAACGAAAGCGGACAAGGATGGAATTCCTTGTCCGCTGGGGTTTAAAACAACTGCCGCAAATAGTGTCTGGATGTGACGAGAACCGGATTGTTTAGGCGGGGCAGGTTAAGCCGCGCTGAGAATGTCACCCGCCCTTCCCCAAAAGAAGTGACGAGAAAATTTTTGGCTTCAAACGCCGTTTCGAAGGCTTTTTGGACGTCTTCGTCCTTGAGCTCCGGGCAACAATTGCTCCGGATTTCTTTAAAAAACGGATTCCGTTCGTTTGGCGTTAGATGAGCCAATGTAATCGAGTTCTCTTTACCCGAAACCATTCGAGCAGTAGCAGATTGCATACAATAGTCTCCTTCAAGTTGTAATCAGCCTATCCTTAGGAACCGCAAGACTGTAACTAACACTATACCTATTTTTTATATATTCGTCAATCCTCCTTTGGACAAGACCCTTATTTTCAGGCAAAATTAGCTAACTATGTCATTTCAAATCGGTATGGAGCGAACACAACCAGACATTCTATTCTTGAAGAAACAGCCAAACTGATACCATTTACTTTCACTATCAAATTGCCCCTACCGCAGTATAAACGGCGCATAGTGGCTCGAAATAAGCAGACTGGGCAAATTATCCGCTCTGTCCCTATTACCCAATAGGTAACAAAAAAACTCCCATTTGGGAGTTTTTTTAGATTAGTGTAGGCATTTCAAATTTTCTTATATCTGCCTCTACAAGAACTCTTTGTAAATCAGTTCTGGCAATAAGTGAGGAAACAGGTTTTGTGCTTGCTTCAGGGTGATTAGGAACAGGAACTGAAAAACCAACATATTCTACTGACTTCTTCATTCTGTTTCTTACCCAATCAATCGCAGGGACAAGGTCTGTATCTGAACTAACTACAATGGCAGTATCGTATTGATTGTCTACTGCACCAACAATTAAATCAGTGGCTAATTTCACATCAATACCCTTTTCTCTGGTTCTTCCATAAACAATTTCTTGAAACCCTGCTTTATGGAGTTTCTTATAGTCCTGAACTCTGTCATCCACACTAATGCGTTCTACTCTATTTCTTAACTTGCTGGTTTTAATTTCCCAATTTCCTTCAGATTGAAGTTTGGAAAATAACTTATTCTGATTAGCCATAGCGATTTTAGTTCTATTATCGCCTACTATTTCTCTAACTGTGCCTGTATAAAACCTTTTGCCTCTTGGAATAATCTGACGACCATTAGCTAAAAATTGAACAAAAGCTTCATAATCAAAATCTTTAATTTTGAGCTTTTTCAAAACTAAATGATAAAAGTTACCAGCATCAATTAAAATACAAACTCTTTCCATTCTTTATAGTTATTAAAATACCTGCACACTACAGAGTAGGCGCAGGTGACTTTTATAAATACATTATACCCCCTATCAAGGGGCTTGTCAAGTCCTAAAGGTATGAACTTATAAAATAGCAACTTGCTATTTATCGCTCAACAAACCGTGCCAATTTAATAATTCCTGTTGAAATCCAAAAGCATTGCCGTGACTTGCTAAACCTAAATAAGATTGTAATGTTTGGTTTGTAGGACTTGCTAATATCCTCTTTATCGCCCTGCGTTTTGTTACACCTCGTATAACTCTATGATGAGGAAAATTAACCCAGCCCAAAAAATCCACTCCTGAAGCTAATGATTTAATATGAACTTTGTTTGGGTGTAAACGAAGCTGTAAACGACATTCTAAAAAATCAGCAATCTCTTTAACAATCCCCTCAAGCCAATTTTTATCACTGGATAGAAATACAAAATCATCTGCATAACGAATATAGTATTTTGCTTTAAGCTTATGCTTCACAAACTGGTCGAGTTCATTCATATACACATTACAGAATAATTGTGATGTTAAATTGCCTAACGGTAAACCTTTACCATTATCCTGAAAGTTAAAGCTATCTACGACTGCATTAAGAAGCCATAGAATATCTTTATCTGGAATGTGGCTCGCTAAAATACCAAGAAGTATATTATGGTCAATGCTTGCAAAGAACTTCCTAATATCGCATTTCAAAATCCATACTGTTTTAGTATTATTTTTACCTACTACCAAACAAAACTTCCTAAAACAATTTATGGCTTTATGAGTTCCTTTATCATTACGACAGGAATAAGAATTACTAATAAATACTCTATCGAAAAATGGGTATAGTTTTCTGTATATAGCGTGGTGCAACACTCTATCTCTGACAGTGGCTTTATGTATATTTCTTGGTTTGGGGTCAGAGATGTTAAAAGCCTCATAATTTCCGTGAACATAGGTAAAGTTGGCAAGCTCGTTGTGAAGCTGTAAAATGTTATTAGTAAGCAAAGTTCCGAAGCCTTTAACATCAGGCTTCTTTTTCTTACCAGCAGAAAACTCTTGCCAAGCAGTAAATAGGTTTTCTAACGAAATAATATCTTTATATTTAATTAGTAATTTGCTTTTCATTAAAAATGTCATTTAATTCACCCCCCCCCAACGCAATTTTATCAATTTACCAATACTTCAAAAACAAATCGAAGCTTACAAGGAATGGCATACAGCTTTGCCGCATATGACAAGACTAACTCGTTATACCTTAGGTGAAAAGATTGATTTAATCTTTATTGAATTATCAGAATTACTCCTAATAGCTGGGTATGCTGGTCGTTCCCAAAAAACACCAATTATTCAGAAAGCCAGTATCAAATTGGACGTATTAAAATTCTTCTTGCAAATTGCTTGGGAACTCAAAAGTATAGAAACCAAAACATTTGCCAACATAAACTCAAAGTTAGAAGAAATAGGTAAAATGTTAGGCGGTTGGCAAAAACAATTAGCAAAAGAAAATCCTCCCACTGAAGGAAGGATTTAACCAAAGAAAGTTGCGACCGCCGAACCAATAGTTGTCATTCCAGTCGTTGTCGCTGAAGTTAACGTTCACCTTGCGCTCGTCGTTCCAACGGTTGAAATAGGCGTAGCTCTGTGCAATATGCCATCCATAGCACTGCCCCTTGAATACTCTTAGGGCTGTATTTAATTCGTGGGAATTACCCATCCAGTATATTGCACCAAGTTTCTTTGGGAAACTTCACGTTCAGTTATACTCTACCGAAAGCCAATGACCTGCGATACTCTGATACCAAACGTTGCGAGATAAACAACCTGAAGTCGTAACCGCAGGTTTTCCAAATATATCTATATCAATTTTATCAAAATTTATGCAAAAAGAAAGAGCCTCGCAAAACTAATTGCGAAGCTCCAAAAGTCCAAAGAACCAAAAGCCACAAAGGGCAAAGGGTTCAAGAAACCGAGGGCTGAACCTTGCGACCGCCGAACCAATAGAAGTCACCCCAGCCGAAGTCGCTGAAGTATACGTGCACCTGGCGCTCGTCGTGCCAACGGTCGAAACAGGCGCAGCACCACTTACCATTTCCATCTTTCCAGCTATCGCCGTTCGGATGGTCAGTGGCAAAGTCGGGATTGTCGGCGTTGTATTGCGCTTGTGCGGCAAGGTCTTGAACAAGTCCTCGCTTCTTGCGCTCCGCTTCGACTTCACTGTCAGGCAAACTTCGCCCAACCTTGAAGAAAACAAACTCGACTTCTTCTTCGCCGTCGCCAGCTTCGAGAGGCATCGTTTCCACGACAGCCTTGTTCGTGTATTGTTCCCGACCAGTTCCGTCCAGCACCTGCTGGGGGGTCTGACCTCGTTTTACTTTCACCGTGACGGTGATAGTGTTCGTTAAAAGTCCGAGAACCTCGCCGAGCATCTTCTCATAAGCCTCTTTATAAACACCGCCGTTTCCGATAATGGTGTTCACTTCTTCACGAGAACGCTTCGACAGAATATCTGTATGGAAGTCGTTGACGTGACCGATTTGCTTATTCGTAGGATGGGTTGACGTGTTCTTTTCGGTAGTTCCTAAAGACATCGTTTTATCTCCTTGCAATTGTAATCAGTTCTATGAACTGGCTGTCATTTTCAGACAAGCAATTTAACTATTAACTAAATCAATTAAATAGGCAAATTACTTACCTTAAAATAACTATAAATAATAACATATTTTTAGGTTTTTGTCAAGCATAACAAATACCCCATTTTTATGGGGTATTGTAATAAGCTATGCTGTAATGATAATTTTTAATTAAATCAACAGCTTACCTTCAAAGTCTAATGCGAAGTCGCTTTCACTTCGTGGGTCAGTATTATAGAACTTAATACCTATTGGTTTAATCTCTTTATATCCGTGCCTACTCATCTCGGCTAAATAGTCTTTATAAGACTGTTTATCATTTTCATTACTATCAAAAACTACATCACTGTCATCATTAAGACTTATTAAAGCTTCTTCTTTCCAAGCGTCTTGTTCAAGCAAATGCCCACCCTTTGGTTCAATTATTACCTGATAATACAATTGGTTAGTTACAACATCGTTAATTATAAGCAAGTAGTCTGGGCTAAATCTGCGACCATCCTTCAAACTATACAGCCAGTAATCTAACTCGTTGCGGATAAGATATATTTCAGCACCTTGATATTTACCACGCAAATTATCAATCTGACTGGCTAAATACTTTACAAACTTCTTTTCTTCGCTTGTGCCGTAGTTTTCACTATAAGCATACCAGTCAGCATTATGAATATCATATTGCAATTCAGGAACATCGTGGTTGCTTTGGGCTTTAGCTCGCTCGTCTGTGCTAATAAATACCTTCTCGCCAGTCGCAGGGTCAATACTTGGAAACGACATCAAGTAAATGTTCTTTTCCTTGCCAAATACTTGAGCAAGCGATACTGGTCGAAACTTATTACTTCCTGCCTCTCGTGGCATATAAATATCTATACTTCTACGAACTTCGGGAAGAATTACACCTACTAATAACTGTAGTTTTTCTTGGGCGTTGAGCAGACCAATATCCTTGCCGTCTTCAAAAGTATAGGTAATTTCATACTTCGGCAAGTATTCAGTAATTAACTCATCAACAGTTTTCAAATTTGGTAAGTGATGAACTAAATTATTGTAACGAAAAAAGTTTGCTTCAGCACATACTAATGCTTTACGAATTATTGGTTCAGCAAAAAACTCGTTTGTTATTCTAATAACCTTGTTCCTCTGGCTCGCAATTTGTTGATTTTGCTCATAGTCAGATAAGCTTCGTGTTCGCAAATTATACAATCCTGCTTTAATTGTTCGATTAAAGGTAGTGTCAATTTCTTCATTGGTTGTCTTTATGCGTTTTTGAGTTTGATTAACTAACACAAATCCTTTTTTGTATGTATCACTTTCGAGGAAATGTTGTTTGAGCTTAATAGTTTTCTGCTCAACACCTTCGCTAATAATTCCTTCGCCCATTAAATCACGTTGCAAATTTTCCAAAAACATCCCTGTCTTCACAAAATGATATACAAAAGTTTCTAAAGCACGACCACGCTCAAATGGCGAGTTATCAAACTTGCGCCTATCTTTATCAAACTCAATTCCACGACCAAATAAATGAGAAGCTTCATCAGGGCTATACTCACGTGGCAATTCATATGGAAAGTATCTTGCTCCACGCCCTATTAACTGAATATCCTGCAATGACACCTTCTTTGCTTCACTAATATCAAAATGAATAATGTCATATAAACTTAAAACATCCCATCCTTCATTCAAGGCATTAACACTAAATATCGCACGGATAGTGTTTCGTGAGCTATCCAGCAATGGCAATAGTTCGGCTTTCTCTTTCTTTTGGCTGTTATAAATGAGCGTATTATCGTGAGCGAAACTGGTTCGTATTTCACTAACAAACTTATTTAAGCCATCCCAATCCCCTTGCGATACAAAACCATTTCTTTGGTCAGCAAGCCAGTTAAACATATCGTGCAATATCTCGTGTTCGTGATTATTGTTTTCTTTGCCAAGCTCTTTTAGACGGTTCAAATCTTCTGGTCGTAAACTGGAAATAACATTATCAAAAAATACACGGTCAGCTTCGCTTTGGGCAATTTTAATAGACTTCACAAGCACAATTGGTTTCATATCTACCCCCATTTCACGCTGGGCAAGTAATCTACGGTATTCGCTCAAAGCAACAGCATTGATTATTAGCAATCGTTTTTGGTCTTCTGTATGAACTTCTTTATTGTATAAAAACTTTACATCTTTACTGTAACCGTCTTTGTTGAACTCTAAAAAATCATAGCGATGAACCAGCTTATCACTGTATTTTTCGTGAATTGCCTGATTGGCTAAATCAACTGTTGCAGTATATTCAAGTAGTAAGTTTTCTTCACGAGAATTAACAGCCGACATAACAGCAGTTTCCCAGTTTCTCACTTCTTCAATATCTGCTTTCTTTTTACTGCGAGTATCTACATTAAGTCTATGAGCTTCATCGGCAAGAATGACTATATTATTATCCGCAAAGTCTTGAGCGGTTAACCCGTTCTCTTTATCTTCTGTTAAACGATTATAAAGTAGCGAAGTGCTAAAAAACAAAAAATTGATAGCATTGCGGTCTGTGTCTGCTATGCTTGGAACGGCTTTAATTAACACATTACGACCATTTATTTTTACACCTTTTGGGTTAAATAAATACTTCTCGAATTTGTAGTCTGTAAAGTTTTTTAAGGCTTGGTCTTTGATTTGTATTTGATGGACTAAGAACAAAAAATTGCGATAACCTTTTGCGTATAAATAAAGCACTACGGAAGCCATTACAAGGGTTTTACCCGTTCCAGTAGCCATATTAAACAACAAGTGCTTTGCATTAGCTCTATCGTTCTCATACAACCAAATAAAGTGCTTCAATGCTCGCACTTGATATTCACGAAGGGTCTTGCTCAAATTATCTGTTACATATTCAGGAATAGAAAAATCCCTTTCCCACATCTGATAGGCAGGGTCATTTTCTATCTTATTAAACAAAAAGTCATTTAGAGTAGCGCTTACTTTAGTTTTAGTTTTCGCCATAGAACTTGTTGGTTAGCGCCTTTTCATCTGTCGAAACTGTATGCCGTGTGTCATCCATATCGGCGTAATTTAGATATAATTGATTTTCGTCCAGTATATCGGTAAGAGCTTGTTTGCGTGCTTCTAAATCTAATTTGCGGAAATTTTCATCTTTTTCAAATTCAGCACGGTCAAACCAAAACTTCAAAAAGGCATTATTACGCATATCGACATACAAATCTTCTAACTCTTTTATACTATTGGCTTCCATTATTGCATCAATAAATTCTTGATTGTATTTCTTTAACTCAAAGTAAATGAACGAAGTATCATTATAATACTTCTTTATGGCATTTTCTAAACGTTTGAATGTAACAGTATTAACATAGTCCATTTGCTCAACTAATATGAACTTACGATTACCACCGTCTTCGGCATTTTGAGCCATTACAGCTTGTGCTGTAGTCCCTGAACCACCAAAAAAATCCAGAATAATGTCGTTAGGTTCTGTGCTAATTTGTATACTATCTTTAACCATAGCAACGGATTTTGGGTAACTGAATACTTTGTCGCCCATCAAGTCCTTTAAATCCCCTGTTCCAGTTGTGCCAGAGTATTCTGGTCTAAACCACAGTGATTTTGGTCGCTCGCCTTTTATGCGAAGTTTAGTGTATATTTTGTATTCACCATTAACCTGCTTTACTTCGGTTTCAGTCTTCCAATTTTCCATCAATGTATCTTTGCCCCAACGCCACCTTCTTTCAATACCACTACTGTCAATTGGTAACATTTCAACGCTATTTTTAGATTTTGAAATAGATACCTCTTTTGTATCAAGGTCATAATAGACTGGGTAAAAAAGATTAGGTCGGTCTTCTCGCCGTGAACCATCACCGCTACGCTGCAAAGGTATGCTCTTGTATTTCCCTATCTCATCTTCTTTTGGGTAACTACTTGAGTTATCAAAGTTAAAATCTTTAATCTTTGCTCGTTGGGCATTTTTGGCATATACAATTTTATTTTCGTGTGCTGGAGAAAAGAACTCGTTATATCTTCCTTTTAAGTTATGAACCACTGCAAGCACACCCAATCTATTTTCGTAGCCAAAAATCTCGTCAGCTAAAACACCCAAATAAAACAGCTCGTAGTGGTCGATGTCAATAAAAATCAAACCATCTTCAGTCAATAATTCTTTGGCAACCTCCAGCCTGTTCCGCATAAAGGTAAGCCACGAACTATGATTGAAATTGTTATTGTAAGCAAACGTATTAGCGTCTGTTCGAGTGTTGTAAGGTGGGTCAATATAAATAAATTTTACTTTTCCAGCCAACTTTTCACGCAAAGTATAAAGCGCCAATAGGTTATTACCCTTGATAAGCAAGTTTTGTGTTAAATTATCATCCTCGTCAAAAAACTCAATATCACTATTTGCACTTAATGGTTTTTCACCATCTTTATTTATAAGTCTAAAGTCTGTTAACACTTTAGGTTCTTCAAGTGTATCTATATCTTTACTATCAAGTGTTTGATGCAAAAATCTCTCATTGCGTCCGACGTCTTCTTTACTCATCCCTGCTTCTAAAACAGTGTCCTTAAAAGGAAAGCTCAATACGACGTCGCTATCATTTTTAATAAAGCTACTCTTGCTGTTACTAAAAAGTCCTATCTTATTTGGTAGTTCTGTATATCTACCCTTGTTAACGGATTTACCCGTTGATGATAATTTTAATGATGGCATAAACCTGAACAGTTTTAATTATGTCGCTGATGGAAACTATAAAGCCCGCCATCAGCGATAGCTTTCGCTACCCACACCCCTTTCGGGATATGACTGTTCAGGGTTCTGACGACGGGGTCAATAACCTGAACAGTTTGAAGTGCCATATCTTGCAATAAAATTACAAGGGTTAGGCATTAAGTTGTTATAGTTATATTAACAAATTTTAGGTTTATCGGAAAGGCATAAACCTTCTAATTCTTGCCCGATTTTGCTAAAATAACAGCACTTTTATACACGATACGAAGAATTACTATTATAAAAATTACTATGGTCAGCGCAGAGGAAAAACTCCATAAAACGGTTGCCGACATTCTTGATGATATAAAACAGGAAAGTTTAGTCACGCCAGACGACTATTGGGTAATCATACCTACTGAAAGCAATGAGCGCTGGCGAGCTATTAGATATTTAGCTAAACTCGGTGCTGTAAAAGCAATGGAACACACACCACTGGCATCACCTATAAAACTAATTCAAGAAATAAATGGGCGTGTTTACAAGCCCAACGCTTACAAGGTTGAAATGTTGCAACCGAAGTTTGATGAAATTTATAAACAATATCACCCAGAAGAAGAAAAGCTAATAACAGATAAACTGCCTTACAAAAAAGATGGATTATTCCACTCACTATGGAAATACTGCAATGCTGATAGATTAACTGGCAAAAGTCTAATAACTTTCTTTGACTTATTACCGCTTGAGAAGAATGACCGTTTTACCATATTCGAGTTTATAAATGCGCTAAAAGAACTTGGCATAGAGTTAGAAAACATTACTTTCCACACCGATATATACAAAAAATACAGCTTACCTGAACACGAACTTCTGACTGAATACTTTACTAAAAACCCTTCCAAAAATTTTAGCAAAGCTCTTAAAAAACTTTTTGATAACAAGGCAACTTTTGCAGACATATATAATATATTCGGCAATTTCGATGAATTACTTAAAGCAAAATTACAATTAAGTGGTCTTTTAGAATTTATCGAATTTAGCCCCAAGCCTTCTTATCGGAATATAGCCCCGTTAAAAAATGCAGTTGACCAATATCTTCAATCCTTCATAGACGATAAGCTATATTCCCCTGAACTTAAAAACTTCTACCGCTTCTCAAAGCAAAAGGATATTTTCTTACAAAACATTGAGCGCTATACAAAAGATTACGGTAACAGCTTTCTGTATAAACAAGATAAAATGATTATAAATGGCAAAATTGCAAATTACGGTAATGAAGAATACCTATTTATCCATACTTTGGCAGCAATGGAAAAATTAGAATTTCTCCAAATTGAGAGCATCTTAATTATGGATATGGATACTCCTCCTGAAAAACAAACGGATGACTACAAAGTTAAGTTGACTGTTACTCAAAAATTGCTCGACGAATACAAAAGCCAAAAAATATATATTCCAGATTACACAAGTAAGGATAAGGTAGAAACAGCTCACAAACTTACTAACGATAAGGGCGATAATCCTAAATCCAACAACAAACCCAATAAAAACAAGCTAAATTTCTTCCCTGAAACTGGCGATGTTGAATTTGGCAACGAAACAGCTACTGTAGCAAATGGAAATAAAGATTTTGCACTTTTGTCATTTTTAGATGACAACAAAAATACTTCTTTCACTGTTAAAGATATTCAAGAATTTTGTAACCCTTCAGTGAATAAAGTTGCTCACCAGTTTAAAGGAGAAAAAGATATTGATGACACAATTCGGCAAATTCGTTTCAAACTGAAAATCAAAAAAGGTGCATATTTTCCAATAATGAAAAAGGGCGAAAAGGATAATAAGAAATGGATTTGGATTGAGAAATAAAGGTATTCACTTTTCTCACTTTACTCGGTCTACTATCCGATAATTACTCACAAACTTAAAGTCAAAGCATAAATAGCTTTGGCTTTTTCTTTTTCCAAAGTAACAATTAACCAAAATTTATGACCAGAAAATTACGAACGGGTCAGTTAGACACCCAAAGTGCTAACGAAGATTATCGCAGCTACTTTTACACCTACGATTTAGGTGCAGCCGCAGCATTGGTTTCGGCTGGTTTTCAGCTTGCCTTGCTGGATAAAACCAATCCGAATAAAGTCCAGTTCGCTTTTACTAAAGAAGCAGGGATGGAAAGAGTTATGGACGATTATTGGGCAGACCGTCTTGAAGTCAAAGCAAGGTCGTTCTTTGACAATATCAAAATGCTTAAGAACCGCTTATACAGCGAATAATTTTATGAACAAACCTAAACAATGCCATCACTGTTCCGTGCCGTCTGTGAAATACAAGTGCTTACTTTGTGATTGCACAGGCAAAATTGAAATACCCAAAGACATTATCTGGCACAGCGACAGGCTCGATGATTTTACAGTCGTTGGGTCAGATTATTTAACTTGTGATAACTGCCAAGGTAAAGGTTGGATATTACTACCTCCAATTATTGCAAACCAGTATCCAGAAAACATCTTGGAGTATTCCCCGAAATTTCGGGACAACAAAAAAAGAACATCAAGACAAAAGTAACCTACAAAAGTAACCTCTAAAAAGATAAACAAACGCAGGCTTTATGCTCGATACAATTGCCATCAAAATTACATATCCGAGCTTTATGGTTGGTAACCCCAACCTTTTTACTCCTGCGTTAAATATAAACGATAAAACCACCGATTTTAACTACGGTAGACATAAATTCCAGAAGTTTATTCAGAACGGAACACTTGCTGATAAGCAAGCAGGGATTTACTTGCCTCGGTTAACTGTATACAAACGCTTTGAAGATTACAGAGAAATCTATGACCTACATATTGAATTTTCAGTTCCTAAACTATTAAACAATAATAGCGTTCAAGAATATGACGAAGCCGATTTTGATAAAGTGATAAGCATACTGAAAGCTCGTCTTACCAAGATGGAAATAAGGATTTTTGAAACCTTACTTCGCAAAGCTATAGTGGTCAAAGCACACTTTGGAAAGAATATACCACTTCCCCCACCGATGACTGTGCAGGATGCTATAAGCACACTCTACAAAGCAGATATAGGTAAAACAAAGGATGTGAATATCCGCCATTATGGCAATAATGGTCAAGCCCTATACTTTTATGCTTCTTCTGCAAACATAATTTTTTATGACAAGCTTAAAGATGTTCAAACTCCTAAAGCCAAAGCGGTTGATAAAGACAAGCTCTATCTGGATAGATTGTTTACAGATATTTGGAACGGCGAACAAAAGCCAGAGGTTCTGCGTTTTGAAATTAGATTGGCAAAACAACAAAGTCTTATATCTTTTCTATCAAAATTAAAGAAAGAAAAAATTAAAAGCGTTACTTTTGAAGACTTGTTTAAAAAAGAACTATGGCAAAAAGCATTACTTGCTAAATGGTCAGAAATAATCAAATCGCCTGCCAGCCAACTCGCCTTCAAATTGGAACGTCCAACCGAAGAAGTCTTTGACGCTATCATTACTGGTTTAACCTCTAAGAAGAAAAAACAGGCGCACTCTCTCAACACCGCCTTAGCAAGTCTTGGTTTGTATTCACTAATCAACCAATACGGGGTTAGAAAAACAAGAGATAAAATTGAAAAGAATTGGACAAACAAAAGTTGGACAAGGCTGTCAGGAAAAATAAAGATTTCAGCCACTACCCTACGAGGAACACCACCATCGTTAGCTATCAGTGAAATCCAATCAGCATTAGAAAAATTTGAAAGGTATGACTTCAATCAAGACTAAAAAACGAAGTCAGCCTTCAGTGGAATACCAACTCGCCGAAGCACCAAGCGAGCTTATTGATAGTGCCTTTGATATTTTATTTGAAGAAACTTTAAGTAAATATGACGATTTGACAACTGATGACAATTAAGACTATAATAAAATTATGGAATTTCTTACGTTGGAAGAAGTAGCAAAAGAATTGCGAGTTCATAAACGCACCATATTGCGTTGGCTTAAAAGTGGCAGTCTTAAAGGCTATAAGCTGGGTGATGGCAAGACTTCCCTACTCCGTATCCCAAAAACTGAAGTTAATAAGTTTTTAGAAAAGCACAAAATCAAATGACCCCAATAACCGAGAAACAATTAAAACTGATTGCTACTTACGCTCGTGTTTCGGAGAACCCAGACGAAGAAGAACAAACTATCAAAAATCAGACAATGACTTTTGCTGAACTGTCTGTGAAAAATAACTGGAAGATAGTTGATGAGTATAAAGATGATGACTGGAGCGGTGATATTTTAGAACGTCCTGCACTTGATAAGCTACGATTAGATGCCAAAAACAAAAACCGAGCTTGGGAAGCTGTCTTAATTTACGACCCTGACCGTTTGGCTCGTCGTTATTCATATCAAGAATTAGTAATGGATGAGTTGCGTGAAGCTGGCGTCGAAGTAATGTTTGTTACCGTGCCAGCTCCCAAGAATAGCGAAGACAAAATTTTACACGGTGTTAGGGGTTTATTTGCTGAATATGAGCGTGCAAAAATTGCAGAGCGTTTCCGCTTGGGTAAACTTCGCAAAGTAAAAGAAGGTCACATACTTACTACCCAACCATTATACGGTTATAGCTACATTCCTAAATTAGATAAAAAGCACGGTTACTACGAAATCAATCCAGAAGAAGCCAAAGTTGTTAAAATGATATTCTTATGGGTTGCTAACGATAAGATGACTTTGCGAGCTATAGTGAAAAAATTGCAAGAGCTTGGCATAAGACCACGCAATAGTAAAAGAGGTGTTTGGAGCACCAGCACCTTAAGCACAATGCTTCGACACAAAGGTTACATAGGAGAAGCACATTACGGCGCTTCTTATGCTGTCGTTCCTAAAAATCCACTCAATACCGAAAAGTATAAGAAAATGAAAAAGACCAGTCGCAAACTACGACCGAAAGAAGAATGGATAACTATACCTATTCCAGCAATTATTGAACCAGAAATTTTTGAAAGAGCTGGGCAACAATTACAAACTAACTATGCCCTGTCTAAACGCAACAAGAAAAACGAGTATTTACTTTCTGGAAAGATTTACTGTGTTTGTAAGCGCCATAGACACGGTGAAGGATATTACAATAAACCAAACCTATATTATCGCTGCGATGATAGAGTATTAAGCTTCCCTTTACCACCAAACTGCAAAGAAAAAGGCATTAACGCACGGATAGCAGACGAGTTGGTTTGGAAAAAGATGACAAGCTTGATGAGTTCGCCAAAATTACTGGCAGAACAAGTTGAGCGTTGGTTTAAGAATAGGCAGACTAAAACTAAATCAGAAATTATTGATACTGAAATTCTCAAAAAAGAAATCGCTAAATTAAACGAACAAGTCGAACGATATAATAAAGGTTATGGTGCAGGGGCATTTACTTTGGAACAACTCAAAGATTACACTAACCCGTTACAAGAAAAAATCAATCAGCTTAAAATCCAAATTGCCAATGCTATCAGTAAAGACAGCCAAAAGGGATTGGAAATGCCAAACAAACAAGATATGCAAGCATTTGCAACGAAAGCCAAAAAGACTTTACACGATTTGAGTTTTTCGGCTAAACGGGCAATAATACTCAATACTGTCGAAAAGGTCGTCGGCAATAAAGACCACTTACAAGTAATCGGATATATTCCAGTTAATCAAAATGTCAAACAACTCTCGCTCCATCGGAATCGTTGGACTGCCAAACGTTGGTAAGTCCACTTTATTTAACGCTATTACTAAGT
>CAZBOT010000045.1:0-16267 GCA_964493575.1 uncultured Candidatus Saccharibacteria bacterium | reverse complement strand
TGGTGGAGATGGCGGGAGTTAAACCCGCGTCCAAAACTGGTTCACCATCCCATTGGTCACAAGCTTAGTCCGTTAAAGTTCCTTTAGCCTAACAACGGACAACTAAACTAAAGGTTGATGAGCAACTATTCAACTGGATCGCGCTTATCAAACGATACAGCTATAACTCCTAATAAAGCAGTGACTCTGTGGCCGGAGTAGACAACAGGACTGCGCTTTCACCTAAGTTAGGCTAGAGCAGGTGCGTAGTCAGCAGAAAATGCTGCAACGACCTTATTCCATGCGTTAGCACGTATGAATGCTTGTAAGATTTACGAGCTTGCAAGCTGGCTCGGCTTGTATATGAAATGATGTCAAAGTTCTGTCAAAATCCGGCATCCCCGGTAGCTGATACTCTACGTGAAAATTACTGTTTTGTCAAGGTGTTTATGATTATCTATAAAGATGATATTCTGCTGATAGAGTAATTAATTGAACTATTATGAGTGAATATGGAGAGAGTGGATTCAACCCAGAGGAGATTTCGGTGGAGCGAGCTTATAAGTTGTTAGGTTTGGAATCAGATGCCAACGCTAATGAAATTATTGCAGCTTATCAACAATTAGAGAAGCAGAAATTTAAAGGTCAATCTGGTGATGGACCACTGATATCAGAGAACCAGTTAGAAGAATTCAAACAGGCTAAAGAAATAGCTTTGAAAGATTTCTACGGAGAAGATACCAAAGAACTAGACCCTGATTTTCCCAACCGTATCCAGAAATAAAAAACTCCCTTTGGGGAGTTTTTGTTTAGCGGCGGGATTTTTTGGCAGGCTTTTTGGCAGTTGCCACTTTAACTTTTTTGGAAACTGATTTTACTGCTTTTGGGACAACTTTCTTAACGCTCTTGCCGGCGCTTTGAATTTCTTCGTTGATTACATCCCAGTGGGCTTTGAGTTCTGCAACTAGCTGGGCCAATTCTGGAGCATCAACAGTTTTGAGGTTCTTGTACTGCTTGGCGACTTGATCAACCGCTTTGTTATAAGTGGCTTTGGTAACATTACTCGCCTTACCAATTTCTTTGACAACATCAGATTGCATATCTTTGGCCCACTTGGCAAGTTTCTTGCGATTTTTGGCATGTTTGCCTGTTAAGAAATAGGTAGCAGTTACTGCTGCAGCGATAGCTGCAACCCCAGCCCCGACGGCGATAGCTTGTTTTTGTGATTTTTTCATATTATTTCTTTCTTTTAGCTTGTTTAACTTTAGATTTCATTCCAAAAATAAATTTTAGAAAGGATCCGAGCTTAAAACCTTCTTGTTTAATGTTTTTACTTAGTTCACCAAGATCATCAACAATGAATTTTCCCGCCCGACTAGCTTGGTCGCCAATTGCTTTTAAGGTGCGCAAGAACATAATTAAATAGATTAGCGCGATTACAATAAAAGCTGTGATAAAAATCACTGCGATACCAGTAACTATAAAAAATAAATCAGTGAGTGTGATAGTGTCCATTGCTGTATTATATCACAATCATTAATACGAATATTTTTGTAACAGTGTTTCTAATAATTTTTGGTAATTGCGCCGGATTTGTTCGTCTTGGCCTATTTCCAAAACCTCATCATTGCGGTCAGTGGCGCTAGCAGTCCAGTTATATGAGCCGCTCACATAGCTTTTGTCGGTTACTAGAGTCTTTAGGTGCATAATGGCGCTGTGGTCATTAAACTCTATTGGAATACCAGCGCCTTGTAGCGTTGCGATTATCTTTGCTTGAGGCTCAAGTTCCATTGCTTGCCTTTTATCTACTAAGCCCCGAACATCCAAACCGCGTTGTTTGGCGCTCAGAAGTGCATTTTTGATATCTTCGCGGGTAAAAGTGTATATCGCAAAGTAAACAAACTTGTCCGCTTGCTGGATTTGATCAATGACTAACTCATTGGCTGCCACATCGCGGTTATAGTAGATACGCACCTCTCGATTTTTGGTTTCTTGCCAGGCTGGTTGCCAAACCAAAGAGAAGTAGAGTTGCGCTAAAGCTGCAATCAGGCCCACAATGATAGTTATATAGATTAAATCTCGATTGAGTTTCATAACTTAATTATAAAACAGGATTTATCAATCCTGTTTCAAGTTTTATTAAAGTTAGCGATCAGTAGCTTTGCGGGTTTCGCGTTTAATGTCTCGTTCTTTGATGTATTCACGCTTGTCGGTTTTCTTGCGACCACGACCAACGCCAATTTTTAGTTTTACAAGATTGCGGGGACCAATGAACATTTCTAGAGGAATTATCACGGTACCTTTTTCTTTGCCTAGGAGTTGATTAAGTTCGCGCTTGTTAAGTAAAAGCTTGCGGCTTTGAGTTGGTTCATAACCTTCTTGTGGCGCGTATTTGTAAGGACCAATATGGGCATTCACTAAGCTGGCGCCAGTGGCTGAAACCTTTACATAACTGCCAGTCAGAGAAACATTGCCATCTTTGGCAGATTTTACTTCGCGGCCTTCCAATACCAAACCGGCATCAAAAGTGTCTTTGATGTCGTAGTCGAATTTGGCTCGCTTGTTCTGGGCTAGGGATTTCATGACTATATTCTACCATTTTTTACCTTTGTTTCGCCATATATAGATGGTATAATAACACTTATGAAAGCCTATATTTCGGCACTAATTAAGGAAGCTGTTCAGCAAATTTCTCCTCAAGAGGCAGGGGAGGTTTTTGGGTCTGGATTGATTGATGTGTCCTACCCAAAGCCGGGCTTTGGTGATTACGCTTCTAATGCTGCGATGGTATTGTTCAAAAAATTCAATTCTGCTCCTGCAGACTCACCTGCAGAGTTTGCTAAATTGTTGGCCGAGAAATTAGGCGCACTTGATCATCAAAAAACTTTTTCCAAGATTGAGTCAGCTGGTGGGTTTATTAATTTCTGGTTAGCCGAATCTTATTTGGCTAACAACCTTCGCAAGATTCAACAGAGCGGAGAAAATTATGGTCAGAGCGATCTGGGTGCTGGTGAAAAAATCCTGGTTGAGTACTTTCAACCTAACATTGCTAAACCGCTTCACTTAGGACACTTGCGCACAGCGATTATTGGTGACAGTATTTTTCGCACCTTAAAGTTTACTGGCTTCACAGTTGAAAGCGACACCCACTTGGGCGATTGGGGAACTCAGTTTGGTTTATTGATTTTGGCTTACAAAAAATGGGGCGATGATAATCTGATTGCCTCCGACCCAATCAATGAACTCAACAAGCTTTATATTAAAATTAATGCGGAGATGGAAACTGATCAATCACTCCGCGAGCAAGGTAAGCTAGAGTTTGTAAAATTAGAACAAGGCGATACCGAAAACTTGGCGCTCTGGGAACAATTTAAAGATTGGAGCTGGAAAGAGTATAAAGTGATTTATGATGATTTAGAAATTCGTAAATCAGATCATGACTGGCCAGAAAGTTTTTACGTAGACAAAATGCCTGGAGTGCTCGAGATGTTAAGATCCAAAGGTTTGCTTAAGGAATCTCAAGGCGCGCAGATTGTTGATTTGGAAAACCATGGACTAGGTGTGGCAGTGATTGTTAAAGGCGATGGTGGGACAACTTATCTACTGCGCGATTTAGCTACTTACATTTTCCGCAAGCAAGAAGGGTTTACGAAGCAGCTTTATGTAGTAGATAATCGTCAGACTCACACTTTGGCTCAGACGTTCAAGATTCTGGAATTACTCAATGTGATTACTTCTCCAGAAGAAGCTGTTCACATCGCTTACGGCGTGCTGAGCTTACCAGAAGGCCAAATGAGTACTCGCAAAGGTACTATGATTGGCGCGAAAGAGCTCATTTACAAAGCCAAAGAAAAAGCTTTGGCAATTATTGAGGAAAAGAATCCTGATTTGGCAAACAAACAAGAGGTGGCTGGTCAGGTTATGCGAGGCGCGTTAAAGTATTTTGACCTCTCCCATAATTATAAGAGCGACATTGTGTTCACTTGGGAGAAAGCGTTATCATTTGAAGGAAATACCGGCCCTTATTTGCAGTATACGCACGCTCGAATCAACGGGATTCTGCGTAAAGGTCAGATTTCTGAAGATAGCCAGATTGCTCAGCCGGCAGAAATTAGCGAACAGGAATTAAATGTTTTAAGAAAGTTAAATCAATTTACCGAAGTTGTCGAACAAGCTGCTACCAACTATACACCGAACGTGATTTGTAATTATCTTTATGAGCTGTCACAAACCTTTAACTCGTTTTATGAGGCTGTGCCGATTCTTAAAGAAACTGATGAGCAGAAACGGCTATTCCGTATCGCCATCATTCGTTCTACCGCAACAGTATTAAGCAATGGACTCACCTTATTAGGAGTCCAAGCACCAAAGGAAATGTGACATCAAAAACTAGATTTTGTTTTT
The DNA here is from genome assembly GCA_964493575.1 of uncultured Candidatus Saccharibacteria bacterium. GTDB lineage: Bacteria > Patescibacteriota > Doudnabacteria > UBA920 > UBA920 > UBA920. The sequence goes on along the minus strand of CAZBOT010000045.1, from coordinate 11,884 downwards.
GATGTCATCCTGAGACCAAAGGTCGAAGGATCCTTATGCAGAAAGAAATTTATGTCTGAAGAAACCACAAAACCGCATTCAAACGCCCCGGATTTTAACGAGCAAGAATTATCAGTTCTTGAGTTTTGGAAATCCAACAATATTTTTAATAAGTCGCTAGACCAAACCAAAAACAAATCACCGTTTGTATTTTATGATGGCCCGCCTTTTGCTACTGGCCTGCCTCATCACGGCCACATTTTGATTTCCGCTGTAAAAGATGCCATTGGGCGTTATCAAACCATGAAGGGCAAGTATGTGCGACGCGTCTGGGGCTGGGATTGTCATGGACTGCCAATCGAAAATATCGTGGAAGCCAAACTGGGTATTTCTGGAAAAAAACAAATCGAAGAAATTGGGGTAGATAAATTCAATGCCACTTGCCGTGAAAGCGTGTTAACTTACGCAGAAGAGTGGGGAAAGACCGTGGCGCGCATGGGTCGCTGGGTGGATTTTGAACATTCCTATAAAACCATGGACACGACTTTTATGGAAAGTGTTTGGTGGGGAATCAAACAAGTTTGGGATAAAGGTTTAATCTACGAAGACTTTAAAGTGTTGCTTTATTGTAGTCGTTGCGAAACGCCGCTATCGAACTTTGAAGTAGCAATGGATAATAGCTATCAAGATGTTACCGAAGAGTCTGTGTTTGTGAAATTCAAACTTCAGTCTGGTCAACGCATTTTAGATTTCATGAGCAATGAATCAACTTATGCTTTGGCCTGGACCACCACTCCGTGGACTTTGCCCGGTAATACTGCTTTAAATGTTGGACCAGACATTACTTATGTAATAGTCGAGCAGAATGGTGAAACTTATATTTTAGCTAAAGATCGATTAGAAGTATTAGAAGGTGACTATGAAGTTAAAGCCGAAGTTAGCGCTCGTTCTTTGGAGGGTTTAACTTACGAACCACTTTATCCTGGTGTTATTACTGATGAAAATAACACGGCTCACAAGATTTATATTGAAGACTTTGTGACCACCGAAGACGGCACAGGCATTGTTCATAACGCCGCTATGTACGGTGAAGAAGATTTTGCGGCTGCAAAGAAACGTAACTTGCCGCGTCAGCAGATGCTAGATAACAAGGGTGAGTATATGGATGTGGCGCCTGAAAGTTTGCGCGGCAAGTTCTTTAAAGATGCCGACCGCATTGTCTTGGACGAACTAGCGGCAAAAAACCTAGTTTACAAAACTCTCCATTACACTCATAGTTATCCGCACTGTTGGCGTTGTGGCACCCCTCTATATTATTCGGCTTTGTCTGCTTGGTTTATTAATATTCAACAGATTAAATCTCGTTTATTAGAACTTAACGAAGATATCAATTGGTATCCAGAGCACCTAAAGCATGGCCGATTTGCGCAAGGGATTCAGAATGCGCCGGATTGGAATATTTCTCGCAATCGTTACTGGGCAACTGCTTTGCCATTTTGGAAGTGCGAAACTGAAGATTGTGATAACCAAGTTTGTATTGGTTCGGTAGAGGAACTAAAAACTCAAAGCACTAACTTTGATGAAGTTTATCCTAACTATAACCCCAGTGAGTTACAGCAACTCGATTTGCACCGTCCGTATATTGATCAGATTAAAATTCGTTGTCAGAAGTGTGATGGCACTATGGCTCGCATTCCAGAAGTAGTAGATTGCTGGGTCGAATCAGCCAGCATGCCGTTTGCAGAATTGCACGCGCCATTCGAAAATCAAGATCTCTTAGAACAACGCCTACCCGCGGATTTCGTGGCTGAATACATTCCGCAAACCCGTGCCTGGTTTTATGTGATGCATGTTTTTAGCACTATCATTTTTGATAAAGCTCCATTTCGAAATGTGGTAACCACCGGAACTGTGTTAGCCGAAGATGGGGCCAAGATGTCAAAGTCCAAACAGAATTTCGAGGACCCAACTTTGTTAATTGAACGATACGGCGTTGACCCTATGCGCTTCTATTTGCTTACCAGCCCCGTGGTAGCAGGTGAGGATTTGAACTTCTCTGAAACAGGTATCGCCGAGGTTAACCGGAAACTTAGCTTAATATTTTGGAACACTTGGCAGTTCTACCGTATGTACAGCAAAGACACGGTAAGTTCAGAAGTGCCGACTGTTACTCACAGCCTCGATGTCTGGATGTTGGCTAAACTCTTTGAAACTCACGCCGAAGTTACTAAATATCTTGATAGTTACAACACTGTGAAAGCTGGGCGCGCGATCAGTGCCTTAATCACCGAGCTTTCAACTTGGTACGTGCGCCGCAGCCGTGATCGCATCAAGCTTGGCACAGAGGATTCTCGAACTGCTTTGCGCGTGCTGGGCTTTAGCTTAGTAGAGATAAGCAAAATGCTGGCGCCGTTTATGCCGTATCTGAGCGAAGTTATCTACCGCGATTTATCCAGCCAAGAATCTGTTCACTTGTCATCTTGGACTGAAGTCCGCGAGTATCGCCAAACCATTCTGGATGAAATGACTGCTCTTAGACAAATAGTAGAGTTAGGACTTTCACTTCGTAAAGAGCAAAACCTCAAAGTACGCCAACCCCTTGCGGAGCTCCAGTATTCTTTCAAAGAAGAAGAGCTCAATCTTGATGAATCTCTTCAGCAGATCATTGCCGAAGAATTGAATGTAAAGAAAGTTATTAACACCGAGCTGATTTCCCGCTCCAGCTGGGTGAGCAAAGAAGCAGGGAATTTGTCTGTTGCCTTAAACACCGAACTTACGGAGGAGCTCAAAGCCGAAGGTTTGGCCAGAGATTTAGAACGGGCGATTCAGGATTTGCGTAAGAAGAGTGGTTTAAAGGTTGGACAGATTGTTGATTTGTATTACAACAGCACTGATGACGGGTTGGTTCACGCTCTAACTAATTTAGTGGATCGTAAAAAGACTTTCATTAATCAAATTAAAACTAATCTCGAGGTTGATGCAGATTACGAAACCCAAGCCACTGTAAATGGCGCTGCGATTTGGCTCGGGTTGCTCGAAGTTTAGTGGTATAATATAAACATGAATCAAGCTACGGGATTAAAATATGCTTTAGTCTTAGTGCTAATAACTAGCGCGGTACTTTTAGGTTGGACCACATATTTAGAACGACGCGCGGATCGCAAGATTGAAGCTTTCGCTGAAGGCATTAGTAGTGCTAAGAATGAACAACAAGCTAAGCAGGTTATTCGCCAGTTTCTGAATGACGCCGATAAGACTGATGCGGCGTTATCTGCTTCTGCCGATAGTAGCCTTTGTTCATGGTTGTGTGAATAATCAATTCAATTAGAACCTCCTTTGGGAGGTTCTTTTGTTTGGTATAATAGAGTTATGCAAGCCAAGGATTTGATGACCAAAAAAGTTGTTACGGTGACCCCTGACACACTCGTTAGCGAAGTGGCAGATCTTTTGCATCAGTATCATTACTCAGGCTTGCCAGTTGTGAATGATGAAGGGCGCGTGTTAGGTACAATCTCAGAACGCGATTTTATTACGGCCGACTCTAATCTGTATTTACCAACTTATATTCAAATGCTTTCAAATGTTGATTATGTGCAGGGCGCAGGAAAAAAATTACCTCACGTTGTGGAGCAAGTTGTGAACGCCAAAGCTCAAGATATTATGAATCAAGCGATTCCCTTTGCCAGACAAGACACCTCCATCGAGGAGTTGGCGCGGATGTTTGCAGAACAACGAGTCAATCCAATACCGGTCACAGACAGCACGAATAAGCTAATTGGAATAATTTCACGCAGCGATTTAATAAAATTCTTTTCACCAAGCGTAGTACGCTCCGCTTATATTCCAGAACAAACACCGGTTCCAAAGCCGCGTTTAATTGATTCCCAAGTAAATTATACTCAAAATCATTTTACTTCCAGTTTTGCCTACGTTGCCAAAGTAAGAGCGAATATTTGGCTAACAGCTGCTGTAGTTTTGTTTGTTGTTGGGTTTATAGCGGGAATTATTTATGTCGCAGACCCAAATCTTATTCGGGGTGGTGGTCAACCGCAGTATTTACCAACTCAAACCAACCAATAACCGTGTCTAAAGAACTGTCCCTTACGGGTTTCATTTTAAAATCACAGGATATTGGTGAGCAAGATGTGCTGCTCACCTTTTTTTCATTAGAACAAGGTAAGGTTAGGGTTATTGTAAAATCGGCTAAAAGGTTGACCAGTCGTTTGGCTGGTAGAATTCAACCTACGACAAAACTAGCAATCACTCTAGCAGGTAACGGTTCCTTACCAAAGCTAATAGGGGTAACGGTGTTGAGTAGCCACGCTACAATTATCGACAGTGAGGAGAAAATTGCTGCTTTAATGGTTTTGCAAGAATACACCAATCGAGCCTTGGCAGATGGTCAAATTAATGAAGAACTATTTGCTGATTATAATGCGTGTTTGGAGTTATTAGAAAATAACCCAGCAGACTACAGTCTCAAAATTGCGACCGGCTTTGTGGTTAATACTTTAGTGGTAATTGGTTTGGCCCCCCGTAGACTGGAACAGATCGGTACTAATAAAGGTATCTGGTTAAGTTTTGAGGAGGGTCGCTTTGTAACAGAATCTAGTTTTGGCCAACAGTCTTCAGTTGAACCGGAAGTTTACCAGCTTTATGAGCAGTTATCTCAACAACAGGAAGTTGACCAAAAAAATCTTGCGGTTTATAAACAATTACTCCGGCTGATAAATGATTTCGCTTCATATCAACTGGAAAGACAGCTTAGAGCGGCTGAATATTTTTTCGAATCAACCCGTGATATAATTAAATAAAGACATGGAAGACTTTCAACCGCAATCTGTACAAGGACCAGATAGTAATCAGGCAGTTGAAACCAAGGTAGTGACTCCTGAAGGTCCGCTCGCACCAGAACCACCAAGTTCTGGCGGTTTTAAAAATTTTCTATCTAATAATAAATGGTATGTTGTGGCCATAATTTTTGGTTTAGCGATCATCGGGGTTTTAGCAGCGATTGCATTTTGGCCTCGACAGGAGGAGCGTCGTGAGAAGGCCAATGTTACGCTGACTATCGATGCGCCCGAAACCACTCAGGCCGGGGGTGAGGTTATTTATAGAGTACAGATATTAAATCAAGATTCGGCAAAACTTGTGGATATGAATCTGGAGTTAGTTTATGACGACGGGGTGAGTTATGTTTCGAGCTCTCCGAAAGCAGAGAACTTATCGGGCACAAGTTTTAAGGTCCCAGACTTAGCTAATGGACAAAATGCAGTTGTGATTGTTAAGACTCTGGCGCAAGGAAACGTAAATGATCAAAAGCGCCTTGTAGCCAGATTGCGTTACCGATTTGATAACTTTAACTCTAGTTTTACAGCAGAGACTAGTCATCAAACACGATTAGTGGCTGCCAATGTGATTTTGGATTTTTCTGGAAAGAACCAAGTTAACTCCGGGGAGCAGGTAACTTATGATCTTTCTTATCGAAATACTTCTTCGCGAACAATCGATAATAGTCGTATTCAAATCACTTTCCCTAGCACCTTTAAGGTTGGAGTAAGTGAGCCGACAGCTTCACTTGGTAATAATATTTGGAATATTGGAACATTGGCTCCAAATCAAGCTGGGAAAATTAGTGTAAGTGGTACCATCGGTGCTACTCAGATTGGTCAAAAATATGAATTAGTAGCAGAGTTTTTGGTGCCTGATGAGGAAGGTGATTATTTTACGCAGTCTAGTAATATTTATCCTATAGAAGTTAGCCAACAAGCATTATCTGTGGAAGCGACTGTCAGTACAGCTGCACAAGGTGGGATTGTTAAACCAGGCAGTAGTGTTAGTGTAGATGTAAAGTTTCAAAATAATAGCAATGTTGTGCATACTGGCTTACAGTTATTAACGGAGGTAGAGTCTGGGAGTATTGTGCCGGGTTCGATCAATTCTGATTCAGGCTTTGTGTCTGATCAATTGGTGACTTGGAATGGTTCGTCCTCACCTCTATTAGAACAATTGCCAGTTGGTGGAAGTGGGACTTTGCGTTTGCGGTTTAATGTAGCCAATCCTGCGACTACAACAGATTCAAAAAATCTTACTATCAAGATTCGCCCACGGATCAAATCAAATCAGAATGAACAGTATATTGCTGGGGGAGAAATAGAACTTAAAATTTCTAGCCCATCCCAATTAGTTGGTTCTTTGACTCACGCTGGCGGAGCATTACCGCCGAAAGTTGGCCAGCAAAGCAGTTTTGTAGTAAAGCTTAGTCTCAAAAACAGCTCAAATGATTATCGCAATGGTGTCTTAACAGCTTTGATCCCTGTAGGAGTAACTTTGGATACCAATACAATAACAGCAAGTGAAAAGAATCTAGTAAAGTTTGATGCTACTACGGGACGATTAACCTGGGAGTTAGGTCAGTTACTCGCTCACAGTGGTGTACTAACACCAGAACGTTCGCTGGAGTTTACCGTAAGAGCCACACCGTCTAGCTCACAAGTAGGGCAGGCGATCGAACTATTGCGAGGCATTGAGTTTAAGGGGGTTGATGATTTTACTTCCGAAGATATCAAGTTAAATAGCCAGGATATATCAACAAGTGCTTTGCCCGATGGTCAAAATGGTCGGGTTCAGCAGTAATAACTAACTAATAAACCGCCCTTCGACAAGCTCAGGGCGGTTTTAAATTATCTAGGCAAATTTACTTTGGGTGAATTACACCCTGAATACGTTTATCTGAAATATCGAGTGTACGAACTGTTTTCTTGTACAGACCTTCGTAATTCCATTCACTGATGGTGACTTTAGAACCACTTACGCTTTCGATATATGCCACGTGGCCATAACGATTATTTTCATTGGTTACGAGGATGGCACCAGCAGCTGGAGAGCGGTTGACTGTAGCGCCTTGCGCTTTAGAATTAGCAATCCAGCGGTTAGCATTTCCACCCCAGGTAATACCAGGAACTTTGCGAGCAACATAGTCGGTACAATAACCAGCAGCAAATTTGTGGTTACCTGCAATAGTAGATGCTCGAGGTACCGATGGCTTAGTTGTTGAACTCGCAGTATTAGAAGTAGAAGGGGCAGGTGCTTGTGCTTGTGGCAAACTTCCACCAGGAATAATTAAATAACCGTTTAGTTCTACCATATCTTCAGCATCAGCTAAACCGTTGTAAGAAACAATCTTATTAATGTCAGCATTATACTTACCAGCAACGTCAGTAAGGGTAAGGTTTGGGTTGGTAACTTGAATCACGATACCATCCACTGGTGGAATAATCAGATCCCACCCAGCCAATAATGCATTATTTGGTAAACTGTTGGTTTCTCGAATAGTCTTGGTAGAAACACCATATTTTTCGGCAACAGTATAGACTGTATCGAACGGTTGAGTTTTATATATAGTAACCTGACGTTCTACCAAACTTTTAATACTGTCCGGGTTTGGTTTGGTGATACCACTATCATCAATCTGAGCTTCATCATTGAGCTCGGTCAGAGTATCTGTTGCACCAAGCACAGATCCAAATTGATCATCATTGCTAGCAATAGCTTGAGAAAAAATGCTGTGACTAGCAATTGTAGTGCTAATAGTGTCCTGCTTGTCTGCTAATTGGGGGTTGAGGTTAGTATGGTTGCGAAGGAGTTCGCTGGCCAGGCTCTTGTCGTTATGTTTATAGTCTGCAGAAAGTGGATTAAAAATCACCACATTAATTATGGCGCCAACTAGTACCACAACTCCAACCAAGATTTCACTGGAGAAGTTAATACTATAATCCCAACCAGAAAGTTTTTGATTGAGTTGCACCGATGGGTGGTGGTCAGTGTACAGCTTGGAAATACGAGGATAATGGGCCTTTAAGCTGTGAGATAGTTTTTTAAAAAGGTATTGGCTAATGAACCAATATCGTTTTAATTTTTTGATCAAGTATTGGGTTAAATGCGAAGCGGGTATAGCTGAGCCTTCTGGTAAATCAAAGGTGCGAAAGACTGATTTACCGGAATTTATACGACCTTATTTTCGATCAGCTCTAGGGCATTCGTAGGAACGCAAACTTCCCTCCGAGAGCTACCAAAAATTTGGATTAATTTTAGTAAAAAAGATGAATTTTAAAGGGGTTTTTTGCTGAAATTCGACTGCTTCAGCACCGATACTAAGCCAGTCTAACAGGACAATTAGAAACATACAAGTGGGGTTGGGGATTAGTTGATTTTAGGCCAATATCTAAGCCAATTTTTTTCCACAATCCGCTTAAATAAAGGGAAAATTCCGAATATTAGACGAAAGATTAGGGTAACAAATCTGATGCTATAATGTTAGTAGAAATGAACCTCTCTTCACTCAATCAACCACAGCATTCAGCAGTCACCGCTCCCTTGGGGCCGGTTTTAGTTTTGGCCGGTGCTGGCAGTGGTAAGACCAGGGTTTTAACCTATCGAATCGCTTATATTATAGAGCAAGGATTATTTCAGCCGGGCCAGATTTTAGCTGTAACCTTTACCAATAAAGCTGCCAAGGAAATGCAAGGGCGCGTTAATCAATTGTTAAGTGGTCAGGCTTCCCGCAAACTGGCAAGTCAACCTCTGCTGGGAACTTTCCATTCGATTGGTGTGAGAATTCTGCGCAAGCATATTCCGAAGCTCGGCTATAGTGCCAGTTTTATAATTATCGATAGTGACGATCAGGTTAAAATCCTGAAAGACATTCTTAAGGACTTAGACATTCCCAAACAATATGGTCCAAACTTGTTTCGAGCTTATATTTCTTCTGCCAAGAATTTGCTTCAGACTCCCGCCAACATGGATCTGGGGCTTGACGGCCATATCCGTGATTTAGCGAACCAAGTGTACGTGCGCTATCAAGATTACCTGTTTCGTCAAAACAGCGTGGATTTTGATGATTTGCTAATGTTGCCAATAATCTTGTTTCAGAGTTTTCCTGAGGTACTCCGTGCATACCAAGAGCGGTGGCAATATATTTTAGTTGATGAATATCAGGACACCAACCAAGCGCAATATATGTTTTTACATTTGCTGGCCAAATCAGGAAACATTTTTGTAGTAGGTGATGATGCCCAAAGCATTTATGGTTTTCGTGGCAGTAACATAGCTAATATTTTGAACTTTGAAAAAGATTTTCCCAATGCTCAGGTTATTAAATTAGAACAGAATTATCGTTCGACCAAAAACATTTTAGCAGCAGCGCAGAAAGTAATTGAACTTAACACTGATCAAAAACCGAAAACTCTCTGGACTGATAATCATGATGGCGATAAAGTGGTGATTAAAGAAGTTTATGATGGTCACGCTGAAGCGGTGTTTGTGGCAAAGAAGATTGTGCAGTTTAGTTCTGGTGAGGACGATGAATTAGAGTATGAACAAGAACAGGCACCAACGCAACCGTTTTCTATCTTAGACAAATTTTTAGCTAAACAGCGTGGCGGTAAAGGTTTGCGGAGTGATTTGGGGATTCCGCAACTACCCAAAGACCATTCTTCATTAAATGAGTTTGCTGTGTTGTATCGAACTCATGCCCAAAGTCGTGAAATAGAAGAAGTTTTTATTGCAGCAGGAATTCCATACCACATTGTTGGCGGCGTAAAGTATTACGAGCGTAAAGAAATTAAAGACATGCTAGCTTACTTGCGATTAGTAGTTAACCCATTGGACTTATTATCTTTGGCTAGGGTCATAAATTTACCGCCGCGCGGAATTGGGGAAAAATCTTTTGAGACCATTCGAAAGTTTATGCTTGGTCTACCTAAAGATAGTAGCGTTGAAACCATTCGTGACGCCAGCTTTGAATTAAGACTTCCGCCAAAACAATCCCAAGGTCTTAAAGAATTTTTGGAAATTTTGTTAACCGTGCAAAGAATTGCCCCATCGATTACTCTTTCCGAAGTACTTAAGACTTTGGTTAAATTGACTGGTATAGATAAGTTTCTTCAAGATGGCACTGATCAAGGTGAAATCCGACGAGAAAATGTCCGGGAACTGTTCAATGTCACAGCTAAGTTTGACCATGTGCCGTGGCAAGAAGGTTTGGAGTCCTTTTTAGAAGAAGTCGCCTTAATTACCGATCTGGATAATCTGGATGATGAGCGAAATTCTGTTACACTTATGACGCTGCACGCCGCTAAAGGTTTGGAATTTGATACTGTATTCTTTGTGGGCTTAGAAGAGGGTATTTTGCCTCATACTAACAGCTTATTTAACCCTAATGAGCTTGCCGAGGAGATTCGTCTGGCTTATGTTGGTTTAACCAGAGCGCGTCAGCGTTTGTTCTTGCTTTATGCACAAAGCCGGCAGATGTACGGCAGTTTTCAATCCAATTCTCCATCACGGATTTTGCATGCCCTGCCTGAATCAGCTATCAACTCTGCCGCATCTAGTTTTGGGCAATTAAGCGATAGCGATGTCAGTTATGAACCATTTGAATAATGACAATTGAAACTCTCAAAAATTTATTACAGCACTACGGCTTAAGTCCAAATAAAACTTATGGCCAGCATTTTTTAATGGACGAAACTATTTTAGAAGACATGATTGATGCGGCCAAAGTTACAGAGAAAGATACTGTGGTTGAAGTTGGGCCAGGGATAGGTAACCTTACCGAACGATTACTTCAACGTGGTGCCCAAGTTTTATCTTTAGAGAAAGATGAGCAGTTCGAAAGAGTATTAAGGACTCTAAAGAAGCAATACAAAAATCTTGAATATGAATTCACGGATGTACTGAAATATAATTTTAATTCGAGTGGGTTAAAAAATTACAAAGTTGTTGCTAACATCCCGTACTACATTACCGGAAAAATTATTCAGTTGTTTTTGGCTCAGGACAACAAACCAGAAAGTTTAACTTTGTTGATTCAAAAAGAAGTCGCGCAAAATGTTGTGGCCAAACCGGGTCAGTTAAACTTGTTAGCGTTGTCAGTTCAGTTGTACGGAGAAGCGGAGTTGGTCACAGTTGTGCCCGCATATAAGTTTCATCCTAAACCCAAAGTTGATAGCGCGGTCATTAATATTAAGCTTTACAAGACACCAAAATATAAAATTCAAGATGAAAAGAAATTTTTCAGAATTTTGAAAGCTTGCTTCGCAGGAAAACGAAAACAAATTCATAACACGCTCACTAATAATCTCGGTCTGAGTAAAGAAGTCACAATCCAGATTTTATCCGAACTAAAAATTGCAGCCACAGCAAGGCCACAACAACTTACCATTGAGCAGTGGATCGAATTGTACCATCATCTTGATGTTTAAAAACTCCCGCAAGGGAGTTTTAAATTTTAATTGTGTCACCAACTTTGATATTAGCTCGCTCGCTATATCCGCTTGGAACTTCGAGGACATGTGTAATGTTTGAAGGGGGAGGGTAGGTAGGTAAATTTGTTGGTGAGGTTGGTGTAGGAATGTTCGGAGTGATACCAACGATAGTTTGATTGTTAATCCAAATTATATCAATAGAAAATTTCATATCTTTCATCCAAAAACTCGGCTTGTTAAATGAAGTGTTGGTGAAGTCAAACAACATTCCCTGACCATCTTGTAATGATTCACGACCAGACAATCCTTGTGCTCGAGACTCATCAGTATTTACGAGCTGGACATTAATAGTTTTCCCATTAATCAAAATTGGTTTGCTATAGAGTGCTTGGGTTTGGTCCGACTTTTGGAAACTTGGCCGAGTTGGCTGCGTAAAAGTTGGTCCATTACAGCCGGCGAAGAGAAGCGACAGTGATGCGAACATCACGACAATATTTTTAGTGTTCATGCCCTTGTCAAAATGATAAATTTCTGATATAATAATACTAGAAATACAGAATTTCTGAAACAAAAATCAAAATAAAATTGAATATGTCTAATCATTTCGTTCAAAAAATCGCGTCAGTGATTTTAATTCTCGG
>CAZBOT010000044.1:5275-16372 GCA_964493575.1 uncultured Candidatus Saccharibacteria bacterium | reverse complement strand
AGGACGCCAGGTTTTCATCCTGGTAATCGGGGTTCGATTCCCCGTAGCGCTACCATTTGAAAAAAGTATTCACAAAGTTCCCCGAAAGGGGTTCTTTTTTTATCTAAAATAAAGGGAATTCTTGCCTCGTGTCGCAAAACGTTTTTTGAAAAAAATCACGCATTACGACATAAAAAGTAAAATCGTAGGATGCTCCGCTTATTTAAGAGGTGGATTCGTTCGATTCACGGATGGGGTTCGAGGTTCCGTCGTTTTCTTGAGATATATTTTGCGACGCGGGTTTGTTAAGGTTCCTTTTCTCCCACTGTGCTCTAAGAAGTACCTCCTCGAGATTACCTTTAGCTTGAAGCTCATCATAGATCTCTGAGACAACTCTAAAATAATGAGAAAGGTTTTCCGCTGCTTCAGCTCTCTGTTCAGTTTTTAGTTCAGGGAATATCTCGGCGATTGAGTCCTCAGAGAAGTTCCAAGGAACATCACTCATTCTGAAGTCTTTCATGCACTCAGCGTAGCGCCGATGGAATCATTTAAACAGAGTAGGTATCCACAGAATTATGGAAATAAAAAGAAACGCCATTACTGACGTTTCAAAAGACTCACAACCGTTGTTATCGGCGACGAATCTATATATTAATGATCATCCACAACTTCAGCTGGCAATGATTGAGCAATCAAGCTAGCCGCTGCGACCATAAAGGTCAACGCAATAAATATTCCCGCCAACTCAGTACTTCGAGTTATTGCAGCAACAATACCTATTAGTAGAGTCAGTGCCAAGACCGACAGTAGGCTAATCCAAAATGAATTCATTGTTACTCTCCTTTACCGGTTCAATGTCGTTCTTGCATTCAGCGCATTATCTGCGATCGAGTAGGCTGGGTTATCTCTTATCCTCTGAACCGAGCCCAGATCGATCTCATGCTTCTCCAGCTTGAGACTTCCCTTAATGTTTCCCTGTAACCATTCTTCTGGAACCGGCTAATCTTTGTATAAAAATCAATCGGCTTCGCATCCTTCGGTCGGCCGCGGCTATGATCCCATTTCACTAGAACCATATAACCATTCTTGCCATCTAGCTTCTGGATACCGATCACTACACCTGGCGTGTAAATCCACACACCAGCGAACTCAATCGTGGTCACAACCTTCTGTTGCAATTTAGATTCAGCTTCTTTGAGAGTGAAAGGTTCTGCCGCACTTTTCATAGCAGTTATCCTCCTTATGAGATTGCGGTCTTAAGTAGTGATACTTCCATCCCGCGTTCCCTTCTGCGCGAGATACAAGCCATTTGGTAGGTTCAGAGCACCGCTAACTATAACATTTATAAGGGGTTATGGCAATAGGCACAAAACAAAAACGCCTCAATGAGACGCTTATGCTGGACATTATTATTGCGCTTTAGCAATTGTGTGTGTAGGTTTCCTCGGTCCTACGTAGACATTCTACCTCTGGTCTAAGACCCCTGTTCATTTGCAGCTCGTACCGCATTTGACAGCAAGTAAATCTTCCTGAAAGCAAAGAAAGTCACCCAAGCTGGGACTACATTCAGGAGCAAGATGGATGTTATTTCCGTTAGATGATCAACCTCAAGAAAGTTAATTATCTGTCTATAGATATCTGCCATCAATAATTCAGTCGCCAGTGAGCACGATGTTATTGCGACCGTAAGCGACAATATTGATCTTGGTGGTAAATTTACCTTTATCAGTTTCGCATACAACAAAGATGCAAAACTCATTCCTAGGGAAATACCAACCATGGGAAATATCGTTGTCGTAAATACGACATGGAACAGTTGCCACTTGGAAAGTGTTTCCCCTGTATGCAAACCTGAATGAGGCAGCCAAAAAATTAAACCAAACGTGAAGATGAAGTAAGCTATTAGACACAACTTCTTCATATTTTCCTCCTAATTTTTGAGGCTAGGATGCTTCCATCCCGCGTCCCCTTCTGCGCGAGAAACAAGCTGTTTGGGTAGGCCTGAAAAGTGGGCTAACTATAACATTTATAAGGGTTTACGGCAAGAGCTTTACAAAGTAAGATTACTGTATATTAATACAACCCTATGATCATCCCCCGCACCACACAGATCGGAGATCCCGTCATCCGTTCCAAATCAAGACCAGTAAAAAATCTAAAATCTGTAAGGACTATAGTACGCGATCTCGTCGACTCAATGCGTCATCATCACTTGGTTGGAATGGCTGCCCCGCAGATCAGTGTGCCCTTAAGAATATTTGTAAGTGAGATCAAAAAGACTTCAACAAGACGCAAGCTCCACTCCTCTGACTTGGACCCTTTGCGAGTATTTATAAACCCAAAAATTATTCAGAGATCAAAAACTATGGAAGCTAGGTATGAAGGCTGTGGTAGTGTAGCTGAATCCGGATTATTTGGTAAAGTGCCAAGGCACCGCCAGGTCATAGTATCGGCGTTAGATGAGGAAGGTGAAAGATTCCACCTTACCGCAACAGGACTTCTTGCCCGAGTGATCCAACATGAGATTGATCATCTAGACGGGAAAGTTTTCCTGGACCGCATGAAGGACATGTCGTCCCTTATGGGCCGAGAAGAGTTTATGTCTGCCAAGAAAAAGTAGAGACTTAAGAAAAGGTGGTGCACTGTCACTCACCTTGACAGAGTGCTAGAATTCCTGTAAGTTATAGAAAACAAAGCAGATGTTAAAACTAAACCTAAAATTAATATGTTTAGACTCAAGCGCAATGGGATTGCGCGCTCCTTCGAAAATCACAATTCTGCAGCTCAGAACTGCTCTCAGACACTTACCGTAAGCGCCGTTTTCGAATCTGCCCAAGTTTATTGGGAATCAAAATCAGCAACCCTTTCTAGGGTTGCTGATTTTGTTTAATTCATTAACCGATCTAAGAATGCTCCCGCCAATAACTCAAAAACATCGTGTATTTGTAACTTTCCACCACGACGATGAATTGTACCGCCAAGAATTTGATCAAAGATTCAGTGATCATTTTCAAAGTTCATCTGTTGATCTTGGAGACATAGACCCAAGTAATTCTGATGAACACATTAAACGACTCATCCAGCAAGAACATGTAGTCAATGCAAGTGTTGTTTTCGCGCTATACGGAGCTAATACTTATAAACGCAAATTTGTTGATTGGGAAATTTCAGCAGCTTTAAGCCGCAAAGTTGGGAATTATAAAGGCCTCGCCATTTTACTTTTACCAACATTCCCTGCTAGCCCATTTGATATGAATGGTAATTATAACGAATCTCTAATCTATCCTTACTTGCATCCAAGAACAGCTGCAAATCTACAGAGCGGATACGCTGATTTATATTTCTGGCCTGGAATGTACCCGAGCTTCGAAACGGCAACCATGCCTGAGATTATTAGAAATGCTTACGAAAAGCGAGACACCCATGCAGAACTAATTGTAAATAATCATCCACAATACACTAATAATCTCCCATGATACCAGACCCACTTTTTTCAATTGCATTGCTAAAAAATCTAACCCTGGTAGTCTCGATCGACACTTTTACCGTCCTGATGATTTGTCTGGGTATATTACTTTTTTATTCTATTATTCAAATCTTCCGATCAAACCACTCACCCAAATATGAGATTGATAGAGCAGAGTTTGGATTGGGTAACGGAAAAATCATTCTTAAGCCAAACGTTAAAGACCGAGAAATCGCCTACGCAATATGGGTTGAATTAAGTACCCGTAAAATTGGGCTAACAATCGATCTTAATGACGATGTCATAATTGAAATTTATGAATCATGGTATAGCTTCTTCTCAATCACCCGTGATCTGATAAAAGATATTCCAGTTCAGAAACTAAATGATGAAAGTACTAGACAGATAATCCAGCTATCAATTGACGTACTAAACGATGGCTTAAGACCACATTTAACATCCTGGCAAGCAAGGTTCCGTCACTGGTGGGAAAGGGCTCTCAAAAGCTCTCCTGATGATGTCGATCCTCAAGCACTCCAAACCAAATATCCATCCTATCAACAGCTTAGTAAAGATTTACTTTCAGTTAATAGCCGCTTAATTGCATATCGAACGCAAATGAAAATATTAGTTCTGGGAATTGACAAACCTCAATTAAAAGAATCACCGGAATTAGACCAATAGTTAATTATTTTTTCATTAATACTACCCACGATGAACGTACTTCGCCGGGTCCTCTATGTGATCCGCTGGATCCTCGGGATCCTCTTAGTTCTTATTGGAATTACTAACTTCGCACACCCAGCCGCTGCTATCTTTTCGTTTCTAATTGCAGGAATTGCGATTCCACCCATCTACAATTTTGCGCAAAGACGATCTGGAAGAACTATTCCCAAACCGGTAACGGCTATTGCAGTGCTGGTTCTGTTAGCCGGCCTGGTAGTAGCAACACCTACTGAAAATCATCCTGCAAATCCAAATGAATTAAATAACTTCGTTGAACCAACCACACAGAGTGAACCTGAAAACATTGATGGGTCTACTGAACTTCTTGAACCGGAAACTGAACAGTCAGAACAACAACGAGAGAACAACGAACCAGAACACGAAGAAGAAACCAACCCTGCCCCTGTTCCAGCCGCTCTTCCAGTAAGTCAACCGTCACAGCCAAAGCAAGAAACTCCAAAAGTAGTTAGTCAACCAAAATCTAACTGCGATCCTAACTACTCTGGGTGTGTTCCAATAGCCAGTGATGTTGACTGCGCGGGTGGTTCAGGTGATGGCCCAGCATACGTCTCTGGTCCAATCACCGTGATTGGTTCAGACATCTATGGCCTCGATAGAGACAAAGATGGTATTGCTTGTGAATAATCCTTAAGAACAATTCGTATGATTACGAAAACTCAAACCTCTTTTTTAACCATAGCGATAGTAATAATCGCACTCTTCGCTTACTTCAAACTAACTCCTGATAAATGGGTTGGCTTCTACTACCCTAACCGAGCTGATCTAACTCGTTACACTCAAAGCCCTCAACTCGGCTCCATCGAAGAATGCCGGTCCTGGGTAAACGCTCAAGTACCCGCTGGTATTAACTCGTACGACTACGACTATGAATGCGGAAAGAATTGTAAATTCAGATCTGACTTGGATATTAATGTGTGCGAAGAGACTCTAAGATAATTGCTAAATCAAACTAACTAAGTTGGCTTACTTACATCCTCACAAGAACAAATACGCTTTTTATAACTACCTAATTCTCGCGGGCGCTGCCATTTCTTATTTCGCTTTAGGCGCTTTTACGATTAACAAGCTGATACAAATTAATATTGAGAAATCATTCGATGTATACTTCGCAATCGCGTCACTAATAATTTTCGGTCCTCTACTCTTCTTCTTATGGCGAGAACATTCTAAGTCGGATACTGGGGCTCTAAACTTCGCTATAGGATCAGGAAGTGAGCTTAAAGTGCAAAAAGAGTTGATGAAACTTCCGGATGGGTATTCAATTTTCCCACACATTCTCTTACCAAATAGTTACGGTGATATTGATTTTGTGGTTGTTGGGAAAAACAAGGTTTTCGCCATTGAATGCAAAACTCGAATCAATGCTTCTAACATCACTAGCTCGGCCAAACCAATCAAGCAAATTAAAGGACTTGCGAAAGCCCTACATGACTTCTTGTTAGAAAACCTAAAGAAAGATCTCTACATTACACCTATTTTGGTCTCGGCTAAGTACAGCAACTTACACTTCGGGAAGTCTGCTAAATCTAATACTTTCGTTATCAATACAACCTGGCTAAACGAAGTAATCTTGGAAGTAGATCGTGGTCAAAAACTAACTGATCTAGACTCTATTACTTCAACACTCGCATCAACCTACAAATAGGCCCTCATACTAATTTTTGAGGGTTGGTAACTATCACACCATAATTTGCAAATTCTGAAGACGAATTTCCCATTACATAAGCCACTATTTTCTTAATCCATCTTATTTGCGTTCTACATGTTTCCCGTTCTGGCCTACCAATAAAAAATTCTGAGCTTGTCTCGGGATTTTTTATTGGTAAAGATATAGAGGAATCGAACGGTCCGCCAGCTGGCGGAGAAGTGAGCAGAAGTTTTCTCTGCAGAGAAAACTGAAAGCGAACGATCGGAAAGCTGCCAGTGGCAGGTTTCCGCAACCCCGGGCAACGAGGCTGTCAGCAGACAGCCGAGGCGGAATTCCCCGTAGCGCTACAAAAAATGCATCACCAACTTTGGTGATGTTTTTTGTTGAAAAAAATAAAGCCGGATGTATTTCAATCCGGCCCTGCTTCGGGGTCATAGTTCATTATTACCTGGATATACTCAGGCTTGATAGTATCTTCCCATTTGTTATAGAATTCCTCAACTTTAATCCGCAATTCTTCTGCCTTGGACTCAACCAGCAAATTAAATTCACTTTTGGATAAATCACTAGGTTTATTTTTGAAAAAAATTCGGAATTCCTCTACCGACTTATTTAACTCTCCCTGGTCCGCTCGCATAAGGTGCCAATTGAGAACCTTTTTCATATCATAATCCAATGATTCTTTCTGAGAGTTAAAGGTAAGTACTTGAGGCGTTGCAGAATACTGCCATCTTAACGCTTCTCCTTTGCGAATGGCCTGAGCCAGCTTTATCAACTCGCTTTCCTTCTTCCTCGGCGGCAATAGTCCAAGGAGCAGCTCTAAATATTTACTAGCTTTCCGTTTAATCCAACCTATCATGAACCCTCCTTAGAGACAGTTGTCTCTTTTTTTTCTAATTGTATTCTCTCTAATCAGTTCGCTCTACGAACTGGCCCAAATGTTTCGGACTCATAAAGATAGTAAATAAAGATAATTTTGTCAATGCAAATCGCGTCAATCTATTAAGTAAGTCGGTTTTCAACCCTGCTTGGTACCCACCTGAATTAAGCATCCATATATTTCTCTTATTAAAGCCAAATAAGTTTTCCAATGGTCATGTTCTTGCCTACCAGCTAAACTTCAATCACCCGAAAGGGTGTTTTTGATTTGGTTTTATTAATGAGGAGTTGGTTTTCCAAAATCACAATTTCGCCGAGACCAGCGAAGACAGAAAACTATACTCGCTTAAATAAAAGTATTATACTATAGTATATGAGACAAGGTTTTACCCCAGAAGACATCCAAAGAATATTTGGCGGGAATGGTAAATATATTTTATTTGCAATATTAGTTATTGTAATAATAATGATGATTATTCGCTGGCATTGTACTGATCTTCTTTGCTGGCATGAAATTAATTAAGTTTTCAACTCACATAGCTAACTACCTGCGTAAAGCGCGAATATAGCTCCCTAACCAAAGCCAAATAAGTTTTCCAATCGTCAAAACAGCGCTACCAACAATAAACCCGAGACTAGCTCGGGTTCATTGTTTAACTGGACTGAAAGTAACTTCGGGGATTTTTTTACGGGAAATAAAATCTGGTCGGAGTCTGTGCTGAGTTTTCTTATGAGACAAAAATGGTCCTAAGAACTTTATAAATTCTTTTGTCCTGGCCTCATATCTGGCCCTCATTAGGTGCATCAATGCTGTTGACTCTGGTGTGTACTCATAATGACCCCGAATTTCACCATCACTGAACACACGCAAGTGATATTGATTTTCAAATCCATCTAACTTTCTCCATGATAAAACTTGGTCCTTATCCTCCCAAGCTACAAAGTGATTACCAAACCCCCACTTTGAAGCAAGGTGGGTTTTTAAAGTTGCAAGAGTTTCCCCTTCAACTAACCAACCCAACTTATATGGCTGTCTCCGGTTACCGTGAATAAATAAAAAGAAGTGTTCAATCTGTGGCCAAATCGGATACAAATGTTGCCAAACTATTTGTCTTAATTTTTGTAATTTCATCCTAATCTAATTATAACATTTCTCTAATTATCCCCAACTAATAGTTGATTCCTCATAAAAATGCTATAATTGAATTAGAAAATATCTTACTTATGAAAGGGGGTGAGAGTTTTGAAAGCTATAAATATGATCGCAATGATCTTGGTAGTTGTTGGTGGATTGAACTGGGGCTTAGTTGGTGCATTCGACTTCAACTTAGTTTCTACTATCCTTGGTGAAAGCACAATTGCTAATATCGTTTACATCCTCGTTGGTTTGTCTGCAATTCTAGTTGCAGTAAACAGTATGAAAGGCAGCAGTTCATCTTCTGCTAGCATGTAATTTTGTATGCATACAAAAGCCACTGATTTTAGTGGTTTTTGTTTTGCGTAAATATCGGTATAATATCTACATATAGATCCCGGCTGGCCCGCGCGACTTTGTCGCTTGTAGCCGCCGGGATGACATTTTTTTCTGAACCATGAAGCCAATAAAAATCCTTGCCATTGAAACAAGTTGTGATGAAACCGCAGCCAGCGTGCTGAGCGGTGATTTAAAGTCGCCCAAGCCAAACTTTAAATTCCTTTCTTCCGTTATCAAGTCGCAAATTAAAATTCACCAAAAGACTGGCGGGGTAGTACCAGAAGTTGCTGCCAGGGCTCATATAGAAAATATTCTCCCTGTTAGCAAAACTGCCTTAAAAAATGCCAAGGTTAATTTAACAGACCTAGACTATTTAGCCGTAACTAGTGGTCCAGGGCTAGTGGTATCTTTGATTGTGGGAACAGAATTTGCCAAAGGTCTATCTGCTTCAGCTAACATTCCATTACTTCCAACTAATCATATGAGTGGTCATGTTTATTCCGCTTTTGCTCATGAACCAAGCAAGGCAAAGTTCCCCGCACTAGCAATTATTGTTTCTGGTGGGCACACCATGTTTTTATTAATGAAAGACTTTGCGAATTATAAAGTAATTGGGCAAACAGTTGATGACGCCGCAGGAGAAGCTTTTGATAAAGTCGCTAGGCTGTTAAATCTCCCCTATCCTGGTGGGCCCGAAATCTCTAAACTTGCTGCTCAGGGAAAAACTGACTTGAATTTCCCAAGACCAATGCTTCATGACAAGAATTTTAATTTCTCCTTCGCGGGTCTCAAAACAGCGGTACTCTATTATTTAGATAAACAAAGAAGGCCACTTACCAAGCAACACAAAGCCGACATAGCAATGTCATTCGAAAATGCAGTAGTTGATGTGTTGGTTCAAAAAGCTATTCGGGCAATCAAGCAATACAAATGCAAAACCGTAACCTTAGCTGGGGGCGTTGCTGCCAACAAAGCCCTACGTGAAGCATTAACCAAACTGGCCGAGCAACAAAAAATCAATTTTCTGGTACCAAATCAAGAGCTCTGTGGTGATAATGCGCAAATGATCGCGCTTGCTGCATACTTTAATTTACGTAGTGGGATCAAACCTATTGCCGCTGCTAAAGTTTCCGCTAACCCAGCTTGGGAGTTGCTTTAAATCGCTTAAATATGGCATAATTTATTCATGACTGAAATGGAAAAAAATTACGATGCGTCGCGACACGAAACCGATATCTACCAACTTTGGCAAGAATCTGGTTTTTTTAATCCAGACAATTTAGAAAACCCTAGCAAGCCGTTTACGATTATCATGCCGCCGCCGAACGCCAACGCGCCAATGCATGTTGGTCATGCCTTGGGTTTAACCATTCAAGATATTTTAATTCGCTGGCAACGCATGCAAGGTCGCCGCGCGCTTTACCTGCCTGGTACTGATCACGCTGGTTTTGAAACCCAGGTAGTATTTGAAAAGAAACTCGAGAAAGAAAAGCGCAGTCGCTTTGGTATGGAACGGGAGGAATTCTACCAAGAAATTTGGGACTTCGTTCAAGATAACAAACATATAAGTGAAGAAGGTATTAAGCGCCTTGGTATTTCCTGCGATTGGAGTCGCAATACTTTCACGCTTGACCCCGAAGTTGTGAAGGTTGTTTACGATACCTTCAAAAAAATGTACGACGATGGTTTAGTTTATCGCAGCGGGCGAATTTGTAATTGGTGTGTTAAACATCAAACCAACCTGGCTGACTTAGAAACTAAATACGAAGAGCGCCAAGACCCTTTTTACTATTTACAGTATGGTCCATTTGTAATTGGAACTGCTCGACCAGAAACCAAGTTCGGCGATAAATATGTAGTTATGCATCCTGATGACAAACGCTATGCCCAATACAAAGACGGTCAGCAAATTGAAGTTGAATGGATTAACGGTCCGGTGACCGCAACTATCATCAAAGATGATGCCATTGATATGGAATTTGGAACTGGCGTAATGACTATCACTCCATGGCATGATGCCACTGATTTTGAAATCGCCAAACGCCATGATTTAGAATTTGAACAAGTCATTGATTTGCGCGGCAAACTGCTCCCGATTGCGGGCGAATTTGCTGGTATGAAAATTGCGGAGGCTCGTCCCAAGATTGTAGATAAGCTTCGTGAAAAAGGTTTGCTCCTAGAAGATAAGACTGAAGAAAATTACAAACACAATGTTCAACTTTGTTATAAGTGTAGCAACATCATTGAACCTCAAGTAATTGATCAGTGGTATATTGCCATGACCAAAGAACTGCCGGATGGCCGTCCTAGCTTGCGCGATATGGCAGTTTCTGGAGTGAAAAATGGCGAAGTTAAAATCCTTAATCCCCGCTTCCAAAAGACCTTTTTCCACTGGATGGAAAACATTCGAGATTGGCCGATTTCTCGCCAAATTTGGTGGGGAATTCCGATTCCGGCCAAATACTGCGGGGAATGTGGGGAAACGGTTATTGACACCGAAAATAGCCTCTCAGAGTGTCCAAAATGCTCATCTAGCAAGCTAATTGCCGACCCAGACACCTTTGATACTTGGTTCTCTTCTGGGCAGTGGCCATATGCCACTTTGATGGCCAATGATGCCAAAAATGGCACCAAAGATCTGGACACGTTCTTCCCTACCAATGTTATGGAAACAGGCTGGGATATTTTGTTCTTTTGGGTAGCGCGCATGATCATGTTGTCTTACTACCGCACAGGCAAACCTCCATTTGAAACTGTGTTCTTGCACGGCTTGGTTCGCGATAAGGACCGTCAAAAGATGAGTAAGAGCAAAGGCAATGTAATTGATCCGCTTGGTGTGATTGATACATACGGCACTGATGCGCTACGTTTTGCTTTAATCTTTTCTACTGCCGCTGGTAATGA
>CAZBOT010000044.1:0-5175 GCA_964493575.1 uncultured Candidatus Saccharibacteria bacterium | reverse complement strand
GTCAAAAAGAAAACACTCAAGCAATTTTACTACATGTGCTAACTAACACCTTAAGACTCCTCCATCCTTTCATGCCGTTTGTTACCGAAGTAATTTGGCAACAACTAGTAGAGCAAAAATTAGTCGAAGAAAAACTTCTCCTCACAGCTAACTGGCCGAAGTAATAAAAGACCCCGCAACAAGTGCGGGGTTTCTTTTTAAAGCTTTCATTTTTGCTGCAGGACTTCGGGATTGTCCATGCAATGACGCCAAGCTTCGTCGGTGTTAGTTTCTTTTCCTCTTGGCCCAAACGTTGTCATAACTGCATAACTTTCACAAGCTTTGGCGTTTGCGACTAATTGTTCAAAAGAATCAAAGCTGGCGCGACTAGTCATAGCAATTGGGGGTTTATCTATCCGTTGTCTAATCTCTGCTTCTAAAGCGACTTGTTCGGAGGGATCAGCTTTTAGATATTCTCTTACTAAATTTAGGGCAACAGCACGATTATTACTTTCAGAAATCACATAATACAGACCGCCTGCAAACAAGGCAACTACAATAATAGCAACTACTGCCATGGCCTTATAATTAGTTTCTTCCATGTGATTATTTTATCATCCCTAACTTGAGCCAGGAAGTTTTTCAAAAGTCTCCACTTCCCACATCTCTTTTCCTACTAATTGTTCAATGTTACGCAAATCGTTTTCTAATTGTTCCTGACGAACTTTCTGCTCCCCAGCGAGGTCAGCTGGTAAATGGGCTTGTTTAATTAGCAATAATTCCGCTTCGATGTCACGACGCAAAGCGATGAACCCTCGTTTGATTGAATCCTCAGCTTGTCTTAAGCCATGAGCAAATTGACGGCGGCGGCGATGTACTAAAAGAGCATGGATAATAATGTAGGCAATCAAGCCCAGCAGGAGAAGTAATAACGCAGCAATTATCCCAACATATAAACTTTGGTAAGTAATACGCGAATTGCCCCAATTGATCGCGATAGGTTTTACATCCATTTCCACTTGCGGACTCGGGCTGGATAATTGACCGTTCTCTCGAACATGGGCCCATAATATGTAACGGCCACCTTCTAAGAAATCTTGGTGACGATAAGTCCAATCCCCTCGCTTATCAGATTGGGTTACAAAATCATAAGCATTACCATCCACCATGCTCTGCAAGTGAACTACCACTTCTTGATTGGACTCTGTAGTACGACCAGAGACATAGAACAGTTCATCATCTTTAATGTTTGCTGAGTAACTAATAATTACCGGCGGGGTGAATTCATTTTTCTCATCACTTACAGATAACTGAGGAGTTTGGTCTTCTGTACTAACTTGTTGTGGAGTAGTTTCATCAATTGGTGTAGGGGCTTGAGCGAAAACTGTATTCCCGACCAGCTGTGTGCTAATGATCACAGCCAAAAGTACGGCAACAATTTTACCATAACGCGAACGATACTTTTGCAATTCATCAAGCTGTTGTGAAATAGTTTGTGGTAGCTGATTCGCTACAACTTTTTCATGAGCCAGCTTGTACCACTTTCGTAGAATGTAAGCAATTACCAACAGGAGTAACAATAAGAAGAACAATAAACCAAACACCACTGGCCAACGCAAGAACTGTCTAAACGGCAAAGTTACTCCATCTGACGTCATAAACCAAAACAGTGAATTGGAGATTTCGACACGCCGTGTTGACTCACGGATATTACCAGCCTTGTCATAAGCCCGTACGATTACATCATAACTACCATAGGCTAAGTCGATGCTTTTATATGGGCTGGTGGTTTCTTCAAACAATTGTTCAGTAGGAGTTGAATTGGTCCTCCCCTCAACCTTGAGCGGAATAATTTTTAGTTCATACCTATCCAAACCTGATAATGAATCGGTTGTTTGAAATTCAAAGATTGGTGTAGTAACATTGGTGTGAATTGACGGCAAAACAGCAATCACAAACTCAGCAGGTGGCTGGATATCAATTTTTATACTGTAATGACTAATACCACCCCAACGACCTTCACGAAAAGCTTTGATATGAAAATAGTTAATACCGCTCGGCATCTGCTTATAATTCGTGGAGGTGGCAGCACCCTCCGGGGTGTCATCAGGCACATCTTCCGGATTAGTACTCACTGTGTAACTATAATTGTCGGCTGGCGGCAGCCCTACATCCCAACGTAAACCCACATCATCGTTCTGGTACCATTCGTCTTGATTTGGGTGAGTATCGGAGATAACTAGCGGCCCCTGCTGTGGAGGTAATTCTAGTTTAAAAGTTGCCCCTAAGGTATTCTCTAAAACATTAGTGCCGCGACCATCATTCAACAATATTTGCGAATCACCAGTAAAGCGTAAGCTCGCTTGACCAACACTCTTAACTCTAAAAGTTAGCTTGCTAACTAAACCACTCTTTACATTGATACCATTGGGGATTCCACCAATAATATCTACTATACCGGTAGTGTTATTAAAACGCGGCGGAGTGGTGTAAATTTCGATTACCGAACTACCTGCTGATGGAGAAACGAGTTGTAATTTATCAGGAGGGAAAGACAATTGCATTTGCAATGCATTGATTTCTTGTCCTTTAGTATCAACTAAGACTGAAACATCGAATGTACTCCCTACGCTATAAGTTCCACTCGATGGACTAATCAAAAAATTGGCAGCATGGGCAAAACTTATCCAAGCAAACCACAAACCGCTTGCTAACAGCAAGATGAGTGATAGTTTTATTAGGTTAAGTGGTTTTATTAAGCTCATAATTTTTTGTTTTGAAACCGCTTCAAAGATACCAAACCACCAATTATTAAAATTAGCAATATTCCGCCAATCACAAAATTTTTCTCGTTTGATTGCCACCAAGTTAACGGGCGCCGTGGATTAACTTTAATCATCCGTTCATTGCCTTGTCTATCTACAGCGACAATATAAATATAACTATGTAGATCCTGATCGGTTAACAAGTAAGGACTTTCTGCACGTTTCCACTGACCTGCATCCAAGCTCCCACTACGAGTTTCTTGAACTTCATAATAATCTATGCCGCTCTGCTTGTCGGTTGTGGCAAAGTTCACAAACCATTTCCCATCAAAGACGCGTTCATCTTGAGCCAACTGCGGGCTAAAAATTTCTGGTGGAATATTATCTGGTCTATTCTCATTTAAGTATAACTGACTTGCAATCTCTGTATCCACCGGACCGCTTCCTTGACTGGTAATTAAAAATTGCTTGGTCTGAACATTGGCCTGAGTTCCCAACCCATCATTTAAATAAGCCTTAGCTTCGCCAATGGAAATCGCATTATCTAGGCTTTTGCCAGAGTAAGGTTGGATGATTATGCTAAACAAAATACCGGCTTGGCCTTGATAACCGCCTGGAATAGTACCGCTAAACTGGATAGTTTGGGTGGCTTTATCGTAAATTGGTTGCTTTACCCAATAAGTTACAATTGAACCGCTATCTGAGATAGCTAATCCTTCGGCTAGTTCCGGAGAAACGCTTAAAGTCCCGTCTACAGCGTTGATACTTTCACCATCGGTATTCACTACTACGGTTGTTGTAAAAGCTTGGTCTTGTGTACTAGAAACATTAGCAGGTTCAAAGGACATCTCCATTGCCAAAACTGAACTTGGAAGAAGTCCACAAAATATTAACCCGATTGCAATAAATAATTTTAGTTTAATATTGAGCATTATTTTAAACAAAATTTAGTTCACTATGTCATTCTGAGCGTATGCGAAGAATCTCATCTAAACATTACTTTGTATATATTCTAGCTAATAAAACCAATAAAGTTTTATATGTTGGAGTTACTAATAACATTACAAGACGAATTTAAGAGCACCGGAATGGCATGGATTCTGAGTTCACTAGTAAATATAAATTGAATAAATTAGTCTATATTTCAGAATTTAGTAATGTTATTGAAACTATAGCATCGGAGAAAAGAATTAAAGGTTGGAAAAGATATAAGAAAGAGAAGCTTATCACTAGTTATAACCCGAAGTGGATCAATCTAGCTACTTGAGATCCTTCGGCTAAGCCTCAGGATGACAGTTCTACAAATCATCCTGTCCAGAAATACATTAATATTGAAAAGTCTTTAATATCTATCACATTATCGCGGTTACAATCAATGGTGGGTGGAGCGGCAGGTTTACCAAACCAGAACAGCAGAATGGAAAAATCAATTAAATTAACTCGTCGATCTTTATTATAGTCAACACAAAGGCCAAGCTGTGCGGGTGGCGGCGGAATCACTGGGGGCTGCCCTGGCTCACCTAAATAAAAATTTACGGTGACCGGACGGCTATAAAAACTACCATAACCATTCAAATTAGCTTTGGTTCGTAAACCATATAAACCTGGAGGTAAATTTGCATTGAGACTGATCTCATAATAACCTTGTGCATTAGCCGTGGTGCTCCCTAAAGTTGGCAAAGTTGGAATCTCTACGCTTACCGTGCTATTGGCCGGAGCATAACCAGATACAGCATACGAACTACCAACCGCTACTACTGTTGGACTTACAAATATAGTTGGTGGAATAATTATATTCGAAAAGTTATACGGTTGATTACTATTTGCTAACAGATTTATAACGTGAGGGCTAGAGATTATTCCTTTAGGGTCTTCTGCGTAAATTGATAACTGATAGTTCCCATAGCTGAGTCCATTTAAAGTGATTTGGAAACTACCGTCTGGGTTGGCAATCAAAGAAGTAGCAATAGAACCATCTTTCAATAAAGTGAGTTTTGCTCCAGGAAAAGCCCAACCACTCATTACCACAGTAGCCCCAATAATTGTCCCGGTCCCACCGCCACCGCCTGGCGGTGTGGGACTACCAACCACTGCACTCACATCTAAATCAAATTGGGAATAAGTATATTGAGCAACGGATAACGCAACACAAATAACAAAACCCCAAGCTAGTACAACCAAAATCTTTGCTTGAGAGGAACCGCTAAATAATCGAGTTATTTTTTTAAATATTGGGAGTATTTTTGTATCAATTTACTCAAAAAGTTAATTTATTATACCTTATTAACCTTGAATTATCCAAATAAAAAAGACGGTCTCTAGACCGTCTTATAAACCATATCTTAAGGTGAGCCGCCACCGCCGCCGCCGGGGTCAGCTCCTGCCGCAGCTGGTTTAAAACTGGCAGTTTGGGCAAGCCAAGAAGCTGAAT
>CAZBOT010000043.1:0-16461 GCA_964493575.1 uncultured Candidatus Saccharibacteria bacterium | reverse complement strand
GTTACGAAATGGCTGTTTTTGCACAACATCTATGGGAGGAGTTGTTCGGTCTTTAAGTGAACAACCATAAAAAAAATATTTTTATCTGGAAATTTATTCTTTGCGCAGATTTTCTCTGCGAAAAGGCTGTTTTTGTCCCCTATATATGTGAGAGGTGTTGTTGGTTTTTAAAGTGAAAAGAATAAAAAATATTTTCCATCTGTTAATTGAATTTGCTTGTTGCGAAATGCCCGTTTTTGCACAACATCTATGAGGAGACATATTGGTTTTGCCTCTAAAATGTATAAAAAATATTTTTCAGATGGGATTTGCATTTTCTTGTCTTGAAAATGCCTGTTTTTGCACAACATCTATGAGGGATGTATTCGTTTCCCTCAAACTGGCCTCTTAAAGCAAAAAAACAAAAAACCACCAAGCATAAACTTGGATGACAGAAACCGGAGCCATAAAGCTTCACAAAATGAGGTTTAAACGATGATGGATGAGATATTAAGAGAAGTGACGGCGAATATAGAGTATTTGGCACTCAGATTAAGGCGATGGGCGATTGGGCTTGTGAGCATGGTAATCTTCGGCTGGATGATCATCGGGTCAACGGTCGTGGGTTTGGTGCTTGTGGCCTATATTTCAAGACAGATAGCTAAAACTGAGCGGAGCAGGATAATGATGGAGAGTCCTGGCAGGTTTGAACAAAAGGCAAAACAGCCATTAGCACCTGTAAATCCGGTGGTGAAGAAAAATCTTCAGATTGTGCCAAGCATCCGAAATGGATCTCAAGCAAATCAATTAAGTTTAAGTGAAGGCATCAGGAATTTTAGCGGCATCGTCAATGAGGCAAGGAATCTAGCCCGGAGTTTAAGCCGGTAAACTTGCAGAGACCGGAAGAAGGTTGTTGGACCTTCTTCCGGCTTCCGGACGGAAAGGGTGTGAAAATTCGGTTTGCAGTCTGAAATAAATTCAGAAAAGGAGCTATTTTTAACAGCCGAGGAACTGGGCCGGTATCTTCGCGTGCACAAAGTGACAATTTACCGATGGGTCACGCGCCGCCAGATTCCGTTTACCATGCTTCCCCACGGCGTCCGGTTCCGAAAATCAGCTATCGACCGTTGGCTCGAAAAGCGAAGTTCGCTTGGCTGCATGGCTAGGCGTGGCATCTACCTCAATCTTAAGCCCGAAGAACTATGGCAAGATAAAGTGTAATATCGTAAAATATGCCATTCTTGAGATGAGTTATGAATAAAGATAAACTAAAAAATATTTTAAATCAGTTTCAAAATGTACCAGAGAAAAAATCTGAAGCAGATGCAATCTTGTCATTTCTTGGATTTTTTAATCCTGGGTTTTCTGCTCTGAATTCGATGCAGAGAAATTTATCAATTTCTGAACATTTGAAAGACGCTTTGACAAATTTTGTTGCTGATGAACCAGAATTGCATATATTTAACAGCGGTAAAATGTTTAATTTTGGTAATTCTGCTAGCGTCGTTCAGTTGGACCATCTTATTTGGTGGCTTGCTTCTGAAGTTAAGAAAAGCGGTGTTGATCAGACAATTGATTATCTTGAAAAATTTCTTAAAATCGATCAAATTCCAGGATGTGATGTACTCGTAATTAGTGGATTGGTGGTTGAGTCACCGTTTGATCTGTCCAAGGATATTCAAGTTCTTCCTTTTGCTAGTCTGCCAGAATCTCATGCGAAACTTTTTCTGTCTTCTAATAATCCGTTTGCTGCGAACTTTTTTAAACCTCAACCAGCATCTGCTTTAATTTTTAAGAATCCGGGCGGTCGTAAGTTTCGTGACGAATCATTCGCTGGTTTATCCACATTATATCAATCCAGAATTATGGAATTAGAGGAAGCCAGGTTATTTCTTACACTAATAGGCCCAAGCGCGCCTTGTTCCATCGCTAATTGGTGGCAAGCGGAAGATTGGGTTCCGGTCGCAAATCAAGTAGGGGGCGGTTGGGCTGGCAGAATTTATGATGTGATACATGGACCATCTCACAAAATTACGGAGGAAGAAAAGTTAAAAGCGATAAGACTCTACGAACCTTATTCGAAATTAAAAAATGATCACAGGGAAAAACTGCGCATTCCTTTGGAACGTCTCAACCAGGCGATACGGCGTCTTCGATTGGAAGACCAAGCAATTGATCTTGGCATCGCCCTAGAATCTCTTTTTTTCTCAGATAATACTCCAGATCGTGAACCAACCCTTGCTTTTCGTCTACGTGGCGCATGGCTTTTAGGTGATGATTCTTCGAGAATTACATTTTATGAAATATTTAAAGCGCTTTACGATATGAGATCAAAAGCAGTACATGGGGGCCATGTAAAACATCAGATAACAATTCACGGTCAGAAAAAAGAAGCGAAAGAAGTGCTAGCAATTGGATTTCGCCTTGCAGCGCTTGCTATCGAGAAGATAATTAGTTTGGGGTCTTTTCCTGATTGGGATAGCTTGATTTTGGGCAAAGCAAACTCTGGCGCGCAAGCTACAAGCGAGTCGTTTTCGAACAAGTCTTAATCTTTATTGTTTTCCTCAAACAAAAATCTTGTTTCTAGAGTCAATATCAGAAACGAGGGTAGTAAAATTAATGAAAGAACTGTTCCGTATTTTGTTCCGTGTTTTATGGATTTTACCGCTTATCAGAATTTTCGAAAGTTCACGCATGCAACTCTGTAAGATTTTTTAATAAAATGAGTTACGCCGTAAATCATTAATTTTAAATGTGTTAACGAAGTGGATTGACTTAGGCGCTTTGGGAGCGAGGGGTCGCAGGTTCAAATCCCGCCACCCCGATGTTCTGCCTATCTGGCGGCCAACCTGCCCTTAATTCGGTTCGCCAACCGGTTCCATTGACGCCCGAATTCGCCCTTCTTTTCCAGCTTTACAAACGACATATAGGCGCAAGGCACGACATAGAGCGTGAGCAATGTAGAAACCAAGACGCCGCCGATGACGGAAATAGCCATAGGGATTCGGGTTTCGGCGCCCGGGCCCATCGCAAGCGCCGGCGGGATGGCGGCCGCGATAGTCGAAACGGAAGTCATGACAATCGGTCTGAGACGAATCGGGCATGCCTTGATGAGCGCATCGTAAGGCGCTGCGCCTTCATGCTCACGCACCTGATTCGTAAATTCCACAAGCAAGATCGAATTTTTCTTCACGATTCCCATGAGCAAAATAAGCCCGATCATGCTAAAGATATTGAGCGATTGATTGGCAATTAAAAGCGAAACGAAGGCACCAGACAAACTGAAGGGGAGTGCCAGCAAAACCGTAAACGGGTGAACCACGTGATTAAATTGAGACGCCAAAACCATGTATGCAATTAACACGCCGAGCCATAGTGCAAAAATCAAGCTTTCAAACGTTTCCCGGAAAGTTTCGCTTGTGCCGCTAAAGACAATCCGGTATCCATCGGGAAGAATCGATTGCGCGATTGCGCGCGCTTCTTCGATTGAGGCTGCCTGTGATTTGCCTTTTCCGACATTGGCAAAAATTCCGATTGCCCGCTCACGGCCGCGCCTGGTGATGGAAAGAAGAGTCGTTTGCTCTTTAATTTCAACAGCATCTGAAAGCTGAACCATTTCGCCGCGGTTATTCCAAACCATGAGCTTCGCGATGTCTTCGGGTTTTGTCCGCTGTTCCGGAATGACTTGAACCCGGACGTCATACCGGCGTCCGTCGCGGGTGTATTTGGCGACCCGAGTTCCGCCGATCAGGGAATTGATGGTGCGGGAAAGATCACCGACACTGACACCGCGCGCAAAGGCTTTGTCACGATCCGGATAAATCCGGACTTCCGGCATTCCGGCCAAATAATCGGTATCAACGTCCTCAAACAAGTCGCTCTCTTTCATTTTTGCCTGAATTTTTTCGGATGACTCAACAAGCGTCTGCCAGTCCGGCCCGCGGATTGTAAATTCAACCGGAAAACCGCGCTGGGCAGCGAATCCGCGCGTGGAGAGGTCCTGAATGACCGCTTTAACGTCAGGGATTTTATTAAATTCAGCCCGGATGATATCCATCATTTCATGCTGCGAAAGCTTTTTGCCTTTCTCCTTGTTGACCGGGCGTTCTTCGCGCGGGTGCATGGTCATGAACAACATGCCAGTATTGACTTCACCGCCGCCAAAACCGCCGACTGCCGAATAGTAGCTCTTAATTTCCGGTCGGCTCATCGCAATCGATTCGGCAATTTTAAATTTTTCGTTTGTAAAGTCCATCGATGATCCAATGGGTGTTTGAATACGGACTAAAAACATGCCTTGATCCTGCGCCGGGACGAACTCCTTTCTCAAAAAAGGAAGAGACGTCATGGATGCAACGAAGAAGATGAAAGCTCCAAATAAAACTTTCTTTTTATTGTGAAGAGCCGCGATCAAAGTGCGGTGATAAAATGCCGTTAGCCAATTCATACCGCGCTCATATGCTTTTCCAAATTTGCTGGTGCGTTCTCCGGTCTCAAGAAACTGCGAGCAGCGCATAGGCGCAAGCGTCAGTGCCTCGAGCAGTGAAAGGGCAACTGCGGCCGAAATAGTGACGCCGAATTGAAAAAAGAATTTCCCGATAATTCCTTTCATAAACGCAACCGGCAGGAAAATAGCGATAATCGCCATGGTGGCCGCAATAGCAGCGAACGTGATTTGCTTGGCGCCATTCATGGCGGCATCGACCTGGCTTTCTCCTTTTTCGCGGTGACGGACGATATTTTCGAGCACCATGATGGCGTCATCGACGACAATGCCGATCGCAAGCGATAATCCGAGCAAGGTAAAAGTATTCAGCGTAAAGCCGGCAAATTTCAAAATAAGAAACGAACCCAAAATAGAAGTCGGAATCGCAAGCAGAATGTTGAGCGTGCTGCTCCAAGAACCCAAGAATACCCAACAAACCACAGACGTTAAAAGGGCGGACAAAATCAAAGTAAAGACAAGCTCATCAATCGAATCTTCAATGAACTGAGTGCTGTCGAAGTTAACGCGGATATCGTACCCGGGCGGAAGCTCTTTTTTCATTTCCTGTACACGTGCACGGACTTGCTTGGCGACGGCCACCGCATTGGCGCCGCGCTGCTTCCTGATTCCGAGGCCGACTGCAGGTTTTCCCCAAACACGCGACAGGCGGCGGATTTCCGCGAGGCCGTCTTCGATTGTCGCAACTTCTTTTAATTGAATGGGTTTATAAATCGGCAGCCCGCCACGGTGATTGATTGTAATTTTCTCAAACTCTTCAACGGAACGCGCTTCGCCCATAGCGCGTACGCTGGCTTCTTTTTCAGTAGTCTCGAGGCGGCCAGCCGGGACTTCGAGATGTTCGTTTTGAATGGCATTGATAACGTCTTGGACTGTTAATTCGTATGCCGCAAGCTTCTGGGTATCAACCCAAACACGCAGGTTGCGGTCAATGAAGCCGCCCAAAAATACTTCACCCACGCCGTTGATGGTTTTGAAACGGTCTTTGGCTTGCCGGTCCACGTATTCCATTAATTCACGAAGCGTCGAGCCTCCGCCGACTGCGACCCACATGATCGGCTGGTCTTCGGGATTAATTTTTCGGATGATCGGAGGATCGATGTCGGTGGGCAAACGGCGCTGGACTTCAGCGAGCTTGCTTTGAACTTCTTGAAGTGCAATATCGACATCGCGCTCAAGCTCAAATTCCAGCGTAATGTCGGCCTGGCCCTGCTTCGAGGTTGAGGAAACCTCCCGCAACCCTTGAATGCCCATCACGGCATCTTCAATGATATCGACCACGTCGGATTCAATCACTTCCGGCGCTGCGCCTTCCCAGGCGACATCGACATTCAAAACGGGAAAATCCACGTCCGGCATTTGGCCGACGCCCATTCCTTTGAAGCTGATGAGCCCGAATATCATAAGGCCCAGCATCAGCATCCAGGCAAAGACAGGGTTTTTAATCGAGATTTCAGATAGATTCACAGCACTGTCCTATGGCAATTTGAAGCTGCCAGTAGTTTTGTTTCATTTCGTAAAGCGCGCGGTTCGACTCGCGCTTGGTTTCATTTAATGATTCGAGGGCATCCAGCACATCCAAATTATTCACTAAATTTTTACTATAATCGTCCTTCTGCAGGTCATAGTTTTCCTGAAAAGCCGTTACTGCATCGAGGAAAGCTTTTGATTCATTCAATGTTGCAATCCAATTCTCATAGGCACGCTGAATATCAAGTACCGCATCGCGCCGCGCAAGCTGGTAAGCATACTTTTGTTTTTTCCAGGCGCTGACCGATTCTTTGATCCGGCCCGCCGTGGTCCCGCCTTTAAAAAGGGGAATCGTCATTTTTAAAAGCAAGTCCCAATCGATTCCGGATTGAAACCCCTCGCGCTTTTGATAGAGATTTGCTTCGGCGTTGACCTCAGGCCAAAGGTAACTTTGAGCGCCGATAATGCCGCGCCAGGCGGTTTTCATGGCTTGGCGGTTGGCTTCGACATCGGACCGTGATTCCGAGTAGGCAATGTAAGCATCCAGCGCCGGAGCCATATCGACGGATAAATCCGCGTCAATCAATTGTGAGGCTTGAACGGACTGGCCGATGAGATAGGCAAGCGTATGCCGGCTGATGGCCAGTTCACCGCGCGCTTTGGCAAGATCCGCTTCGACACCTTTCAGCTGAGCGTTGGCGGTAGCGACTTCGCCTGCACGTGAACGGCCGATTTGTTCGCGCTCTTTGAGCTCAGAAATTCTTTCTTTGAGAAGATTGATCGTTTGCTCAAAAATTTCGATATTTTTCTGATCGCGAATCAAATTGTAAAATGCCCCCGCGACATCCGTAAACAAAAGCTGCTTGGCGCGAATCCACTCTTCTTTACGCTGTTTGTGCAAACTGCCGGCAGCGGTAAGGGCAGCCATTGAGCGAAATCCCATAAAGATCGGCTGCGTTACAACGAACTTGCGCTCCCGCCTTGAAGAAGCTGTTAAGGTCCCGCCGACAGCGCCTTCCGCAGAACTTTTCTGGACTTCTTGCCGGGTATTGGAAATCACGAAATCGACATCCCCGATGGCTTCGCCGGCAGCTTCGAAGAAAGCCGCTTCGGTTGCCTCGATATTTTCGTAGCTCATGGCCACGATTTCGCTTTGGCGCAATGCAAGCCGGTAACAATCCTGGAGTGTTAGTTGCATAGTGACTTGCGGCTGCGCAGGCAGCATGTCAGGCGCGGCCATCGACACGGCCGGAGAGTTAATTAGAAGTGCCAGCGATAAACTTAAACCGGCTGCTCTACGAATGAAGAATTTATTCATGTTTTGCATGACTCCTCAAAACCGGCTTGATCAGCGCCTGTTCAATATTCTCATTTAAGGCAGCGTAAAACTGAAGAATTACTTTTCGGTTTTCAATGCCTTGTTTTGTAAAAACCTGCAGTAAGTAATTCAAAAAATGCGCCTGAATATCCCGTGCTATTTTTTCGCCCTTTGGCTGAATTTCAATTAAATGAACTCGCCGGTCTTTCGGATGCGCTTTCCGCTTACAGTATCCTTTTTCTTCTAACCGGTCGACCAGGTGGGTGACGGCAGGTTTTGTGATGTGAAGTTTTTCGCCGACTTCGGTCATCGGCATCCGCTTTGTGGCAAGCAATTCGTTTAAAACGGCATATTGAGAAACAGTCAAATCAGCATCCGAAATGAAAATGGCGTAAAGGCGGGAGCACTTCACTTGAATTTCTCTGAAATACTGTGCAAATTTCGATCGATCCGGCATTGCGTAGGCTCTTTTATTTTTAAATTAGTTCAAATATTTAACTATTTAGTAATTGAATCATACGTGATCGCGCGTGATTCGGCAAGCCTTTTTTCAATCAATTTTCTGGTTTACCGGTTATATGCTTGGACCAACCGAATCTTAGTAAGACTTATTTAAAAAGTTTAATTTTTTCCCAGCCTTTACTTGCACAGCTCCATCTCATTCGTTAAAATTTTAATGTAACTAAACCACAGATAATCCGGATGCATCTAAAGAGCAGCTGTAATTATAAAAATCGATGAAGGGAATAAGCTAAGACTTTATCTTAGCTTTTTTGTTTCAGATAATCTAAAGAGCTTTAAAAAGTCTTATAAGGAATTAAACGACAAACGATGATATCAACCAGTCAGAGAAAATACTTTATTTGGTTAAGGATCATTGCCATGATCCTGATATTTACGTTTGTCGTTACACAGACTGATTTAGCCCTCGCATTTTCAGCAGGTTTTTCCCTCGAGCTCTCAGCGTCGAAAGCAGTGACGAGCGACAATAAAGATTTCTTCAACGATCTTCGTTTTGACGACGAGTTTCCAAACGGGCAGGTTCCGCCGAATCCCGGAAATCCGCCGACCCCGACGACTGATCCCAATGCACCGCCTGTTCCGATGTTTCCACCGCCTCCGGACATTACAACACAATTAGATCCTTTTAACCCAATCTCAAATCCGGAAGCCGGCTGCGCGGATGATCCGGACGAAAACGGTGTCGTGACTTGTGCCAACGGCGAATCCTACCGCGTGGATGCGCTCGGCCGTGTGGTGGAAATTCATTCGCTCAATGCGGAAGGCGAGATGGAAGTCCGCCATATTGAATATCGCGATGAGGGCGGGCAGCTGACCTTAACGATTATTTTAGTGGGCGCGGAATACAACACTTACCAAACTTACGAAGTTGCTTCGGATGCGACCTGGATTCCGGGCCGGATTTTAGAAAGCGGCATTCTGGTGGGTGATAACTGGGAAGAACGGCTCATTTTGCGCGAGTACGATTACACCAACAACACGGTCCAGATCAATGACTTGGAGGATCCGGGCTCATATTCTGTTTGGAGCTTGAATGAAGACGGCACGATCGGCAATATCCTGGAATTTGTCGGCATGTTTGATTACGGTGATGGAAACGGCCCCCAGCAGGTTCATATGCAGTTTGAATACCTGGACAACGGCCAAGTCCGGATGAGTGATTATTTGCACAATGTTTACTACGTTACGAACGAAGACGGCAGTTTCCAAGAATACGGCCGCATTGACGGGCCCAATCAATACACGAAACTCATTGAAGTCATGACAGATGCCAACGGCGAGAAATCCTATATGTTCTACGACCCGGACAACGCCGAGGACTTCCGGCGCTATGAATATCTGGAAGGCGGGGCGGTCGGGCGGCTCTTGGAATACAGCATGCTCAACAGCGAAGGCGAGCGGGTCCATATCGGTTTTATCTATGATGATGCCGGCTCAACCGTCACGATGCTGGTTTTTAATGACAGCGATCCGTCGTTGGGGACTTATTATCAAATCCAGGTGAATCCCGGTGAAATGCCCAGCTCCGAAGATTTTAATAATTTTCACGAATACGGTGAGTTTGTTATAGAGAACGGTGTTCCGACTTTAAAAGTGCTGTTAACCATCTCTGATAATTTATGGACCTATTACGATCCTGAGCATCCGACATGGATTGCTGTTTTTGAACGATTGCCCGATGATACGTTTCGTTTAATTCGGCTCCGCGGCCCTCCGGATGAGAATCTTGAATACCGGTATAATTATGAAAATTCCCGCCTCACGATTTATAATTTTTTGAATCACACCTATGTGGTTTATGAATTACTCGAAGATGGTTCCCAAGGATCCGCTCTCGTCAGTGGTTTATTTACAGAAGATGAAAACGGTGAGCCTCAGATTACGCAAACCCTTCCGCCGCCTCCGGTTGATACGTCGCTTCCTCCGGGATTTACGTTCCCGGGTTACCCGGAAGGCCAGCTGCCTCCGGCTTTCTTAGGGAATGCTCTGATCTTAGATGGTAATCTTGGAACTTGTTCGCAGGAAGCTGAGGGATGGAAATGCGTATATGCTTCAGGGGAATACTACCTCCTCACCGCCGAAGGCGGTACTCTCTTAGAGCTCTACTTATTAATCAGTGACGGCGTCTATCAGCGCCTGACCTTCACTTATCACGACAATGGCACTTTCTCGATCCGTTTCCACCTGAACCAAGAAGCTTGTGAAGAAGACTCAGCCAACTGTGACCGCTTCCAATTGTATGAAATACTAAGCGACGGCTCCTACCGTATCCTCCAATCCGGTGTTTATGCCCCCGATGGCACGATGGTCACTGACCGGCTCTATACCTATCAAGAAGGCCTCTTAATCGTTACCAACCCCCATGATGAGAACTTCAGGGAAGAGTGGGAGATTCTCACAGACGGCTCCATGAGAATCCTCCTGATCCAGGACGGCGAAACACACCTTCAATATATATACGGCCCGGAAGGCCAGGTGACAGTCCTTAATCATACAGACCTCACCTACCTCCAGTTTAATGCTGAGGGCAGCTTCCTCCAATCCGGCACCTTTACGCTGAATGATGCCGGAGAGCCTGTCTATCAGGTGTTGATTGAAGCCGGCACCTATCAAGGCCAGGATGTTTATATTTTCTATGACGCTGAGCATGCGAATTATCGCCGGATTTATGTGCGCGCAGCGGATGGGTCGCTTGGCAACATTCTTCTTTTTATTGGGGAAATCAATGGCGCGTTTCGGCATTATGTTTATGAATATACGGAAACGAATGTTTTTGTGTATGTCTACGCCAGTGATGCAGCCGGAAATTATTACATTCTTCCTTTGGATGACGATGGCTTATTTGATTTTGATTGGTATACCGAGTACGGCGCTTTTTCTGTGGATGCGGACGGCAATATTACTCGCACGGCCTATGTAACGTCCGAAGGTAATATTTATACGTTTGTGGACTTGGCGAATCCCGAATTATTGCGCCGCTACGAACGAATCGAATCAGGTCTTTTCCGGCTGATTTATTTTAAAGGCTATGAAAATTCGGATGGCACGGGCGATATCATCGAATACGTCATTCGTTATTGGGACGGCAAGGCGTTTAAGTTTGTAACCGGCCAAGATAGCTTCCAAGTCTATGAGTTATTGGCAGACGGCGCTACGCTCGGCGCTTTGAAATATAACGGCGAGTTGAACGAAGTGCTGCAGATTTACGCACTGATTCCCATTGGTAGCGGCACGATGCTATTTTTCTCGGTCGGCCCGGACGGCTTGATCGGAACATCAGATGATTCGCCGATGGATACGCCGGATAATTGGGATTTTGGAAACGCAACACCCCCAGCTCCGCCGCCCAATATTCCGCCGCCCCCTGGATTCACATTACCGCAATTTCCTGGCTGGCAGATTCCGCCGATGTTCAGTGGCAACCCATTACTCATTGCAACCGAAGTGCCGCAATGCGTTCAGGATGAATCAGGGTATAAATGCACTTATTCAGACGGCCAATACTACCTCCTCACCGCCGAAGGCGGTACTCTCTTAGAGCTCTACTTATTAATCAGTGACGGCGTCTATCAGCGCCTGACCTTCACTTATCACGACAATGGCACTTTCTCGATCCGTTTCCACCTGAACCAAGAAGCTTGTGAAGAAGACTCAGCCAACTGTGACCGCTTCCAATTGTATGAAATACTAAGCGACGGCTCCTACCGTATCCTCCAATCCGGTGTTTATGCCCCCGATGGCACGATGGTCACTGACCGGCTCTATACCTATCAAGAAGGCCTCTTAATCGTTACCAACCCCCATGATGAGAACTTCAGGGAAGAGTGGGAGATTCTCACAGACGGCTCCATGAGAATCCTCCTGATCCAGGACGGCGAAACACACCTTCAATATATATACGGCCCGGAAGGCCAGGTGACAGTCCTTAATCATACAGACCTCACCTACCTCCAGTTTAATGCTGAGGGCAGCTTCCTCCAATCCGGCACCTTTACGCTGAATGATGCCGGAGAGCCTGTCTATCAGGTGTTGATTGAAGCGATCGATTACAACGGTGCTCCGGCTTACAAGTTTTATGATGCCGAACATCCGAACTTCTTCAGGATTTATGAAAAACTCGAAGATGGATCTATGGGGCGGATTCTGGAGTACGTAGGCATGATCGACGAGAAAGTATATTCATTCAAATTTTTCTATGACGACGAGAACCACACGGTAACGATTCATTCGCATTTAACCACGCACGGCGGTGTTTATTATGTGATAAACATAAACGACGACGGAACATTCGGTGCATTGATTCAATACGGCATGTTCGAAATCGAAACAGACGGTGATATTGTGCGGCATCTCTATTTTGAAGTGAGCGGTGATACGCATACCTATTATTACGGCCCGTCGCATCCGACCTGGAAAATCATTTATCAAATCATGGCCAATGGTGAGCGCCGGATTCTTTTCTACCGGGGACCGGATCCGCAATCAACTGCGGAAAATCCGCCGGAAAAACATTATCAAAATTTTTATTACGATGACTATGTTGTTCAGCTCGATTATAAAACCAACAAAATATCAATTTATGAACTTTCCGATGACGGCATTACATTCGGAACTTTACTGCAATCGGGATATTTCAATAACACCACGAAAACCTATTCGCTATTAAAAATCGGAGAACCGGAGTCATCGCGCGTCTGTTTCAGTTATGGCGAAAACGGTCTTATGGAAGCCGGCAGTGAATCGGGCGACGACGTATCGGTGCCGTGTCCGGCGCCTCCTCCGGGGTTTGGTTCTCAGGGATCTGGCCAAGGTTCTAACTTTTTCGGCGGCGGGGCAGGCAATCAGCAGATTGAAGAAATGATCAAACGCTTAAAGCGGATGGTGAAGTCATACTTGCAGGACTGCTCGCGGATTCGTAACCGGGCGGAGCGTTATACTTGCGAAGAAAAGAATAAGGCCATTCAGCGTTTGCAGCGCGATATTGAAAACTTTAAAGACGACAACAGTTCATTTGCCGGTGCTTTTGGGCCGGGAGGTGAAGGCCAGGGCTTGCAGGATCTCAACTTTGGAAATCCGCCGCCGCTTCCGAATTTGTCCGATTTATACGGTGCAGGCGCAGCGCCGAGCGGTGCGCCGGGCGCCGTTACCACCAGTCTTGGAAATGGCCTTTTCAGGATTGATCTCAACGGAGTTTCCTATCTATATAACGCCGGAGCGGACGGACAGATCGGCACGCCGGACGATCTGCGTACCGAACTGCAATATCACGATGCCGCGGGCAATCTAATCATTACCTATTACGATGAAACGGGCCGCCCGACGCATTCCGTCAATCAAACAAACGGCCAGACGGTCGCGACTTACGCCTATGCGAACGGACAGCTCACGATTGTCAATTTTGACCAGAACGGCAACGAAAGCTCAAGGTTCATTTATGATTACAATAACGAAGCCAATCCGTTTGCGAATGCCGTTTTACGGAATGCAACTTGGCTGGATTCCGCTACGGGCCATTCGATTACACAGATTTACAACGAAGACGGCGATTTGACCGAGCGGCGCAATAACACGACCGGCGAAATATGGACCTACACTTACAACTTTGCGGCCAACACCGTCACGATCACGGGCGCAAGCGGAACCCGCATTGTCAGTTTGGGCGCCAATGGCAAACTCGATTCCTTGACGGGCGCCATCGAAGGTGATGATTTCTTCCTGGCCGGCGGCACCGATTCAACGCTTCAGTTTGTGCTGGATGCCCAGGGCCGGATTATTTCGGTGACCGATACACAAAACGGCACAACCTCAACCTATTCTTACGATGCTTCAGGGCATGTGACAATTCAAACGTCTGCCACGCAGTCCGGACAGCTCATCAACCGAATCAAAATCGATTTGGGCGCTGACGGCGCGCTTGGCACTTCGGATGACCGGATTCTTTCTTCCGAGAACTTTGTGAAGATTTATGAACGCAACGCAGCCGGTTTCTTGGTCGATCAGTTTGGCAACATCGTTTTCAATGAAGAGCAAGCCGCTTTTCATTTGGAACATCAAGAGACGGTTGTTATTTATAACGCTGACGGCACTGTTGTGGTGTCGCGTTATAAGTTTGACGCTAACGGCAACCGGCTTCTGGAGCCGTTCTCCAAAGAAATCTTCCTGAGTGGTGCAGACGGCATTTTCAATTTCGGGTTTGGAGATGATGTGCTCATTTATTCATTGGGGCTGGATGCAAGGGGCCATTTGATCGAACGCCAGTTTGACCGCACGACCGGCCTTCTGCAAATCATGACCAATCTCACAACGGGTGATGAATTTCATTACCGGTTTAATGCTGACCGCACCGAAGTTGAAGTCACGAGTTCCACCGGCCAGTGGATCCAAAAGTTCCGGATTGATGAAGGCACTGACCCCAATAATTTATCGGCGTGGCGATTGATTGAAGAAATGCGCGTCAACGAAAACGGCCAGGTGATTCGCCGGACGTTTAATGAGGACGGGCAATATACTTCCGTAACGGATGAGGCGGGGGTCACGACCTTCTTCGATGAATTCGGAAATATTGTCGCGATTATGAAAGACGGCGAGCTCCTCCAGAGCTTCCTTCAATATTTCAACGAAGCCGGGGAATTGGTGGGCTACACGACGGGCCTTGATAATGCCAATTTAACTTCTGTGACTGTACCTGATCCGACAGATCCGACGGGTCGTACCTTCAAAGTCATCTTTTCCAACGGCGCAATTTTTCATTACACAGTAGACACCAATGATCCTGGCCAGGTTCAGCATATCGTGAATGTTTACTCAGGCGGAACGGATTTCATTAGTGATCTCACATGGGATCCGGATAACCCAACGCTTTTTACGGTATTTTTCAGTGATGGCCGCCAGGTGGAATACCGCCAACAGACAGGGTTTTTCGAAATCCATACCGTTATCGACCTGCAGGGCGTGATGACTCAATACGTTTATGATGATGGCTGCACAGGCGAACCTTGCAACCGCGCGCTCGATTATTCGGTCCGTTATGACAGTCCCAACGGAACGCGGACTTATTATCAGCATGATGCGGCCGGCAATTTAATTTACGACGGCCCCGACACCGAAGGCTCAAACCGCCAGCCGATGATTGATTATCGCACCACCGGTGAAGGGAATTACGTCGAGTATCACTACGAAGAAACCGAGCCCGGCCAGTTTCGACTGGCATGGACCAAGGAATATGAAGGCGGCCAGGGCGGGGCGCTCTTGCGCGAAGAAAAGTATGACAGTTTGGGCCGTGTCGAGTTTGCCTATAATTATAGCTCGGATGGGCAAATCACGGGCCGTCAGGAATTTGTTTATTGGAGCGATGCGGAAGACAACGCCGATCGGTTTTTGATAAAAATCATTTCACAGTTCAACACCGAAGGCATTGACTACAATGAAGCGCGCAATCCCGGCTCGGGCATTATCGAAACCCGGATTCAATATCGCGAGCATGTTGTTGAGCCGGCCGGCGATCCGGAGATTCACGATACTTGGGGCATCGGCCTTGTGGATTACATCGACGAATTTGACGAAAACGGTGTCGAAGAATTTCGCAGCAAATATTCTTATCATACCGGCATTTATATCGATCACGTTGTTACGCATGAGTTTGACAGTTCAGCGCCGGGATCACTGGGCCGTTTGGTGCGCGATACAATTTATGAACATCAGGCACACGTGTGGGAAGACGGCTGGGGAGAAGCCCAGCATCCGCCGCAAACGATTCCGTTCTCACAAGCACGGATCCAGAAGGTGATTGAATATGCGGAAGAACCGGCTGATGCCGGGACGATTCAGTCCGTCAGCAAATATTTTTACGATGCGGGTTCTAACGACGTCAGCCGTATCAAGAGCCACAACTACGGCGATGACCATGTGGCGAATAACGGCGATGACGAATTTACAGAGCAATTTATTTTGGAAGATGCCTGCGCGCCCGAATTCCCCAATTGCGCTGCCGGTGAAGAAGTCGCGCATTTCCGGATTCAGAATTATGGAAATTCACAAGGCCTGATCAATGCCACTTGGCAGTCCAGCAATCTCGAGCGGATCGTTGAGCAGTGGAACGACAGCGATGCCGGCATCACTTGGGCGTGGGATCTGGGTGATGACCTTGCGCCATACACAACGGATGACACCTACACGAAACAGCTTGAGCTAGACCACCGGGCCGGCCTTGACCAGAATCTGCCGCCTGCGCCGCCTGCGGTGGACCCGGACCAGCAAGCCGTCGAGATCTTTACCTACGGCTCGGATTGGACGACCGTGAAGAACCATGCCTATCAGTGGGACCTCTATGCAGACGGCTCACTGGTGAGAATCGCAAGCGAACGTTACGCACAAGGCGCGGCCACAGGGGACATCACTTATTTGGAGCAGCGCGATCTGGGCAAAGACTGCATTCCGACTCAAACAAGCTGCTTAGAGAGTGAGAAAGTCGATAAAACGAAAGTCACGACCTTCAAAGACATCACCTTCGCCCAGAACTTAATCGAATCCATCGCCGTTCAGTGGTCTGATGACGTCAATCACGTGACCTATGTGCACGGCTGGGGCAACGATTTAACGGAAAATACTTCAGACGACACCTACACGAAACAGCTTGAGCTAGACCACCGGGCCGGCCTTGACCAGAATC
>CAZBOT010000042.1:14046-16867 GCA_964493575.1 uncultured Candidatus Saccharibacteria bacterium | reverse complement strand
ACCACTCCCGACGTTCTCGCCGTCCAGTCCGCCCACATGCAGCGCAGGCGGCCGATCGGCACGGTCGCGTATATGGGCGGCATCCCGATGGTCTATGAGGAGTTCGCCTGGTCGTGGGGGCAGAT
This sequence comes from uncultured Candidatus Saccharibacteria bacterium, assembly GCA_964493575.1. GTDB lineage: Bacteria > Patescibacteriota > Doudnabacteria > UBA920 > UBA920 > UBA920. Next base: position 16,742 of record CAZBOT010000042.1, on the reverse strand, counting down.
CACCGCATACAACGCCGAAATGCTGGCGCCGCCCGGCACGTTCGTCCACATGACGCGGGCGCGCATCTCGGACCACGCGGTGGCGCGCAACGGGCTGGCCGACGGATTCCTCGGTGACTGGCTCGTCATGCTCGACACCGACCACGTGCCGGAGCCCGACATCGTGGCGCGCCTCGTCGGCGCGGCCAACCGCTACGGGATCGACGTGCTGTCGGGCGTGTACCGGATGAAAGGCCAGCCCCATCACCCGGTGCTGTACGAATGGATTCCGAACCCGGACGACGAGGACGGGCCGGAGGTGTTGCGACAGGTCGTCGGCTGGACGATTGACGCGGGCTTTCTCGAAATCGGGTCAGCCGGCGGCGGGTGCCTGTTCGTGCGGCGGTCGGTGTTCGACCGCATCCGCGATGAGCTTCACGAACTGCCCTTCGAGCACATCCCGCCCTACTCCGAGGACCACTCGTTCTTCTACCGGTGCCGGCGGCTCGGCATCACGCCGTTCGCCGCGCTGCACATCAAGTCGCACCATCTGCGGGTGGCGGCCGTGACGGACGCCGATGCGTTCATGCCGGGGAAAGCCGGGATGGAACTCGAAGTTGCCGGAATCGGAAGGGGGTGACGCCGTGCTTCTTGTCGCGCTCCTTGGCGGCCTGCTCACGGCTGCCCTGTCGTGGTACTTCATCGGGTGGGCGGCGGCTGGCGTTGTGGTGTGCGCGTGGTTCCAGGGCGTCGTCTACGGACACGAGGCTGTCCGCGCCATCATGCGCCGCGACGGCTACGTCGTCGACCATCGGCCCGACATGACCGGCCGGCACCGTTGGCGCGTCGGGGTCGCCGAGGGGTTCGATCCCGCTACGGGCGCGGCCGTCGTGCGCTGGATTGCGCCGGGCGGGCGGCCCGCGTCCGTCGTCAACGATACGGCACGGGAGGCGCGCCATGCCTGACAACACCCGCGCCGCCATCGACCACACCGACGCCGTGCTTGAGCAGATCCGCCGCGACGCGCTGCGACAGGTCAGACAGGCGGCGCGCATGGCGAATGCGGCGGCGGGCGTGCTTGGCCTGCCGACGGTGGTGGTGTACCTACGCGACGAAGCCGCAGCGGCGACGTCCACGGCTGGCGCGGCTTGACATAGCGGGCGGAATCGTGTAGACTCTCCCCGAACCGAATACCGGCCTTTCCGCGGGGCATGTCCCCGCTGGCATCCGCCGCTGATACGACCGGCCTTCCGATAGGTCCGCCGGCCCCGTGTCGGCGGCTTTTTTGCGTTCCGCCGCCGACGACCCGAGAGGGCCAGCATGGCGGACGTGCGGACGGTCGATATCAAGGGCGTGGAGGTCGTGTCGACGGGAACCTGGAACGGTGTCCCGATCTCACGGCGTGACCTCGAGGACATGGTGACCGCGTGGAACGAAACCCGTGACACGCTCCCCGTCACCGTTCGCCTCGGTCATGACGCGCGCCAAGGCTTCGCCCGCGCCCTGTTCGCCGCCACCCTCGGCACCCGCGCCGCCGACGCTGCCGCCAAGGACGCGCAGGGCTGGCCGTCGTTCGGCGAGCCGACGCGGCTGTACCTCAAGGGCGACACGCTGCTCGCGGACCTGACCGGCGTCCCGGTGGCGCTGGCCGAGTGGATCAAGGCGAAGCGGTATCGGACGCGCTCGGGGGGCTTGCGGTTCAATCGCACCGTCGGGGGCAAGGTCTACCGCTGGATGCTGGACCACATCGCGCTTCTGGGCGCGGATACCCCGGCGGTCGACAGCCTGGCCGACATCGGCCTGTCCGACGACGATGCCGACCGCCTCGTCGAGTTTTCCTACCAAGCGACCGACGCCGACCCGCTGGTCACGCTGGGCGATGCCCAAGCTGCGGCCACGACCGAGTCGGCGCTCGACGCGCTCCTCGCGGCGCTTACCAAGCTCTTCGACGACTACAGCGCCCTCGTTCACAACCGGACTGGCGCGCCGAGAGTGCGCCAGCTCTTCGCGGCATTCAAGGACGATCTGCGCCGAGTCGCGCGCGCCGACGTGCCGCTCCACGACCACGGAGGTCAACCCATGAACTGGAGCCTTGATGGCGTGCGCGGCGTGCTGAGTCTGGCCGCCGACGCCGCTCCCGCAGACGTCGCCGCGGCGCTGAATGCGGCCGACGACGACACCGCCATGCGGCTGGTGAATCTGGCCGACGGGATGGCGTTCGACAGTCCCGAGCAGCTTGTCGGCTGGCTCGCGGGCGCCCTGGCCGTCGCGCCGGGGGACCTCGGCGGGATCGCTCAGAAGGTGGTCGAGCTCATGGGTGGTGACGCCCCCGAGATCGACCCGGCCGCGGCGCCCGCCGACCCGAATGCACCGCCGGCCGCGCCGGCAGGGGGATCGAACATGCACGACACGACGACGACCGGCGTCGACTTGGCCGCGCGCGTAGTGGAGTTGTCGGAGCGCAACGTCGACCTGGCCGCGCGCGTGATCGCGCTCGAAACCGCGGCCAAGCAGTCGGCCGCCGAGGCGAAGGTCGCGGCCGACGCCAAGCGGTTGGGCCTCTCCCTCCCCGCGCCCGTGCGCGACACGCTGATCGAGCTGTGCGCGTGCGGGAACACGAAGGCGTATGACGCGGTGATCGCCAACGTCAAGAGCGTCCCGACCGCCGAGAAGGGCACGAGCGGCACGGACGGGGCGGTGGAGCTGTCGGACGCCGA
>CAZBOT010000042.1:12435-13946 GCA_964493575.1 uncultured Candidatus Saccharibacteria bacterium | reverse complement strand
AAGGAGGTGACGACGTGACGGCACTGACGGCGGATCGGACCGACGTCGCGACGAAGGAGGGGACCATCCGGCCCCATCCCGTGGCGGCGAACACGCGGATTCACAAGGGCGCCTTGATCTGCAAGATCAACGGCTACGCGGCGCCGGCGCTGAACACGGCGAGCTACTCGCACGTGATCGGCGTGGCGACCGAGGCCCGCAACAACCAGAGCGGCAGCGCCGGCGACCTCTCGGTCCCGGTGCGGTCGGGCGTGTCGGTGAACGTGGCGTGGACGGGCGGCGTCCAGGCCGCCGAGAACAACCAGGTCATCTACGTGGCCGACGATCAGACGGTATCGACCGTGGTCAACAGCGGCGTGAAGGCGGGGCTGGTCGAGAAGTACGTCTCCTCGACCGTGGTCCGCATCTTCATCCCGCTCGGCGGCATGGTCTAAGAGGAGCCCACGATGCAAGTCAACAGCGACGTACTGGCGGCCCTTCTCACGACCTACCAGACGCGCTTCGGGCAGGACTACAACAGGTCGCTCGAAACGCAGTCATGGAAGAACATCGCCCAGATCGTGGACTCCAACTCGCTCAACGAGGCGGTCCCGTTCTCGGGCGCCGCGCCGCGCGTGATCGACACGACCGACGGCACGCTTCAGTATGAGGATGTCAACGACTACCTGATCGAGATCTCCAACCGCGTGTTTCAGGCGGGCTGGTCGATCAAGCGCGAGGCGTTCGACGACGACCGGATCGGCCTCTTCGCCTCGAAGCCGTCGGAGATGGCCGAGGCGGCGGCCGAGCATCCGGGCGAATACATCTGGGGCCTGATCGAGCTGAACGGCAACGCTTACGACGGGACGGCGTTCTACGCCAACTCCCGGACCATCGGCGCGTCGGCGACCATCGACAACATCCTGGCCGGCACGGGCACGGACCCGGTCGACCTGCTCACCGACCTGACGGCGGCGCAGATCCAGATGTTCAATTTCCAGACGGACAAGGGCCGGGCGATCAAGCGGATGGGCAATGTCATCACCTGTCCCATCAACCTGTTCCAGAACTGGTTCGACGCGCTCGGCGTCCGGTCGGTCAACGACGCGGGCGAGATGACGCGCGTCACGCCGGGCGAGCCCTTCTTCACGGCCGGTCGCTACACGGTGATCGTGAACCCGGAGGCGACCGACACGAACAACTGGCAGCTCCATCACGTCGCGTCGACGCGCAAGCCGTTCATCCTGACCAACCGCGTGGCGCCGATCCTGGAGGGCACGATCTCGACGGACAACTACGAGTGGCGCGAAGAGCGCATGGCGAAGTACAGCACTTACGCGCGCTACGGCCGCGGGTACGGCGACCCGCGTCTGTCGATCCTGACGACGAACTAAGGGAGGCGCGACCATGACGAAGCGGACTCGCATCGCCCTTGGGCTGGGGCTGGCCGCCACTGTTGCGGCGGTCAGCCTGGCTTCTCTTCACTCTCCCGCGACGGCCGACGGGCTGTATCAGGCGTTCCGGCGCTGGGG
>CAZBOT010000042.1:7239-12335 GCA_964493575.1 uncultured Candidatus Saccharibacteria bacterium | reverse complement strand
GCCGTAGGGTACCGCCGCCATGCCGACCTACACCACCGCCGACCGCGTCCGGGCGCTGTGCAAGCGACTGCCGGCGTTCTCGGCGTCTTCGACGATCACGACGACGGAAGTTGAGGCGTTGATCGACGATCACGAGGCCGAGGTGAACGTGGCGCTGGCGCGCTACGGCTACACGGTGCCCGTGACGTCGCCGGCGGCGCTCGAAACGTGGCTTGGCAAGGTGGTGACGGAAGGCGTTGCGGCGGCGGTCCTGAAATCGCTCTACCAGGAGTCGACCGGGCCGAACAGCGAGTCGGCCTGGTCGGTGTGGGAGAAGCGGTATCAAGACGCACTCAAGATGATCCGATCCGACAACATGGTCCCCGCTGCGACGGACACGACGGGCGGGCGCGGGATCGCCAGCTTCACGACCGACGTTGCCGAGGACGAACTCGGCACGGGCGGCGACGCCGACGCGTGGATCGAGCGGTCGACGGTGTGGTGAACGCATGATCGGCCTATCCGTCGAGTTCAACGGGGCGCCCGCGCTGTCGATGTTCGACCGCGTGCTCGGCGCCATGCGCGACCTACAACCGCTCTACGAACAGGTGCTTGAGCCCGCGTTCTACGAGTGGCAGGAAGAGCGGTTCGCGTCCGAGGGCGGCGACCAGAAGTGGGAGCGATTGTCGGCCGGGTATGCGGCCTGGAAGGCGCGGGCGTTCCCCGGCCGGACGATCCTGGTACGTGAAGGCGTCATGCGCGAGGGCTTGACGACGCGCGGCGGGCGGTATCAGGTGCGGCGCATGGACGCGCGCGAGCTTGAGCTTGGTACGTCGGCGCCGTATGCCGCCTATCACCAGTTCGGCACCGGGCGCATGCCGCGGCGCGAGATCATCCCGCCGACGGGCTCGCACGTCGCCAAGTGGCAGGCGCTTGGCGAGCGGTATTTCGAGCGCATCGCAGGGGAGGCGTAGGTCGTGGCGCTCATGGGGGCCGAGGCCGTAGGCGACGCGGCGATCGCCTACTTCAATGCGTTCTGCGCGGCGAAGCTCGCGGCGGTCGGGGCGCGGTCGTGGGCGGTGCCGATCACGCTTTCCGCCCCGCGTGTCATCCGCATGACGGACCCGTTCCGGGCAGTCGAGCCGGAATTCCCGGTCTGGTACGTGATGCCGGAGGGCGCCGAGATGCCGACGTTCAAGGGCGGCGCGCGCGTCCAGGGCCAGCACCGCTTCGTGTTCGCGGCGCTGGTTCACCATCCGGGTGCGCTGTCGCCGACGCACGACGGGTCGGACGCTCGCACGCCGTCGGAGATGGCGGGCCGGGCTGCGATGCGGCACGCGCTGGCGATCGCCGAGCTGCTCATGGACATGTCCGATACGGCGGTGTCTTCGACCTACTACGCGAACGGGCACCGCGTCATGTGGGCGACGGACGGCCGCCCGATTCGGATGCAATACCTCCGCTTCGACCCGTCCGAGAAGGGCGACGGGCTGGCCCTTGCGGGGGTCGAGGCGGGCGCGACGCTATCGGAGGTGGTGTAGATGGCGACGGCGAAGGGACACGGGGCGGCGCCGCGGGCTGGCGCCGGTGAGACGTACCGGGTGGCGTGCGCGATCACCTATCCCGCAACGGCGGCGGTGGCAGAGCGGATCGCCGAGTCGATCCGGCTGACGGGCCGGGCGTCGCGCGAGGATCACGAAATGCGGCACGCGGCGCCCGGCGACGTGGTGGGCGACATCCCGGCCATGTGCGTCGCCGGGCTCTTGGCGTCGGGCGCAATCGTGCCGACGGACGGGACGGCGCGGGCGCCAGCGATCACGATGCCGGGGCCGATGGTGGACGCGTGGATCGAGAGCGACCAGGAGGACGACGATGGCTAACTATGGCTGGCAGGACATCGACGTTCTTCTGGTCGACGGCTACAACGTGCAGCCGATGACGGTGATCGATTTGCAGTTGCCGAAGATCATGGCGGACATCGAGGAGCTTCCCGGCGCGGGCGACCAGTACGCGACGAAGCTACCCACCGGCACCAAGAAGGTCGACGGCCCGGTGGTGCTACGGATGCCGCTCGACGACGCGGCCGGCGGCAGTTACGCCGCGTTCGTCACCGCGGCGCACGTCACGAATGGCGTGGTGTGCATCGGGCTTCGTGGCAACACGGCGGCCGCCAACTTCTACGGTTTCAAGGCGCACCAGCTCGACTACGCCCAGGAGCCGGCCGTTCGGCAGCTTACCAAGGTCGCGGCGACGTGGGAAGTCAACGGCCAGATGCACGAGGGCAAGATCATTCGCACGCTGGCATCGATTACCGCCGACGGCGACACCGAGTCGTCGCCGGTCGACAACGCGGCGGCGTCCAGTGGCGGCGGCGAGGCGTTCGTACAGATTGGGAGCCTGTCGCTCGACGGGCACACGAACCTCGCGGTCAAGCTCCGGCATTCGACCGACGGGGTGGCGTGGTCGGATCTGGTCAGCTTCACGGCCGTCACGGCCGCGCGGAGCGGCCAACAGGTCGCGGTGAGCGGGACCATCAACCGCTACGTCGCGGCGTCGTGGGATTTCACGGGTGCCGGCACGTCGCCGAGCGCGACGCTGTTTGTCGGTCTGAAGCGATACTGATCCATCAACGGAGGCAACTGACATGGCGAACTATGGCTGGGATGATCTTCTTCTTCGCGTGCGGATCGGTAGCGGCGTCTGGACCGACATCCGCAGCTACGTTGACGAGCAGTCCATCGCCAAGATCAAGGCGATGCTGGAAGACTTCCATCCCAAGGGGAACACGTACACCGACAAGAAGGTGGTCGGTACGAAGGAATGGGATGGCAACTTCGAGCTTGGCGGGCTGTACGACGACACCGCCACGAGCGGCCCCGACGCGCTCTTCAACAACAGTGGCGCCAACATCGGGCTGACGGGACGGCTCGCCGAGAGCTTCGATGGCACGAACTGGCAGTGCGTGAGCGTCATCAACGAGAGCTATCTGGCCGAGCCCAAGCAGAAGGGCCTCACGCGCTTCAAGGTGACGCTCGTGCCCTACGGCGCGCCGGCCTACACGGCGACGACGCCTTCGGGGACGTCCTGACTCTATCCGGCTGGTCCCAAGCGGCGGGGGCCAGCCATTCAACCCGGCCCGCCCTTGGCGCGCGTGTAGGCACCCCCTCGCGTCGCGCCAAGGGCCAGGGCTGATACACGAGGGGGTGCATAGATGGGACTGAAGTTCTTCATCGACCGCGACGACACCGAGATCAAGCATTTCAAGATCACGGGGATCGACACCGAGACGGGTGAGCCCGCGACCGAGGAGCACTGGATCGAGCTTCGCAGGGACTTGTCCGACCTCGAATGGTCCGAGCTCGAAATGGGCATCGCCGATCGCATCAACAACGACGGCGAGATCGTGCTCAACTTCGCCGGACTCTCCACCAAGCAGCTTCTGACGTGGGTCAAGTCGTGGTCGTTCTACATGGGCGGGAACCCGAACAACCGGGTAAAGCCCACGGCCGAATTCCTCGGCCGTCTTGACCGCGACATCGCTAACCAGGTCCGCGAGATCATCCGCGAGCACACCGAGGAGCGGAGGGCCGCGAAGGAGGCGGCGGCGGACCCTACCGCGACGACGCGGGCGAATGGCGTTTCCGCGACATCCGAGGCGACTTCGGCACCCGCGACGCGGCGCGCGCGTGGAACCTCGTCACCCTCGCACACCGACTCGGAGACGCCGGAGTCGGCGTGAGCCTGCGAGAACTAACCACCGAGACCACGCCGGGGGGCCTCGCGCTCCTCTGGGAATGGTCGGACTGGTACGCGGCCGAACAAGAACGGCACCGGAAGGGATAGCGGAGCCACGCCTTGGAGATCACGCTCAAGATCGTCGGGCAGGCGGATGACGCCCAGATCGAGGCGATGCGCGCCAAGATCGAGGAGATGGGGCCTGCGCTGAAAAAGGCCCTGGACTCCGGTGGCTTTGCGGCCGCGGCCAAGGCCGCTGAGCAGTTCAGCCAGGCGCAAATGTTGGCCGCCAAGGCTGCGATCGAGGAGGCCAAGGCGACCCTGCAAGCGCAGAAGGCCGCGACAGAACTGGCAAGTGCGCAGAAGTTCGCCGAGCGCGCCGGCTACGAATTGGCGGCCGCCCAGCGCATCACGGCGCGCGAGGCGTCAGCCGTTGCGGCCGGATTGCGCCAGACGGGCGAGGCGGCGCGGGAGGCCGGAGGGGCAGGCGTTCCGTCACTCGGTGGCCTCATCGACAAGATCAAGGGCATTCACCCCGCGACTGCCGGGGCGCTTGCCGGGATCGGGCTTCTCGCTGTCGGCGTCACGCAACTCGGCGGCGCCGTGTCGTCGTTCCTGTCCAGCGGCGTGAGCCTCAACGCTCAGTTCGAGACGTTCGAGACGCAGCTCGGCACGCTCATGGGGTCGACCGATGCGGCCAAGGAGCGGATCGCCGAACTGTCCGCGTTCGCGGCGTCGACCCCGTTCGAGCTTCCCCAGCTCATCGGGCTGGAGAAGCTGCTTGTCGGCTTCGGCCTGACCGGGTCGGCGGTACAACAGAAGTTCGGCGTGGACATGTCGGCCTTGCGAACGTCGATCGGCGACATGGCGGCGGGGACCGGCGTCGATATCGTTGAACTCGGCAACACGTGGGGAAAATTCGCGTCAGGCGCGACGGGCGAGGCGATCAGCCGATTGCAGGAACTGGGTATTGTGACCCGCGAGCAGCTGGCTGGTGTTGGGATTGAGTTCTCGAAGTCGGGCGAATTGACGTCTCCTCTGCCTGTGGCGCTGGAGGCTGCCCTGAAGCTCGCCAACGAGAAATTCGGCGGCGGGATGGCGGCGCTATCGTCGACCTTCGAGGGCCAGATGTCGACCTTGGGCGACAACTGGAATGAGATCAAGCGGGTCATCTCCGAGCCGATCTTCGACGTAGCCAAGGAGGGGCTTGCGGCCCTCAACGGCGTCCTGTCAGACCCGACGCTGCAAGCGGCGCTGTCGAACATCGCCGTCATGCTGGGAGACCAGCTTCGCAATGGCCTGGAACTGGCCAAGGGCGCCATTGAATCGTTCACATCGGGGGGCGGGCTCGACAGCCTCAAGTCGGCGGCGATGACGGCGGC
>CAZBOT010000042.1:0-7139 GCA_964493575.1 uncultured Candidatus Saccharibacteria bacterium | reverse complement strand
CTGGTCGGCGCCGCAATCGCGGCGCTGGCGGTCCTCATTTACTCCAATTGGGATGGCATCAAGGCGGCGACCGCCGATCTCTACGCACAGGTGTCCGCGTGGTGGAACCAGACCAAGGCCGACGTGTCCGCCGCCGTCGCCGAGCTTTGGGCGTCGGTCCAGGCCGCTTGGGCGGCCGGCGTGGCTTATGTCCAGTCCGCGACCGATAGCCTCGCGGCGTTCCTGTCGGGCGCATGGGAGTCGATCAAGACGACCGTGTCGGGGGCGGCGGGCGCGCTCTGGACGTGGCTGCGGAACGCCTGGTCGACGGGCGTAGCGTTCCTGGTTCAGCTCAAGATCAAGCTGGCGACCAGCCTGGCAAACGCCTGGAATTGGGTTGTGACGACCGTGTCGTCGGTGGTCGCTCGATTGATCAATTGGATCAAGGAGGCCTGGCACACCGGCATGTCCTGGCTCGTGTCGCTCATGAGCCGGGTGTCATCGTCGCTCGGCGACGCGTGGGCATGGGTGGCCAACACGGTAGGCGGGATCGTTGCGCGACTGGTCAACGCCGTGTCGGCGGCGTTCCATGCCGGCGCGCGGTTCATCGGCCAGGTCCAGGACAAGATCAGCGAGGTCTTCCAAAAGGGATGGTCGGCCGCCGTTGGCGTGTTCAAGTCGGCCGCGTCGTCGATCATCGGCGGCGTGCGGTCCCTGTTCACCGGAATCGCCAAGCTGGCCGGAGAGGGGATGACGGCGGCCGGGTCGATCGTCGATTCAATCCTGTCGAAGATCATCGGGCGGATCGGCTCATTCATCTCCAGCCTTGGGCTTGGCTCGGCGATGGAAGGGGTGATGTCGAAACTCCGCGGGGCGAGCGGGTCGATCCTCGGGTCGATCGGCGACGGGATCGACGGGATTATCTCGCGGATCGGCAGCGGGATCGGCGACATCACATCGTTCTTCAAGGACAAGATCGACGGCGCGCGGACCAAGGTCGCGGACCTGTTCAACTCGGGGCCGCTCAAACTGGCAACAAGCGGAAAGGAGACGGGCGGCGGCGGGCCGGGCGGCGGCGATCTCGGCGGCTTGGGCGGCGGCGTTTCGGGGATTTCCGGCGGCGCGGCCGGCGGACCCAAAGACATCATGAACGTCGGCGACACGGGCCGCGATAGCCAGGGCGACTATTACATCGACGAGAACGGGGCCAAGATCTACACGTCGGGCGCCGGGCTGGCCAAGCAGCAGGCGAAGGAGCGGGCGCGCGAGGCGCGGGAAGCCGAGCGGGCCGCGCGGGCATCCAAGTCGGCATCCACGCGTGCCAGTGCGCGACGGGAGGCGTCCGAGGGCTCGGTGGCCCGCGAGATGGCCGACACCGCGAAGAAGGTGTCAGAGGCCGTGCAAGCGGGCCTGGACGCCATTGCCGAGCTGCGGGGCGCCGAGATTCCCGGTGAAGCCGTCTGGCGCCCGCGGCTGGATGCCATCATGGCGTTCGTGGCGGCCGCCGCCGACGCGTTCCAGAAGATCGGGAAGGGGCTTCTGACCCAAATCGGCGTCACCGAAGAGGGCACCGCTAGGCTCGACGACGCGGCCAGCCAACAGGCGCAGGCGGCAGCCGACCTCGGCGGGTCGATGATGGATACCGTCACGAAGACCGCCGGATTCTTGCAGGGGCTCGTCAAGGCCAAGTGGCCGACAGAGGCGGCTATCGCGGCCAGCCTTGCACTGATCGGATCGACCTTGGGCGCGGTGCAAGCCCAAGCGCAAGAACTCGCGGCCAAGATCGCGCCGAAGACCGAGACGACCGACCCGGCCGGGCACCTCGCCGCGGCGGGGCAAGCCGTCAGCGGGTGGGTCGACGCGTACATGAAGATCGCGGGGTCGGCCGAGGCGTTGGCGAAAGTGCCGCCCGTGCCGGAAGGGGCGCTGGCGACGGTCCAGACCGTCATGGGGCGCGTGTCCGGCATGATGGGCGGCCTCCTTGTCGGGCCGGGGTACAACCTCCTGGAAGACACCGAGACGAGCAAGGACCATCTCGCCGTCGCCGATGCGATGGCCGGGACGATCCAGGCGGGCGTCGACACCGTCATCCGCGTTGCCGAAGCGGCGCGGGAACTGACGCGCGTGCCGCCGCTGGACGACGCTGCCCTGGCTACGGTCGAAACGATCATGCGGCGCGTGTCACAGATGACGGGCGCGCTTGTCGTCGGGCCGGGGTATGACCTCTTGGCTGACAACGAGCGGTCCAGCCGCGACCTATCGACCGCGCGGGAGATGCTGGCCACGGTCGCGGCCGGCGTCGACGTTGTTGACCGGATCGTCGCGGGCGCGCGGTCGCTGTCGCGAACCAAGGACGTGCCCGAAAGCGCCCTGACGGCGGTTCAGACCGTCATGCGCCGGGTGTCCGAAATGATCGGCGCGCTCGTCGTCGGCCCTGGCTACAACCTATTCGCCGATGCCGAGAAGTCGCTCGCCGATCTGTCCGTCGCGCGGGCGATGGTCGACGTCATCGGCTCCGGCGTTGCGCTGGTCGACCAGACCGCAGGGCTTGGCGACCGTCTGGCGCGGGCCAAGCCGATCCCGCCGGGCGCGGTTGAAGTCGTCTACGCGACGTGGCGACGGGTGTCCGATATCCTCGGCGGGCTCCTGATCGGCCCTGGCTACAACCTCCTGGCCGACACCGAGCGCACCGTCCGCGACCTGTCCGTCGCGCGCGCGCTGGTCGACCTCCTGTCCGTCGCCGTCGGCGTGGTCACTCAAACCGCCGTCATGGGCGACACGCTGGCCAAGGCCAAGCCGATCCCGCCGGGGGCGGTGGAGATTGCCATCGGGAACGCGAGCTTAGCCGAGCGGCTGGTCCGTGAAGCGGCCGTCGCGTGGCGCGCTGCCATCGAGGCCGGCGGCGGCTGGATGGAAGACGCGATGGCGACGACGAAGAACTACGCGGATCACGTCAAGGGCGCGATCGGGCTCGCACTTGAGGCGGGTAAGCTCAAACTCGAAAAGATCCTGCCGCTCGACCCGGCCATGCTCGAAACGGCGCTGGCAAACGCCGCGCTTGTCGAACGGCGCGTCCGGGCGTGGTCGGACCAGTGGCACAACATCATGGAGGTCGCGGGTCTGTGGGCCGATGAGGTCGCGGCCAAGACGAAGACGTATGTCGAGCACGTCAAGGGCGCGGTCGGGCTGGTGCAGGCGATCGGCACCTTGTCGCTCAAGGACGTCCTGCCGCTTGACCCTAGCATGCTCGAATTGGCGCTCGAAAACGCGGCCCTGGCTGAGCGGCGCGTCCGGGCGTTCGGCGACGCATGGGCGGCGGCGATGGCCGCGGCCGACCGGGAGCTGGCCGACGTCGCGGCGCAGACGAAGGTGTACGCCGACCACATCAAGGAGGTCGCGGGCGTCGTCGGCGCGGCGGCCGGGCTGGCGCTGGCCGATATCGTGCCGCTTGACGAATACCAGCTCGGCGTCGCGCTCTCCAACCTACGGATCTCCGAGACGTTCGTCAGGCGCTGGTCGGATGGCTGGCATCGGACGATCGCGGCGGCCGGTCGGGAGGTCGAGTCGGTACTCGCCGAGACGAAGGCCTTTGCCGAACAGGTCAAGGCGGTCGCCGACGTCATCATGGCCGGCGTCGGGCTGGTCTTCCAGGACGTGCGCGCGCTCTCCATCATCGACATCGAACGGGTCCTAGCGAACGTGACGCTGGTCCTGGATCGGGTATCGGTCGAAGCTGGCAAGTGGGCGTCAGCCATCCGCGCGGGCGGGCGCAAGCTCGAAGACGTCGTGGCCGATGGTGACGCGTACCACAAGATGGTCGCCGGCGCGGCCGACATGATCGTGAAGGCGTCCGACGCGTTCCGGGCGCTGGTCGACCGGCCGCCGCCGCGGGCGATGTCGTCGGTGATGACGCTCTTGCGCGAGCAGATCACGATGATGATGTTGGACCTCGCGGCCGTGTACGACGTCATGGAACAGGAAAAGGGGCGCCTGAAGAAGGTCGCCGACCTCTCGCCCGTTCTGTCAGCGGCGGCCGAAGGCGTCGGGAAGGCGCTCGACACCCTGTCGCTCGACAAGCTCTTGGCGTCGCCGCTAGTCGACACGAAACTCCGCAGTGGCTTCATGCAGCGGGCGGCGAACAACCGCATGGCGGCGCTGGGCAAGCAGATATCGGAAGGCGTCAAGCGCACCGTTCAGGCGCTTGTCGACGGGCTTTCGGGCGTCACCATGCCGGCGGCGCTGCCGAACCTGGACCCGATGATTGAGGCATACGAGCGGGTCGTCGCGCTTCTTGAGCGTATCCACGCGCTACAGACGCCGACCCCCTCCAAGGTCGCCGAGGTCGTGAACGCGATCCGAGAGCTCACCGCGGCGATGGGGACCGTGCCGGGCGCCGGTGCGGGTCCGGCGACGCGGCCGGGGGCGGGCGGGTCGCCGCGCGCGCCCGGCGGCGGTGGGGGCGGGAACACCGAGCCGTTGCCGGGGCCGGTCGACGGCATGCGGATGGACGCGACAATCAACGTGTCGAGCCCGGTCTATCTGGACACCGAGCAGATCGGCGCGGCAATCGAGCGCACGCTCATGGCGCGGAATCTCGCCATCGTCGTGACGCCACAGGGCGGGTGACGCGATGGCCGACGCTCTGTACCTGGCAGGGACGCAAGTGGGCCTCGGCGACCCGGTGTCCGCGCCGTCGGGTGGGTACGGCACGGTGTACGTCGCCGGGCTCGATTGGGGCGCGCCGGGGCGGGAGCTGTTCATGGACCCGCGCCCACTCGGCGACGGGGTCGCGTTCCGCGGACAGGTCGCCAAGGATCGTCGGCTTACCATGATCCTCGTCGGAGACGCCGGGTCTCTCGCCAAGGCGCAGGATACATGGCAGGCGGTGGCCGACTTGATCCGGGCCGCCAGCGGCCCGGTCAGTCTGCGCTACGACCGGACGGACGGCGCGGCCGCCAGCACGTCGCGCGAGCTTCTTGTGGTGCCCGTCGACCCGCCGAGCTGGTCGCACGCGCGCGGCGGCGAGCCCGGCATCAAGCCGTCCGGCACATGGGTCATGCCGCTGACGTTCATCGCGCCCTTCCCGTGGTGGCGCAACTATACGGAGACGACGACGACGCTGAACCCGTCGGGGACTACGCCGGCCAACAGCGCGATCACGCGTGGCGGCAAGCTCGTGTGCGGGATGTCGATCGCAATCTCGACTGCCGGGACGCTGGGGTCGATTCTGATCTCGGACGGCTCGCGGTCGATGACGGCGACGGCAACGTTTGGCGGCACACCGAAGACGATCGACTGGTACTACACCGACCCCGGCAGTACCGGGGCGATCCCGTCCGGAGTGACGCTCAGCGTCCCGGCGCACGTGTCGATGCACTCGGCGACAACCACGATCACCGTGACGCCCGGCATCGGGTCGAGCGGGAACCACACCGTCACCATCAAGCACAAGCCTCTCTGGGAGCACCCTTAATGCCACTTCTCTTTGTCTGGCACCCGGCAGGGGAATCAGCGGAGTCGCCTCCCAGCTATGCGCTGATCGACTCGGCGGTGACGATCTCGGACGTCGAGCTGTACTTGATCGCGCCCGGCGCCGCGGCGTCGACGCGGGTAGAGGCCTCGGTGACCGAGATCAAGCTCGTGCAGGGGCCGCTTGGACAGGACGTGCTGACCGTCAAGGGGGCGTGGGACAGCGCGCTTTGTACGACGACGCACAGCGGGACGTCGGCTGCATATCAGAAGTGGGCGGGCTGGATCATGTCACTTTATGTCAGGCAAACGCTCGTGTTCGACGGCCCCGTGGAGGCATGGGCGATGTCGTGGGCGGGCAGCCTCAAGCCGGGTGAGACATGGGCAACGCCGGGCAGCGACGTGATTCTTACCGCGATCGACTGGACGCAGGCGCTGTGCCGTCGCCGCGTCGTCGAAACGTCGACCGGGGCGAAGTACTCAAAGACGGACACGCCCAATAGGATTTTCGCCGATCTCATCCGCACGAACATGGTGACAGGCAGCGTCATCACGCCGACGTCGTGGCAGGTCGGGACCGAGACGCGCGACGACTTTGGCGATATCACGGTGGCGTGCGCCGTTCCGACGGCGACGGGAACGTCGATCACGTACAAGCGGGACTGCGGAGACAACCTGCACGACGCCATCATGGAGTTGTGCAATTCGATGGAGGACCCCGCCGAGTGGCTATGGCCAGTGGCGACCAGGTCCGGCACGACGGTCACGTTCACGGTCCTGGTCGGGCGGTCGGGCGGAAGCCGGCAAATCGGCACCGACCGAACCACGGCGGCAAGCGGCATGCTCGGCGGCGGGGCGATCTCGGCCGAGCGTGGGAATCTGGCGTCGTATTCGGTATCTGGCGATCGCGTGACGAAGGCAAACCACTACACGGGCACGGGCAGGGGGCGCGGCGCCGGTATGCGCCGGAGTTACGCGGCAGACGCGACAGACATCGCGGCGCTCGGCGTGTATGAGGATTGGGGGCCGGTGGCGTCGGCGGAATCGTCGGCCGAAATCGACGTCGAGCTGGCCCGGCTCATGAACGAGCGAACGGCCGGCGGAATCGTCCGGAAGTTCGGCATTCTGGAGATGCCCGGCACGCGCTGGCCCACCGACTTCCAGCGCGCCGATACGCTGCCCATCTACACGCCTCTCGGCGAGTCGTTGTCCGAGGTGGCGATGGGGATTGTCTGGACGCTCGTGGCGCCCGGCCCCGCGCGGGTGGAAATCGACCTCGGGCAGTGGCCGCCGCTACCCGAGCGAGACCTCGGACGAAGCGGCGGCGGCGGGCGCGGCGGGCGCGGGGGCGGCGGGCGGCCGCGGTCGAAGTCGCCGGAGGCCAAGGTCGACCCGGACGATCTGCTGATCTACTCATACGCCGTGCCGCAAACGGGCTCGTCGACGGCGGCGGCGAACACCGCAGACACGATCTACCTGGAGGGCTACGACAGCGAGGAATTCGTGCGGGTGCGGACGTTTGGCGCGAGCGATCCCGACACGATTCAGGACGAGGTGATCGCGGACTATACCGACCTCGACGCCGACGTTACGGCGCGGGGGTTCATCAAGATCAAAGACGCGTCGGGCACGACGATATGGGTGCTGGCGACGGACACGAACCCAACACCGTAACCAACCGCGCCGGGCGG
>CAZBOT010000041.1:6678-17238 GCA_964493575.1 uncultured Candidatus Saccharibacteria bacterium | reverse complement strand
GGACTGACGGCTTTGATTATTCAAAGCCGTCTTTTTATTTATCTAAAAAATGCTAGAGTAATGGTATAATGATAAAAATTAAGGATTTCTTATGCAAAAACTCTCAGTAGTGATTCCGGCGTATAACGAAGAAAAGCGTATCGCCAAGACCTTACAAGACATTGATGGTTACCTTGAGAAACAAAATTATGACTACGAAATTGTCGTGGTGGTAAATAATAGTAAAGATAAAACTTTTGAAGTGGTGCAAGAGTTAGAAAAGACTACAGTACAAAAAGCTGTGGCCATGAATCTTACGGAAGGCGGTAAAGGGAATGCTGTCCGTCGCGGGATTTTAGAAAAAGCCACCGGTGATGTAGTCATGTTTATGGATGCAGACAATGCCACCCCGATTTCTGAAATCGAAAAGTTCTTACCATTCTTTAACCAAGGCTTTGATGTTGTGATTGGTTCTCGGTACACTAACCCTGATTTGGTAAAAGTTCACCAACCGTTCTATCGCATCTTGCTGTCTCGTTTGAGTAATTTGTTGATTCAATTTTTGGCAGTTCCAGGAATCAAAGACACACAATTAGGATTTAAAGCGTTTACAAGTAAAGCTGCGAAAGACATTTTCCCACTGGTAAAGGTATTGCGCTGGGGTTTTGATATGGAAGTTCTGACCATCGCTTTAGCTAAGGGTTATAAAATTAAAGAAGTTGGTGTGTCTTGGACAGAGCATGGCGGTGGTCATGTTCCATTAAAAGCCTATGTTGAATCTCTAATTGATTTGTTTAAAATCAAGCTTCGCTCGATTACTGGTCAATATAAAAAATAATATGCCTAGGTTCGAAAAGTTTCTAACTTTTGGGGGGATATCACTGCTGCTTCTGGCAGCAGTTTTAGTCTACCCTCAAGAAGTGCATGCTCAGGACTCAACTCATTATGTAGTGCAATTAAAAACTGCTAATCCTAGCTTACTGTCAAATTTGGGGGTTAATGTCCATCTAGATTTTAAGTTTTCCAAGGAGAGCCAATTTGCCAATATTTACGAATTTGATTCAGTATTACCAGAGCAGGAATTAAAGAATCGATTAGGCGATGAATTTGTCTACTTAGAAACCAACTCTGATTATCTCGCAACTGCCAACGAGCTACGTAAAGCACCGAATGATCCAGGGTTCACAACTAATCAAGCCAATATTGATAAGCAGTGGGGTTTACCAAAAGCAAATTTTCTAAAAGCTTGGCGCGAAACTACTGGGAGTGAAGATATAATCGTGGCTGTAATCGATACTGGGATTGATGCTACCCATGAAGACTTTGAAGATACCCATTTTGTTCCTGGTTATGATTTAGTCAATGATCGGATATTGAGATCTTCTCAAAATAGCGACGATAATGGTCATGGTACTTTAGTGGCAGGTGTGATTGCGGCTACTTCTAATAATAAGATTGGTGTTACTGGTGCAAGTCCGAACGTTTCGTTGATGGCAATTAAAGCTTTAAATGCGCGAGGCAGTGGGAGTGCTAGCCGCATTGCTCAAGCGATTGTCTGGGCCGCGGATCACGGCGCTGATGTAATCAATATGTCGCTAGGTGGAATAGGTTTTTCGCACGAGAAAACTTTAGCTGATGCCATTACTTACGCCTACGAAAAAAATGTGGTAATTTTGTCTGCCGCAGGTAACGATGCGGCCATCACAGGGGGGAATCTTGACGACCAACCAGTATTCCCAATCTGCAATGATAACGGCCTGAATATGGTAATCGGTGTCACTGCCACAGATGTGAATGACTTAAAACCAGATTTCGCTAATTATGGCAAAGCTTGTGTTGACGTTGCCGCTCCTGGCCGAAGGATTTTATCTACCATCAATCATGATCCAGCTACCGGCCAATTAGCTCCAGATGCTTACGCTTATGCCTCTGGTACTTCTTTGGCTGTTCCTTATGTGAGCGCTCAAGCTGCATTGCTTCGTGCTTTAAACCCCGAGGCCTCAAACCGACAAATCCGTGATCGTATCATTGCCACTGCTGATAAAATTGATCAGCTTAACTTGATCCAATGTGCGGGAAGTTCTTGCGGTGGCTATCTTGGCAGTGGTCGAATCAATGTCGCGGAAAGTATTAATCGAGTTTTAACCGGTTTGAAAGATGGTGATTTGGTGAGCATCGAGGACAGTAGTAAAGAAATTTATTTAATTAATGGAGGAAAGAGAGAACGAGTCTCAGCTTATGTTCAAAACCAAAGGTTTATCGGCCTTACTCCAAAGAGTGTATATTTTTCTGAGGTAGAAAACTTTCCTGAAGGTACTTACGCTACACCTCGCGATGGAACCTTGGTCAAAACTGCCGATAACCCCACCGTCTACTATATTGAGGGCGGATTGCGTCTACCTGTAACTGGGCCGGTGTTTAGTTTGCGCGGACTATCTTTTTCCAATGTCTTTACTTTAAATTCTCGCGAAGTGAATTCTTGGGTTATGGGTAGTTTCTTAACACCACCTGAAGGAACTTTAGTGAGGACTTTAGATAATCCAACTATTTACTGGACAGTGAATGGAACTCTCCATCCTATTAACCATGGATTCTACTTAGCAAGAGGCTTGGATGTATTCCCAGTGTTGTATATGCCAACTGCAGATTTAGACGGCTTTCCAAAAGGTGAGCCAATGATTAAATAATTTTACGACTCTAAAGCAGAAATTATATTTTCCCTGTTATTCAGAAATATTAAATGAAATACTTCGTCTAAACATGCGTTACTATATAAGATATATGTTATAATATTACAACTAAACTTATGAGAAAAATACACAAATTAATTACATTTTTTGCAACTTTAGCAATTTTAGGCAGCACTAGTCATTTGGCTTTAGCGGCGCTGCCGGTTGATCGAGGTTTTGATCCAAATCAGCTTATTAGCGACAGCGCTTTTAAGAATAAGAACGCCATGTCGGCGAGTGAAATTCAAAAATTCTTGGAAAACAAAGACAGTATATTAGCAAATACAAATTCCAGTTTTGTTGAGATGCTCAAAGAACCAATCGGGAATACTGCTTTGGCTGGAGTTTTGGAAGACAATAACCTTGGTTCATCTCGGCGCACAGCGGCTCAGCTTATTTATGATGTTAGTCAACAAAGTGGGATTAACCCACAAGTGATTCTAGTGACTTTACAAAAAGAACAGAGTTTGATTACCGGACGACAAACTAATTCCAATGATCAGGTTCAACGGGCATTAGATTTTGCCATGGGTTTTGGTTGTCCTGATAGCCAACCTTGCGGTGAATTATACAAAGGTTTTTATTATCAGTTATTTGGAAACATTGATTCCGAGAGCAATAGATATCTGGGGGCAGCGCGTTCCTTGATGCGTTCAGCAACCACGCCAGGTGGTCGCGGTCCTTTCTATAATGGCGCTGCCGCGAAGATTGGCGACACAATTGTCTTAGCGAACACTTTAGGTGGCTATGAAGGCGTTCAAGCTAGCCAAACTGTTACTTTGGAAAATGCTTCGACAGCTGCTTTATATCGTTATACTCCGCACGTCTTTAATGGCAATTATAATTTTTGGCGTTACATGAAGGATTGGTTTGGTACTGGATCTCGGGATAGTGCTGGAGGTAAGAGTTTGGGTGAGGGAAGTGTTATCAAATACAGCAAAACCTATTACATGATAGAAGACGGTAAAGTTTGGGAAATCAGTGATTTTATCAAAAAAGCCCGGAAGATTAGCACTCGCTCGCGTGATGTCACCACGGTTCGGGCTAGTGAATTTAATTCTTATTCAAAAGGTGGTCTGCTTGGCTTAGTCGACAATGGAGTAGTCAAAGTCGACGATAAGACTTACATTTTTGTGGACAATTTATTGTATGAAGCCAGTGAATCAATTATTAAGCAACGTGGCGGTTCAATTGAGAAGGCAGTAATTGCAAAAGAAGCTGATATTAAACCATATCTCCCTGCACATCGTTTACCACCAAATGAAGGCACAGTGTTACGCAGCTTTACAGGTCCAGAAGTTTACATTGTAGAAAACGCGCAACTGCGATTAGTTTCGGCTTTGGTATTTAAGCAACGCGGTTTAGCCAGCCAAGTTCAGATTATTCCCGATGATGAGCTTGCTCTGTATAGTAAAGGCGGTTTCTTGCCACCCCTGGATGGTACCATGGTAAAATCTCCAGGTGATCCCACAGTCTCCTTAATTGCTTCACGAATTCGTAGACCAATTCCATCCATCGCCGTGTTTAAGACTTATGGAAAAACTTTTGCAGATATAGAAACAATTAGTGACGATGAGTTTAATGCTATTCCACTCGGTGCAATTGCGGAACCAAAAGATAGTACCTATTACAAAGTTTCTGAGAGCGGTGTGCAGTTCTTATACCGCAATGGCAGTAGCCACTATATTGCACCGTTTGTTGCAAAACAGCGGGGGATTTCTCCAGATGTGATTTTAGTTGAATCAGAACATCGTTCTTGGCCTGAAGGCGAACCGATTATGCCAAAAGATGGAACGTTATTAAAAGCTACTAACGGTCCAGCTGTATACATCGTAGAAGCAAGTTCTCTAAAAGCTCTATCCGGCGCCGACTTTAAATCCAGAGGTTTAAGTTTTGCAAATATAGTCTTGATATCTGGAGAAGAACTGGCAAAATATTTAGGAGCTGAACAATAAAAAATTAAACACCGAGTGGGAGCTCGGTGTTTTGTTATGAGATCAGATTTTGTAGATACCCAGGGTGGCTACTACCCGTTTTATTGGGCAGTGTTTTTCGGTATCTCCTCTGGCAATCTTCGCAGTGGTTGTAATGAAAGTTATCTGTGTGACTGCGACGAGCCGTTGTGGTTAGTAAATCGTCTGTGAGGTGTGGACCGTAAAAGTTAACAAAGCAGTTGTCACACTCTTTGACGCCTTTTGCAACCTCTTCGGGTATACCATCAAATCCATTAAACACAGCGTTGATAATTGTCTGCACTGGGCAGTGATCATGGTTTGCCATAATAATTTCCTCCGTATAATTTAAGCATTCAAAATACTTTACTAAATTATACCGCAAAAGTCAAGATTTGCTATAATAAGACCAATGTCCTCGCCATCTAAAAATATTTTATGGTTGTCAGTCTCAAGGGTTATTTCTTTGGGTCTTTTATTTTTGGCCTATACGCAGCTATTTCGGTATTTAGGGCCAACTGCTAGCGGACAATTTCAGTTTGTCTTGTCTTATGTCACTTTATTTGGGGTGATTATTGATTTTGGAATCCAGCAGTACATTATCAAAAAGATTAGTGAAGACCGAAGTAAAGCCAAGCATTACTTTCATAATTTCTTAGCAGTTGAAGCTGTGCTGGCAGTTGTGGTCTATGGGTCAATGCTAGCTATTGCTTACTTTAATAATTACGAACCAATTGTTTTCAAGGCGATTGCGGTGGCTGGATTTGGTACTGCACTTCATGGTTTAACTTATCCATTCTTAGCTGTGATTACTGCTTATTACGATCTAAAGAAAGCAGCGCTATTGAATTTCATAAGTTCGGTGATTAATGTAGGAATTATTTTCTTAACGATTTGGACTGGCGGCAGTATTGTGATGTTAACTAGCCAGCAAGTAATTTATGGCTTTCTAGCACTGGCCATGTATTACCAATTTGTGAAGCCATATATTGGTAAACCGCAGATGATCAAAGGGGTGTTGGGACTCGATATCAGCGTAGTTAAAAAGATCCTTCTTGCTTCTGTACCATTTGCGATGCTGGTAGGGTTTAGCACCATCTATAACCGAATCGACATCGTCATAATTACCAAAATTTTAGGTTACACTCAAACAGGTTTGTATACTGCTGCTTACAAGTTTTTTGATTTAATGGCATTTTTTCCCGCAGTGGTTTCACATTCGCTATACCCAGTGTTCGCAACTTTGATGGCAGAAAACAAGATTGCAGATGTGCGTTTAGTACTAGAAAAGTATTTGCGCTTTATGGCTGCGATTGCTTTACCTCTGGCCACCGGGGGGATGTTATTGTCAGGGCCAATTATTAGAGTATTGGCTGGTGAAGACTTTGCCCCAGCAGCGGACGTTCTCGCGGTCTTAGTTTGGGCCCCAGCTATTTTATTTATTTATATTGTTGTTAACGCTTTGGTAGTGTCACAGTTAACCAAGTTGGCAACTTTAATCACCGGGGCCAATGTGGTAATTAATATTGTTGGGAACTTATTGTTATTACCCCGCTATGGAATTATGGGCGCAGCCGTAATGACTCTTGTGTCTGAAAGTTTGCAAGGGATATTTTACTTTTATTTTGTAAGAACCAGAATTACCCAGTTCGCATTTTTCCGAAATCTCTGGCAACCATTTATTGCTGCAGCAGTAATGGGTGCTGTGGTAATTTATTTACGAGATGAATTTTTAGCTATACCAATCGTTGTTGGCGCAATTGTCTATGGTTTGATTTTGCTCGCATTAGGTTTTGTTAAAAAAGATGATTGGCAGTTTGTCATAAAGTTGCTCAGACGAGGATATGAACCAAAAAGCTAAACAAACCATTTTGGTCTTTGGGACGTTTGATTTGATACATGAAGGACATTTGAGTTTTTTTGAACAAGCTCGGAAACTTTCCCAAAATCCGTTGTTAGTAGTTTCAATAGCCCGCGACCAAAATGTCAAAAAAATTAAAGGCCAGCGCCCGCGCAACTCCGAACAATCGCGCCGCCGCCAAATCGCCAAATTACCGCAAGTTGATTTGGCAGTTTTAGGTGGCCTGCGTAATCACATCCCACACATCGTAAAAATTAACCCAGACTATATTGCTTTGGGCTATGATCAAAAAGCCTATGTTAAAGGTTTGCGCCAAGACCTGCGCCAGGCTGGGATTTTACCAAAAATTTTGCGTCTAAAACCTTTCAAGCCAAAGGTTTATAAAACCAGTATATTGCGTGCTAAAGTGATGGACAAAAAGCCCAAAACCAGCTAAAATAAGCTTGCTACGCCCAAAGCGGCTACTTTAGCTTCTCTTGGGTATTTTGTTAATATGAGAGCATTTTTTACGACTAAAAGAATAATTTACAGCATCATCGGACTGATTATCATTAGCCTGATTGGTTTTGGTATTGCGTCTAGTCGAGGTAAAAGTGATGCTACAACTCAGATCGTGACTAAGGGAGATTTGCGTAAAACTGTATTAGCTACCGGACAGGTGATTAGTGATACCGATGTTGATTTGGCATTTAAATCATCAGGAATTGTCCAGAACGTGAACGTTAAAGTTGGTGATTCGGTTGAAGAAGGTGAAATCATCGCCGCTTTAGATGGTGCAGCTGAGGCAGCTCAGGTTACCCAAGCGCGCGCTGCATTGGCTTCGGCTCAAGCAAATTACGACAAGATTGTGAGTGGCGCGGATACTCCAGAAGTTAATATCGCTAAAGCTTCCTTGCGAAGTGCCCAAGTTGCTTTTCGTAATGCGGAACTTTCCTACAACGCTACTGCTTTCCAGCAAGAAAATTTGGTAAAGAATGCGCGGCTAGTATTTTATAATTCAGGATTGGAGGCCAAGCGTACTAGGATTGTGAGTGATGAAGTAGTGGCCACAGTCACTGGCGCTTATCAAGGAGATGAATCAGGCTATTATGAGTTTGAGCGAGAAGTGAAGGGTTCTGGTTTTAAACTACGTTATCGCGGCATAGAAAATGGTCTTGGTACGGTGGACATCAAGAGAGGTATCCCTGTTCCTTTAGGTACAAAAGGTTTGTATGTAACTTTCTCAACTGAGGGTAGTTTTTCCGAGAATCCAGAATGGCGTGTAGAAATCCCTAATCCAGAAGCCAGCAATTACCTTACTAACTTAAATGCTTATAACGCGGCCCAGCAAGCTCGCGACGTGGCATTATTAACAGCCCAAAACTCTGTGAACGCTGCGCAGTCAGCTTTAGATCAAGCCCAGTACAATTTAGAACAAACCTTAGCCGCTGCCCGTCCTGAGGATGTGGCCATTGCCAAAGCACAAATTTTAAGCGCCGAAGGTCAACTGCAAGCGGCCAGTGCAGCTTATGAAAGCACTTTGATTCGCGCGCCTGCCAACGGCACCATTACTGCCATCGAAGTTGATGTCGGTGAATCTGCTTCACCGACCAAGGCTTCGATTGTTCTCAAAGATTTAGAAAATTTATATGTTGAAGCCAATATTGCAGAAGCCAATATTGCAGAGATCAAACTTGATCAAGAGGTTGAGTTTACTTTTGACGCGCTTGGTAGCGACAAAACTTTCAAGGGACGTGTGGCAATGATTGACCCCGCCTCAACTTTGGTTTCTGGAATTGTGAATTATAAAATCAAAGTCGCAGTGGGAAAAGTGGAAGATATCAAACCAGGTATGACTGCCAACTTAACTATCATTACTAGTTTCAAAGCTAATGCCTTAGCAATCCCAGAACTAGCCATCACAGAGAAAGATGGTGATAAAGTTGTGCGCGTGGTTATCGGTGGGAATCCAAAAAATTATTCCGAAGAAAAAGTTACTACGGGTGCTCGCGGTGACGGTGGTTTGATTGAAATTACTAGTGGCTTAGAAGCCGGCCAAGAAATTATTACTGACCCAGAAGAATAATGAAACGCTTTTTGGAACTAAAAAGAGAGTGGTTGAATGCCATCCGTGTCGGGTGGTTTTTGGCATTCAGACAGATTCGCCGTTCAAGCAAAGGTACCACTGCGCTGATTATCTTCATTATGGTGTTAACTTTTTTAAATTTGGTTGTAGTGTCAGGATTGTTGGTTGGGTTGATCAGTGGCGCTGTTTTGTCATTCAAAAAAGATTGGGCGGCCGACGTAATTATTACCCCGGAGTCGGGCCGTGAATTTATAGAAAACTCTCCGCAGTTAATCTCCTATATTAAAACTCACCCACAAACTGTAACTTATTCAGCGCGTATTGCAGCTGATGGACAAGTTTTGGGCACCTTAGATGATAATCCACCCAAAGAAGAAAAACCAAACCAAGTTGGTGGTCGAATTATGGGCATTGATCCGGAAGCCGAAGAAAAATTAACCAATTTTTCTAAATCTCTGATTGCCGGCGAAGCTTTGCAAAAAGGTGAAGAGGGCTACATTGTCGTGGGTGCAAATTTAATCAAAGAATATTCCTCGTTTGGTGATGTTGATATCCCAGGCCTCAATTTGCTTAAAGGCGTAAAAATTGGCGACAAGGTGCGCGTTACATTATCAACTGGTGACCAGCAAGTTAGCAAAGACTTAATCGTGAAGGGTTTAGTGAAAAGTAAAGTGGATGAAGTTTCCACACGCATGTTTATGGTCGACACGGAGCTGCGCCGGATGTTAACCGTGAATCAAGAACAGTATCAATCGATCGCTATCAAGCTTAAAGACCCATTGTACGCAGATAAGTATGTTGCACAGTTGCGTGCCTTTAATGGCGAAAATGATGCTCTAATTCAAACTGCCGAGGACGCGATTCCATCATTTCTGCGCGATGTGCAAACCACCTTTAATATTTTAGGTAATGCTTTGTCGTCCATTGCTTTGGTGGTGGCGTCAATCACGGTGTTTATTGTGATTTTTATCAATGCCGTCACTCGTCGTAAATTCATCGGCATCATGAAGGGGATTGGGATTAGTCCAAAAGCCATTCAGGTTTCGTACATTATCCAGGCTTTCTTTTACGGTGTCGTAGGTTCGGCTATCGGTTTGTTCTTAACTTTTATTATTCTCAAACCGTACTTTGACGCCAACCCAATTGATTTTCCTTTTTCGGATGGAATTTTAGTGGCCACACCAATTGGTTCAGCGGTGCGCGTGGCTATTTTGTTGATTGTGACTTTGCTCGCAGGTTACGTTCCTGCTAAGTTGATTGTTAGACGTAATACTTTAGATTCAATTTTAGGACGCTAATATGATTTCCGGACATAACATTGTAAAAAAATTTGGTAAGGGCGAGCTAGAACTTACTGTGCTCAAGAACATTGATATCCAGATTGATTCTGGTGAGTTCGTGGCGGTCATTGGTCCTAGTGGAGCAGGGAAGAGTACCTTGATGTATCAGCTGTCTTTGTTAGATGAACCAACTGAAGGCGAAGTGATTATTGATGGCGTCAAAACTTCTGAACTTAATAACTCCGAAAAAACCGAGTTTCGGCTTCGCCAACTTGGTTATGTGTTTCAGGATTATGCCTTACTCCCAGAGATGACAGCTATAGAGAACGTGGCTCTGCCGATGATTATGCAAGGCAAAAATAAGAACGAAGCTTATGCGCAGGCCCAAAAAGCTTTAACCCGCATTGGCTTGGCCGATAAACTTGGTAACCTGCCAAGTCAGTTGTCTGGTGGGCAACAGCAACGCGTGTCTATTGCTCGCGCTGTGGCTCATGACCCAAAGATTTTGTTTGCTGATGAACCAACCGCCAACTTAGACGTCACCAGTTCTCATCAAGTATTAGAAGTTTTCTTAGATTTACATAAAGAAGGCCAAACCATAATTATGGTGACCCACGAAGAAGAGTATGCCCAAAAGGCCAAACGCATCATTCAGTTAGTGGATGGCCGAATCAACAGCGATAAGCGCCAGTAA
>CAZBOT010000041.1:0-6578 GCA_964493575.1 uncultured Candidatus Saccharibacteria bacterium | reverse complement strand
CAAACGCATCATTCAGTTAGTGGATGGCCGAATCAACAGCGATAAGCGCCAGTAAAACCGCCCAGAAATTTGGCGGTTTTTTGTTACCTTTCCCAGTTAGCTTGCGTAAGGCAACTTGAAAGCGCTTGCAACCTTTAATGTGGTAAAATTAAGACAGAAATTAATGCTTCGTGAAGCCGTAGTGACCGAACTCAAATACAACCAGCCTAGCAATACCGACCTCTTGGTTGAGCAGCAAGCTGTGTTTGCAGTGCAATCTGGTCAGACCGAGCAGTTCACTGTTCTCTACGATCTTTACATAGACAAAATTTACCGCTTCTTGTTTTACCGCGTGCATCATAAAGAGTTGGCCGAAGACTTAACTAGTCAAACTTTTTTGCAGGCCTTTGATAAAATTCATCAATACGATGCTGGTAAAGGTGCCTTTGGCGCTTGGCTGTATCGCGTGGCTCGCAATTTAATGATTGATGAAATTCGTCGCAAAAAACCAACTGATAACATTGATAACCATTATGACTTACAAGACGATACCGACATCGAAGCCGATGTTGACTCCCAGCTTAGTGCCGAGTCAGTTCAGAAGCTTCTGGAGTCGCTCCCAATTGATGCGCGTGAGCTCCTTACCTTACGGCTCTGGGATGACCTTTCTTACGCTGAAATCGCTGACCTTACGGGAAAGACCGAAGGCGCGTTAAAGATGCAGTTTTCGCGGCTCATAAAAAAGTTGCAAGAAACTGCTCCCGCTTTGCTATTAGCATTATTATTAATTCACATCTAACCGATGAACCAACAAGAATTACAATCTATCCTGGCGGAGCTCGGCTTAGATCCAAGCGACACTCAGCTGCAAAAGTTGTTAGAGCGTTTGATTGCCGAAAAGCCGAACGTTCAAATAGACGAGCAGTTTAAACTTCGTCTTAGGCAACAGCTGCAGCAAAAAATCGCCGGCCAGGCGGCAAACGATTCAGATTCAACTATTAATATTTTCACTAAGTTTATGAACAAACTTATGATTCCAGCTTTGGTAGTCGTGGTACTACTTATCGCTGGCGGTGTCTGGTACACCAACCAAAACCCAGGGTTAATTAATGTCGGCGGTAATCAGTTACTGTCTAGCGAATATTCAGTCGACCCTGTAGCAGCCAATTCGTTTGGTGATTTAAGTAAAGTAGCCATTAATACTAATGGCGAACGCAACCAGTCTGGTGGTGGAACTGCTGCCTTTGGGCTTGGAGCTGGCGGTGACGCGGCAATGGCCGAGGATCAAAAAATGATTGCTCCAGGCAGCGGCGGTGGTAGTGATGTGAGCATTTTGCCGGTTCCTGGGACCAACTACGAGTTTGCCTATGACGGCGATTTACCGGAATTGGCGGCTAGTCAAGACGTGCTAAAGCGAGTTAAGCCCCAGCAAAACCCAAGTTTAGTGAGCCGAATCATCAGCTTTTTCAGCTTTGGTTTAATTGATTTAGGAAAATTCACTGATACAAAAATTCAAAACTTCTCATTTGTAGAAGATAAAGATTACGGGTTAGGTGTGAACATTGATTTAAATTATGGCAACGTAAGTTTGTATCAGAATTGGGAAAAGTGGCCACAGCCCGAATATGTTTGTGATAATAACTACTGTGGTGCTGTGCCTCGTATCACTAAAGAAGATATGCCTAGCGAAGCCGAAGCAGTTTCCATTGCCAATCAGTTTGTAACTGACTACGGCGTTTCTTTAGAAGGTTATGGCAATCCGTTCCTGTATGAACAGTATGCCTGGATTGCAGCATACGAACGTTCCGAAGATAAAGACCGGTTTTACTTCCCAGAGAATGTGATGGTTATGTATCCATTAACATTGGAAGGTCAGACTGTTTATGATGAAGGCGGTAATCCGGCTGGGATGGTTGTGAACATTGATGTCCGTACTCGCAAAGTCAACAATTTGTACGGCTTAGATAGTAAGCAATTCCAAAAATCTTCATACGTTGGTGAAACTGACACTAAACGTATTGACGAAATTGTAAAGCGTGGTGGTTACAATAACGGTTGGTACTGGGGAGGTAGTGATTCTGAGAAAAAGCGAACTGTAAAACTTGGTACTCCGACTGTTGAGTTGGTCCGAATGTGGTATTCACCAAATCCAAACCAACCAGGTGACGAACTCTATGTTCCTTCTTTGGTATTCCCAATCTTGGACGCACCAGAAGAAATGATGTGGCGCAAGAATGTAGTTGTGCCGTTAGTCAAAGATATCTTGGATAACGAGAATCGCGGTGGTCAGCCCATTCCGTTTAATGAGCCTGTGAGTGAACCAAGCGAAGAACCAATTCCAGTTGAACCAGATGGCGGCATTGGTGATACACCAGTTTCTACAGAACCTGCTGAACCAACAATTCTCCCAGCAATTCCAACAAGTTAACTCTTAAACCCGCTCTGAATCCAGGGCGGGTTTTGGTATACTCAGAGATATGACTATTCCTGAGATAAAAGAAGTAGTTAGGCAGGTTAAGGCCGGCGAAGCTAATTTAATAGACGTGCGCACACATGAAGAGTATGAAATTGAACACGCCGATGGTTCAATAAATTTTGATAACCAGCGTATCGCAGCTGGAGAAGTACCGAATCTGGATATGGAGAAGCCGGTTTATTTGTATTGCAATAGTGGCGGCCGTGCTGGCCGGGCCAAATTGGTTCTAGAAAACAAAGGTTTCAAAGAGGTTTATAATCTCGGGGGGTTACTCGATTGGCTGCAAGCTGGCGGTAAGATTCAATAGTTTTTACAGTACAAGCCTGTTGATAACTTGATTGAACAATCGTTCACCTTATTGCTATACTACAAAGTGTTGGATAAATAAAAATAAAGTTATGAAAGTTTATAAAACTATAGATTTATTTGCTGGAGTTGGTGGAATAAGGTTGGGGTTTGAGTCTGAGGGTTTTCAGACTGTGTTCGCTAATGATTTTGAGCCAGCTTGTAAATTTACATATGACCTAAATTTTGAAAATATTTCTTTGCATATTGAGGATATAAGAAATTTATCAACTGACGATTTACCATCTTTTGATATTCTATTAGGGGGATTTCCATGCCAGCCTTTTTCTATAGCAGGATATAGGCAGGGTTTTAAGGATGAAAAAGATAGAGGTAATTTATTTTTCAAAATTGCAGAAATCATAGAAATTAAGAAACCTACAGCGTTTTTACTTGAGAATGTGAAAAATTTATATACCCATGATAAAGGGAATACTTATAATATTATTTATAATACTTTGACAGATCTAGGTTATCACGTGACTGCTAAAGTTATGAATAGTATGGAGTTTGGTAACGTGCCACAAAATAGAGAACGTGTATATATAGTTGGCTTTAAGAACCGTAAGCCAATGGAAAGATTTGCATGGCCTCAGCCAGTAAACTTAAACAAAAGAATTGAGGACATTCTCGAAAAGCGTGTAGATGACAAGTACTATTATGAAAATAAACCATTATTTAATAAACTAAAAGATTTTGTAACAGAACATAATCAAGTATATCAATGGAGACGAAAGTATGTCCGCAAGAATATGAGGGGGGTTAGCCCTACACTAACAGCTAATATGGGAGAAGGTGGACACAATGTTCCGATAATTTTGGATAATAAAGGAATAAGAAAATTGACACCAAAAGAATGTTTTAGACTACAAGGGTTTCCGTCTTATTATTCATTACCTAAAAATATCTCTGACGCTAAATTGTATAAACAAGCCGGCAATTCAGTTACAGTCACGGTAATAAAATCTCTTGCAAAAAATATGCTATTGGCATTAAATAGTAAGGAAATAAAAGGCAAGGTTGTTAAAAAAAATGTTCAGAAAGTGTAAATTTTAAAAGCGCCGACGGCGCTTTTAAAATTACTATATTGTATTATTGTCATATTTATGAGATCTTTAGTTTGAGTAAGTATTGACATTATGTTTATTGATAAACAGTCTGAGGATTCTTTGAATTATTATTCAGGAATGTTAAGCAAGATAGCTGGGCTTTCTAGACTATTTTCAGGTAATTCACAGCCCTATTTATACTACCGAATCGCAGAAAATTTGTTTTGCAAAGCATTTTCTGCCGAAAATCTATCCCGAGGAGATACATCGGCAGATGCGTCTAGGGATGGTATGGGTTTTGGCATCAAAACATTTTTGTACAAAAATGGTCAATCCTTAGAAAAAGTCGCCGAATTTAACAGTGAGCATACCGTATTTGCAAATCTACCACCTGATGAGAAAATTAGAAAAATTGCTGAATTGCGGAATCTCCGAATTGAAGCTACTAAGAGAATCCATGATCTAGCACAAATTATTTATCATTGTGTTGTTAGGCGTGATAGTGAGATATTGGTTTATGAGAAGCCAATGAGGACAATAGATCTGGGAAACATTACTGATATTGTAGTTAATGGTAATGCCATTACTTTTAATGATGGTATTGAATCGTACTCTTTTTATATTCCCAAGAGTACGTTAATGATGAGATTTGAAACTAAGGAGGTTTTACTCAAAATCCCAGTAAATATTTTGGAAGATCCTTTTAAGTTGATTGAAAATGTATCCATTGGGAAAGAACAATTGACTCGTGATCCATCAGATGAAGAAGTTGAGCAAGTGATTTTGCCATTGTATGGAATGAAATCCGGTACTAAGGTAGTATTTGAAAAAAGTGGTTTGAACCAATGGAATGCTTCCGGTAGAAAAAGAGATTACGATGAAATTTATATTCCCATCCCTGCTTGGATACAAAATCAGTTCCAGGATTTCTTTCCTCCACGTGATGTTCCCTTCAATTTATTTTTACCTAATCAGAAAGTGTTGAGCGCAAAAGTTTGCCAAGATGGTTCTAAGGCGCTCATGACAAATCCTAATTCTGCTCTAGGAGAATGGTTGCTACGAGATGTAATGGGTTTAAATGAGGGTGAATTAGTGACATATGCAAAATTGGAAGAAATAGGTTTGGATTCAGTTGTAATCACAAAGGATAAATCGGGGGGTTATAAAATTGATTTCACAGAAATTGGAACTTATGAAAAATTCAACCAATTAAATAATCCATTATAAATTTGAGTATTAGATAAACATGAAATCGCAGATGGTGGTATTTATAGGTAGTCATAATATTACGGGATAAGATAGCTATCAATTTTTTTAAAAAACCGTTTGTTTAGAAGATATGGCAAAAATCTACGGAATCAATAGTCAGTATTTAGAAATAAGGAGATCAGGTTATAATTTAAGTGCGAAAATTTATAACTGGTTCAGTTATCTGTTTTGGTTTCTAGCGCTTCCCACGGTAATAGTTGCAGTTGTTTATGAGAGTAAGCTGGCATGGTTCTTGCTGGTAGTTATTTCAATGACTTATGTGTTAACTCTATTTTTATCACTGAATGAGGAAAAAAACTCCAAAAGTTATGAATATGGCCAGGAAGGTGAGCAAAAAGTATTAAACGAGCTGAAAAAATTACCCCAGAATTATGCAATATTTTGTGATATGTTATTTCCTGGAAAGAAAGGAAATTTAGATTTTGTTGTTTCTGGCCCAAAAGGTTTTTTTGCAATCGAGGTAAAAAATTGGAAGCGAATCAACAATTCTAGCTGGGTAAAAAGCGCGGCTAATCAAACATTAAATAATACTATGAAACTTAAACAATATTTATCAAGTTTGAGTAATGAGAACATTTTTGTGAATGGTTTACTCGTTTTTACTAACCAGGATGGGTTAAAGGTTCGAAAACTTGAAAATTATGTAACTGTGATTGGTGAGAATAGGCTAGTAGAATTTATCATGAATCATTCAGATGTTAATTATCAAAGTAGTATAATAAATTTAGAAGATAGGCTAGTTAAAAATATTGGCCATAATATAATATAAATATGAACACACAAACAGCAGTTTTTGCAGGGGGATGTTTTTGGTGCACTGAGGCAATTAACTGTTTGTGGAAACAAAAAACTCTGGTAGCGGAGTTTAAGATTTTTTTGCTTAGATTTGGGTAAAAATTTATCGGGATTTTAGCCATTCGTGCCACACTCAATAGTGTATAATTAACTCACTATGATAATGGCGCTCAAAAAACCAATCTCTTTAAACACTGAAGCGGATAATCTTGAATCTCGTTTTGATCGATTAGAATCAAAGTTCGATGAATTTATTGATTTTGTGACAATTCAGTTTCAAAAGGTGGAGCAGCGCTTTGATAGTATCGACCAACTCTTTGAGAAAGTTGATGAACGCTTAGATAAACTAGAGAATCGCATGGATTTTTCCATCGGTGAACTAAAAGAAATGCGGCAAGAAAACATAGTGGCCGCACACAGAAGTCACAGAATAGAAAGCTGGGTCATCAAAGCATCTAAGAAAATCAATCTCCCATATCATCCCTAAACAGCCCTAGGCTGTTTTTTCTCGCCAAATGGAGTATATTATAAGTAGGTAGCAGATAATTAAGCTGAAATATTATGGATTTTATTATAGTTATTGTATTGCCTGTGGTAGTGGTAATCCTTTTGGCATCAATCAAACAAATCAATCAGTATCAGCGCGGGGTTAAGTTCACCCTTGG
>CAZBOT010000040.1:0-17982 GCA_964493575.1 uncultured Candidatus Saccharibacteria bacterium | reverse complement strand
TGACTAACATCACAAGAAGTCACATAGGCTGAGCTCCAAGTAATGATTGCTGACTGACTAGCTGACTTCGTACAAGAAGTAAGTTGGCCATCACAACGGATTTCACCAGTAGGCAATGGAGCCTGAACTTCAAACGTTATCGGAGGACAACTTACGCCGTCTGTACCAGTAAACACAATTGAGTAAGTACCTGGGTTTGTGCCAGCATCTGTAGAAATAAGTACAGAAGTGCCAGAGCTATAAGGTGGATTTTGAGCTTTTGTATCAACATCAACAATCGGTGCATTCTTACCAAGGTCAGGCCCAGTAAAAGTAATAGGATTACTATAACCATTCAATGGAGTGACATTAATGGTTGCAGCACCAGTACTACCTACATAGACTTGTTGGGTTCCTGGGGTAGCGGTACAAGTATAAGTAGGTGGATTACCTACGTTTACTGTGACTGTAGAAGCCACAGAAGCAACGCCATTAAGTCCAACACAGTATACTGAATAAATGAAAGAGCCATTATTTGAAAAAGGACCAACTGTTTGTGAACCACCACCAGGAGGAGGTGATGCAGGAGGAGTATAAGAAGCTTGTCCTAACTTTGCACCAGTCCAAGTAGAATCGGAATTATTATTACTAGCGATACAAGAATCGCCAATGTTTACCGAATCAGTGGTCCAGCTAAAGTTAGCTGTAGCACCAGCTGAAACATTTACTGAGGTAGCACCATTAACCAACAACGAAACTGATGGATTCTTTACAATCGCTAGATTATTAAAAGCTTCGCGGGTGGTTGGTGCTGGCGGACCACCACTCACATTCACGGTTAAATGAATCCAACTCACACCGTCTTGGAAACCGCCCCAGCAAGAATTTTGACCTTCAACACGAATAAAAATTGATGAATTTATTGGGTTAGTAAAACCTTTAGCATACTGACGCTTAGTCACCGAAAACCCAGTCGGGTAATAACCTGCAAGGTCAGTTGGTGAAGTTATAGTAAGACCACCGCTAATGTTATGTTGTGAACCAGGAGCACGGTTGGTACCTTCTACACCTTCAGTCCAGTTATCAAAGTAGAGAACTGTTCCAGAAGTTACGTTTAAGGTAGCAACAGTACCAGTACCTTCTGGATAAACTTCAAAATTCCAACCTTCATTATCATAAGAGCCAATAATTGGACCTGTTGGGCTACCTGTGCGGATACGCATATGGGTTGATGGCACTGGAGCTGGACAGGTTGATTCAGCATGAGCTTCTTTTGGGGTACTAAAATTCAATACTGGCCAGATTGTGACTAGCATTACGACCAACACCAATATCCCCAGGATTGGATGATCGTTATTATTGATTTTTGTTTTTGTTTTAGTTTTCATAGTTATAATATTTTAGATTGATCCTTGTCCAGTTACGGATAAGCTTTCAGAAATAATATTAACTATACTGGACTGCTGATTTGATGGGATATTGCCAGTATTAGAAATTGTAAGCGTTGTGGTGGCACCGCAAGCAAGACTAGTAGCTCCTAGGGTTACCGTTAGACCGGTGAATGTTGAACTAGCCGCAAGGTTAAAAACAGGGCCACTGAATCCCCCGGTGCAGTTGGCAAACACAGTGAAGACAGGACTTGTTCCAATGTTAGATCGGTTAGGGGCATCTGGAGTAACTCCTGTGCTTGGAGATAGAGTTAATTCAAAATTTGGCGGTGCTGGATTTACCACAAGTTGGGTGGGGTTACATTGTGCGGATTTACCACCTCCATTACCTGTGAATGTGATTGTATAAGTTCCAGATGAAGTTGAGCCAGTGCTAGAAACATTAGCAGTGGTAGTCGCTGCCGGAACTTGGCCATTATTTGTAAAGGACACAGTTGGGAGGGTTCCTGATGAAGGCGATAAACTTGCTGTGAAAGTCACAGGAGAATTAAAACCGTTCAAAGGGGTGGTAGAGATGTTGTAAGAGGTATTACTGCCTGGGTCAATGGTTTGAGTGCTCGGTGATACAGAACAGGTAAAGGTTGGGTCTGGAGGTGTACCAGAATTGATGCGGATATTGACATAACCAGGTACGATTTCACACTCGCCACCTGTATTTGTCATAACATCGGCAAGGAACTGATAAATAGTACCATCAGCACTACCTACACCGGTAGCATCATAATTTGAGGTCGAATAAACTTGCCAACTACCAGAACCATCAATACAGGTGTCAGTGACATTTGAATCAAAGGTTACACCATAACCATCGTAGATTTGTGCAGGAACACATGCCCCGCTAAAAGAATTTTCTACATAACCAGTAATAGAGCCGACTTCACCTGCGGTGATATCGATTACGCCCTCGCAGTGAATTGCATCGGCTTCTTTAACTAATTCAAATCCATTATTTGAATTAATGAACGAATTGATAAAACCAAACCCCGCCAAAGCAATCGTGAAAGCTAAGACGAAGTTTGTGATTGTTTTGAGAGTGGTATGAATCTTCATTAGAGTTTCTCGCTGTAATTAATACTTACAGTACGAATATTAGTAACTTTATTTTGATCGATAGATACTTGAATGGTTTGACCATCTTTTTGAGCGCTGACCATCTTAAAGGTTTCTTGGTCAACCGTAGCCGTAATACTCCAACCATTATCGTTAAAATACTTAGTATATAAAGCCAATTTACTGCTCAAGCTGTCTTTGGTTTCAAAAACTTTAGTAGCTTGAAACATCCCTTGTGGGGTAACGGCGTTATAGTTTTGAGTGATACGAGCCCCCGCCTCAACAGGGATATCAGTTGGAAATTTCTCAGGATTTTTAGAGAAATCTACGTTGGTCTTTTCTACCACAGCCGGTTTTTGTTGAGCTGACTGCTGCTCAGAACTTCGGTTAGCAAATTTCTTTGTAACCAAGAAAGCAACGAATAATAGTGCTAAAACAGCTGCTACTAGCACTACTAACTTGAAAGAGTTTTGTTCGTTTTCCATTTTTGTTTAATTATTAGTTTATTTCTTAAGACTTACTTAAAGTCATTATATCATTTAAAACCAGAACTGAGTGTGGAAAGAAGATAATTTGATTAGCCAAATGCTCAACTCACCAACAAAGTAGCTCTAATGATAATTTTTAAATTGTATTTTTGTTTCGGATACACAATTTTTCTTAAGAAAATTGCATAAATTGATTAACTTAATATAAGTATAGCATATAAAACTATTTTTGACAAGAAAAAAAGCAACAGGTTGATCTGTTGCTTCAAAATCTGACAGCAGGAAAGCCTGCGGTCACAAAAGCTTGAGACGAAATATAAGTCCCCCCATCAGCGACGAGCCCTGATATTCTATTGTCAAACCGAAGTTTTGTTCAGACCAAGTCTGACCTGGCAAACACGGCGCATCAAAAGGAAGAGAAGTAGTTACCCCACAATCCAAAACTTTCGAAAACGCCACAAATCCACTCTGAGTCATGTCTGCGGGACCTTTAAGAATCGCCATTCCTGTATTGTAGGAGGGGTCAAGTCTAAAGTCGTCATACGGCAAACTTTGCCTCGGGTCACTAATGAACCGCCATTCAGAATCAGGATTTCCATTTGCATTACGTGGTTGGACAATGATCACCTTTGGGTACTTAGTGTACGAACGGTGATTAAAAACACGTATGAACCTTCGATCTACAGGTGCTGATACTGTGATGATGCGGCCAGTAAACCATCCCAAAACGAGACGATTGTAGATATTTGGTCCGGCCAAACCTCGGGAACTCATAAAATCATGTCCATCGTTTAGAAATAAGCTTCCTGTTGGAGAGAGTACGAAAGAGTGTCCCAGCCCCAAGTTATGACCAATTTCATGAGCGATTGTATGTACAAAATCGTTCATGACTAAATCATTCAAAGGAATCCACACCGTTCCGGATTGTTCTTGTGAACCTTTCACACCAACTGTAGCAGAACCTCCCGGAATACTTGAAATTGGAGGGAAAACCACGACTAATGTTTTACCGTTTAGGTTAACACCCTGACTAGTAAGAAGGTCACGAACCCAATTAGTGCACTCATTGGTCATGTTGTTACCAGTGTTGCAGTGGTCTTTGGTAAAAGGTAAAGTGATCCAGCTAGGATGGACTGCACCATCTACTTGGAACTCAGGTCTCCCGGAGTAATCACCACTTGCTCTTTCGAAAAACCCTTTCACCGAGGGAGAAGTGCCATCCGTGCCGAAAACTTTTTGATTGAAATCCTGAATTGTCATACCAGTAGCTGCTACATCAGAAAAGTTTACTGGCGCTACATACAACCCCCGAGTGTAACTGGTCGGTGGTGGCAGCGAAAGCACCTGTCTAACAACTTCTGGATACTTTTCCATATCAAACTCGTTTATTCCTTCTGGCAAAACAAAGGTCTTGGTCTGTCTTTCCACGAGTGGTCGAACATCCCCTGCTAAAAGTTCATCTCCTTTCACAAAACCCTTGACACGCACAGATTCGTTGGCGAGATCCGACAATTTTTTGTCCGAAAATAATTGAAAACTTCTGCGACCTGAATGAAGCGTATATACCTCGATAGGATCCTGATCATTTTCAATAACTATAACCTCAAGCGTTCCTGTGATGGAAATACGCTCAGGGCGACGACTTTTCTGAGCGACAGCTAAACTGCTCATCAGAAAAAAACCAATAACTAAGCAAAGAATACTTTTTTTCATCTCGCTTACCTCCTGCTGTTTTTGAAAGTTCTAACAAGTAATAACTTGCTTTGATAGCCCTATTATAACACTTTTACTAGTACATCCTGGGATTTTGGTCAATACTTTCAGAGAAATAAAAAAAGTCCTCATTGAGGACTTTTTAGTAAATTAAGCTGTAGTTTCTTCTGCTGGTGCAGGTTCTTCTGCCGGGACTTCAGCAGCTGGTTCAGGAGTTTCCTGTTCAGTAGGAGTTTCTGGAACTTCTTCTGCAATTGCTTCGGTTTTGGCTGGAGCTTCATCAGATTCTGCAGGGGCTTCACCTTCTGCGGCTTCGGCTGGTGCTGCTTCTGGAGCTTCCTCTGCTGCAACTTCTTTCTTTGGAATCGCGAATGCTCGTTTTTTATCTGCTTTCAACAACTCTTTAGTAACAAATAAGTTATGAACTGTATCAGATAATTCTACATGTTGATCGTTCATCCAATAGTTAAGACGCTCTTGATCACGAATAGTCAGCTCTTTATTATGAGGGTTGTAAGCACCAAGAATTTCTACGAATTGCTTTTGGTTAGCTGCAGTCTTCTTTGCTAAAACAAGTTTGTACTGAGCTGTGTTACGCTTACCACCGCGTTGTAGTCGGATAGTTAACATTAAATAAGTCTATAAATTATGCTTCTGGCCTACAGAGTTGACGGACTCATGACCTGAAAAGTAAAAAAGGACTTCCATAGTCTACCACTGGAAGTCCTTTTGGTCAAGGCACTTTAGGACTGACAATCTCTATGTTAAAATCTGCTCAAGGAGGATATATGCCAGGATTAACGATTACACAGTTTAGATCTAAAAGATCCGAACTACTAAGCAAAACATTGGTAATTGAGGGCGAAGATGC
Source organism: uncultured Candidatus Saccharibacteria bacterium (assembly GCA_964493575.1). Classification (GTDB taxonomy): domain Bacteria; phylum Patescibacteriota; class Doudnabacteria; order UBA920; family UBA920; genus UBA920. The sequence continues at coordinate 12,433 of CAZBOT010000040.1, read as the reverse complement.
AATAGGGCCAATAACATTCCGAGGTCAAATTGAATCGATAGATAAAGCTCATTTCCCTGGCCTGGTAATCATTCTTGATAACTCTGAGGCCATGCGACCAAGCGAAGGTTCATTTTCTGCATGCAACAAGTTAAGTCTTGTTTTAAAAATTTTCGGCTGGTCAAAATTTTGGCAAGAAAAGGATGGGACTATCATCTTCCCATCCGATGTCTCAGATTTCTCTTCAGATTTTGAGTACCGAAAAATCTATGTGAGAGCATAGAAAAAGCCGATCGTTGATCGGCTTTTATTTTGCGTAAGCCGTGGCTTGGTCCATCTTAATAGAAAGCAGTTGCGAGACACCATCATCACCCATCGTAACACCGTACAAAATGTTGGCTTGGGCCATGGTTTCGCGGTTGTGAGTAATAGTTATAAATTGAGTTGTATCAGACAAACGACCTAAAATTTGTCCAAAACGAATTGTGTTAGCTTCGTCTAATGCTGCATCAACTTCGTCTAGCACCACGAACGGTGAAGGGAAACAAGTCAGCAAACTACAGAGCAAGGCGATTGAAGTTAACGAGCGCTCTCCTCCAGACAAAGATTGGATAGAGGAAAGTTTCTTGCCAGGTGGAGTAGCTTTAATGTCTACCCCGGATACTGCCAAAGAATCTTTTTCATACTTAGCAACAATTTTTTCTTCTGGACGAACCGCCTGTTCTACGTCTTCCTCAGCTTCTTTTTCTAGTTCAGCTTCGGCTTCGGTGCGGTTGTCTGCTGCTTTTACTAAGGACAAGTAAGCTCGGCCACCATTGAACAACACCCTGAAGTATTGTTCAAATTGAGTATTTACTTTTTGGAACGCAGAATTAAACTTAGTTTTAATATGTTCATCCAATTCATCCATGACTGCTCGTAAATCCTCCATACTCTTATGAAGATCAGTGGTTTGGTGTTCTAAATTGGTAAACCTACTTTCGGTTTCATGATATTCCTGAATTGTTAACTCATCAACGCCGCCGACTAACTCAAGCTGATGTTTAAGTTTAGAAATTTTTCCTTCCAAACCTTCAGTCTCTGCTTTAATCGGTTGAACTTGAATTTTATCTAACATCTCACTGCCCAAATTAGCAACGATTTCCGATACGACCATTTGCGATTGCGTTTCGAGTTTGGCCTTTTCTACTTCTACTTTGGTAACTTGATCACGAATCCGGCTTAGCTCCTCTTGCTGTTTACGAAACAGCTTATCTTCTTCGGCAATCGCGGCTTTCCAGGAATTTTCCGCTGCGTAGAAAGTTTGAAGTTTATCCTCCAACCCAGCAATATCTTTACTCAGTCCTGCAATTTTTTCTTGAACCTTATTTTCTTCTGCTGCTAATTCTGCGACGTAGTTATCATTACTTCCTGCTGTGGCCTTTTTTAATTCTAAATCAATTTGGAGTTTTTCATTTTGTAGACTGGCTAACTGACCTTGGAGAAAATCCAAACTCAGTTCGGATTTTGAAACTGCCATGGCTAAATTAGTTTGCTCGGCAAGCAGGCGATCTTTTTGTTCGGTTAGCTCTGATAACTGAAGTTGAAGTTTACGATTATAGTCTGGGTGCTTGGCAGCTTCTGTGGTAGTCTGTTTGAACTTCTGCCAGGCTGATAACACCGCACTGGTAGCATTACGAATTTGACCAACATCAGCAGTTTCTTCGATGATACGTTCAAACTGGGTAAAAGTGTTGTCCAAAGCAGTCATCTGTTGTTCGATTAAATCCCAATCACTTCCCGCTGGATTACTGATAGCTGCGTACAATTCAGTGAGCTGAGCATTAACTGTACTCAGTGTTTTATCAGCGCTGCCTTTTTGCTGACTAGCTTCGGATAATTTCTTCTGGGCTGATTTGATTTGGGATTCGATGTCTACAATTTTTTGGCTGAGCGCATGACTATCAACTTGTAGACTAGCACTATCTCCACTACCTGACTTTTGACTCTGCATTTTTCCCCGAATCATACTAGCTTGTTCAAGCAGTGCATTCTTTTCGGTTTGTTTGCTCTGAATTTGTTCTTGAACTTGTTTATATTCCGAGAGTTGTTGTTCGTTATCTTTCTCGTGCTGCTCAATCTTGGAGAGGTGCGCGTTCATAGTCGCTTCGATTTGCTGCTTCTGATCTTGGAACACAGCCAACTCTTTATTAAGATCACCAATCCCCCGGTTGAATGCCCACCACTGACTCCCAAAAAATTCTTTTTGGTAAGCTTTCAGGTCTACCTCAATCTCTGCTCGAGCTTCCATACGCTTAGCCTGGCGACGCAAACTTTTTACGCGTGGCTCAAGTTCGCGAAGTAAATCTTCAGCACGCATTAAATTCTGTGCCGTCTGCTCTAAACGTCGCAACGTTCGTTCGCGCTTAAGGTAGTAAGTTTTTACCCCACTAGCTTCATCAATTAAATTTTTAATTTCAGATGGCCCAGTAAGAATCATCTGGTCAATTGTCCCTTGACCAATAACTGTATAGCGCGAAGTTCCAATATTGCTTTTTAAAACCAAGTCAATGATGTCGAGTAAGCGAACCTTACTGCCATTCAGCAAATACTCACTCTCGCCGCTGCGGGTGATGCGACGACCGATCGCCACCTCAGCAGCATCAACCGGAATTTTATGATCGCGGTTATCGAAAGTGGCAATTACTTCTGCTACCCCGGCTCGGCCGCGTTTGTCACTTCCAGCAAAAATTACGTCTTCACTCTTTTTACCACGCATGAGCTTGGCGCTTTGCTCACCTAAAACCCAACGCAAACAGTCCGCTGCGTTGGATTTACCGCTACCGTTCGGGCCAACAATAGCAGTAATGCCAGGGCCGAACTCCATAATGGTTTTTTTAGCAAAAGATTTAAAACCTTGTATTTCTAGACGTTTGAGGTACATATCTTTGATAATTATATCATGTCAAAGAAACTCTTTAACTAAATCTAAGATCCCGCACAACCCTTCGCTTTGCAGTGGCAACCCTTTATAGGCTCTGAGCTAACAAAACCACTTCTTATGAAGTGGTTTTGTTAATTTGCTTTTTGTTTGGTTACTCGGAGATCGATCTTGTATTTACCTTATCAGTGCAACATATGACGGTCAATAAGACTTATCCCCACAAACCCAACATTAGACTTTTAATTGCTGTAAAGCATTCTCGGCTGCTGTAATTTCACCCTCTTGTTTGGACGGACCTTGCCCGCGACCTAATTCTTTTTCTCCCATAAAACAGGCTACAACAAAAACTTTGTCATGATCCGGTCCACTTTCGGAAATAACTCCATAGGTTGGAGTGATTCCCCATTTCTCTTGAACCATTTCTTGGAGCTTACTCTTGGGATCCATATATGAACCACCGCTAATAATTTGGGGTAGCTCAACTAAGATTTCTTTTTCTATAAAAACTCTAGTTGGTTCATAACCGAGATCCAAATACATAGCGCCTATCAAAGCTTCAATAGTATTCGCTAAAATAACTTGGCGGGCGCGGCCAGTATCTTTGGCCTCACCACGCGACATTAATAAATACTGTTCCAAACCGATGCGTCGGGCAATGGTTGAAAGAATTTTATAATTGACTAACGCACTACGGAAGTTGGTTAACTCTCCTTCGGGGTGATCATAATTACGATACAGGTATTCTGTAGCTATGAGTTCCAAAACTGCATCACCCAAAAACTCTAACCGCTCATTGTGCGGTAATTCAAACCCTCGGTGTTCGTTTAAATATGAACGATGAGTAAATGCCGAAACATACAGTGACATATCTTTAGGCTCGTATCCTAAAATTGTCGCAATCTCTTTTGCTGAGATCATAAAAATCCTAGACTCAAGAATCATGAATCGCGAATCACTCACTGTGATTCCCACTTCTCGATGCTTGATAATTAATTGTTTTCTGGTGGACGATAGAGGAGTCGAACCTCTGACCCTTCCCACGTCAAGGGAATGCTCTACCACTGAGCTAATCGTCCCCGGCAAATCTGCATCATTCTATAACATTTTCTGGCTTTTGTCTATTGATTGCTGCAGAGGCATTCCAAAACTTGGACGATTGAATTTTAAGTTCTTTAAACTCTCAGGACTTTTATTTGCAATTACCTGATCATTAAACCAAGAAATCATCACAACATTAAACCAGACGTTATTTAATAACAGCCAAAACAAGAATATTCCAGCAGCAAGAGCGGCGACAACTATCTGCCAAGCAGCTATAGCTGAACTGGGTAAAAGGAATTCTGGGGGTGAACCGAGTAACAATGGTAATTGCCACAGCACAGCTGTAGCTGCAGCTATTGAAGACAAGAATACCGCTGTAGCCAAAACAGTGAGTCCTGCAATTGACCGAAACTTTGAACTAATTAAATCAGCAGACAACATAGCCGCTTTGGTTAAATTTTGTTGGTGCCAAAAAATAAATAGAGCTGTAAAAAAATTCCACCATGAAATTAAAACCAAGGCAAATAGTACGGATATCAACAATAACAGCGCTTTCCATAAACTATATTGACTGTGAAGTGAGTAAAAATGAAAACCTCCTACGATGGCCGAAGTCACTATCGCTGTAATAATGCTAGCCCCGATTGTATGGATTAGGACAATCTTTTTACTCCAAATAAATTTGGCTATTGAGGTGGAAGTAAGTTCAATACAAAGCGGGCAAGTTTTCTGGGCTATATCGTGAAGGCAATTATGGACTAATCCTAAAAACATTAGTTTACTAAAATTGATAATTACAAAACCAATTGCAACTGCGGTTAATCCTAAACCAATGAGTAAAATTGAATTATGTCCCAGCAATACGTCATTCAATCTGGAAAATAATCTGGCTTCTGATAACCACTGGCCGGCATACCAAGTATGAAGGTTGAATGCGGAAGTCAGAAAAATTCCAAACAACCACAAGCTTTTGCGGTTCAAAGTAATTTTGGTGGCTTGTTGTAAAATTGCCAGTTTAGTCATTAATTTAAAGCCAGCCCAAAAGGGCTGGCAGAGGTTACGCTATGACCGCTTCGGGAGCGTCAGGAAATTCTGGTTCTGTTTTCTTTTGGGAAGGGATGATCTCTGCAACGATGGCATCAAACTGATCCTTCTCTAATGTTTCTTCGCTGATTAATCGTTCTGCGATTGTGTCTAAATAACTGCGGTACTTAGTCATTACTTCAGTTGCCCGCGCTTCAGCTTCTTGCATAATCCTTCGGACTTCATTATCTATTTGCTGCGCGGTTGATTCACTATAGTTGCGTTGCTCACCAATATCACGACCCAAAAAGACGTTTTCATGACTCTCACCTAACACAACTGGACCAACCGCATCACTCATGCCAAATTGGGTGATTAACTTACGAGCCCAAGCTGTGGCTTTCTTTAAATCGTTACTGGCGCCTGTGGTGAGTTCATTGAAAACTAATTTTTCTGCAGCATATCCTCCAAGGGAAGTTGCAATCTGATCAAGATAGCTTTGCTTGGTGTGTAGATGTCGGTCTTCGGTCGGTAAGGACAAAGTATAACCACCAGCACGACCACGAGAGAGAATTGTTACTTTGTGAACGGGATCGGCTTCAGCCAAAACAGTTCCGACCAAAGCATGACCGCCTTCATGATAGGCAGTAATCCTTTTTTCTTTGGTCGACAAAATGTGACTCTTGCGAGCTGGGCCAAGAAGCACCTTTTCGATAGCTTCTTTTAATTCATCAGTCGAGATTTCTTTTTTATTTAATCGCGCTGCTAAAATAGCACCTTCATTAATTACGTTAGCTAAATCAGCACCAGACAATCCTGGGGTACGTTCAGCCACTGTGCGTAAATCAACACCTTTGGCAAAGGGCTTATTTTTTGAATGAACTTTCAAGATGGCTTCGCGGTCATCAATATCTGGAAGGTCCAAAATTACCTGGCGATCAAACCGACCCGGCCGAAGCAAAGCTGGATCCAAAACATCGGGACGGTTAGTAGCGGCAATTACAATCACATTCGTTTCAGTTTCAAAACCGTCCATCTCAACCAAAATTTGGTTAAGAGTTTGTTCGCGTTCGTCATGACCACCACCAAGCCCAGCTCCGCGCTGACGTCCAACTGCATCAATTTCATCAATAAACACAATACATGGGGAGTTGCGTTTTGCCTTTTTAAATAAATCACGCACACGACTCGCACCCACACCAACAAACATTTCTACGAACTCTGAACCACTGATGTGAAAGAAAGGCACATTGGCTTCCCCAGCTACAGCTCGGGCTAACAAAGTTTTACCAACTCCTGGACTACCAAGCAATAATACCCCTTTAGGGATCTTGGCGCCGAGCGCTAAAAATTTTTGTGGGAATTTTAGAAACTCTACGATTTCCTGTAACTCTTCCTTTGCTTCTTTAGCACCTGCGACGTCAGCAAAACGAACTTTGTTTTTTATTTCGTCGTTCAATTTAACACTGCTTTGACCAAATGTTAACGCACGGTTGTTTGAACCTTGAACCTGACGCATCAAAAAATAAATAAATAAGGCAATTAACAAAAACGGAATCAAGAAAGGCAAAATCGTGCCAGCTAAAACTGTTGCGAAGCTAGTATTCTTAAATTCAACTTTGACCTTGGCAATCTGATCACTATTAACACCGCTATCAATAAAGTACTGAGGGATTTCTGTGTTACCGCCAACTGTGGCTTTTAATTTTGTATCACTATCCTTCACTTCAGCCGTCAAACTTCCTGGAGCAACTAAAATGCTATTGATTTTTTCTTCCTTAATTAAAGAGGTGACTTCGGAAAGGGCAACTTCACGAACATTGTCTTCTTTAATAAAAGATGCAATCAAAATTGAAATGACTAAAAAACCTATCAGAACTAAAATGATATTTTTAATAATTTTTCCCATAAAATAACTTAATTACTTTGCTAATATAACAAACCTTTGATTATAAAAAAATGGTGCCGGGGAGAGGACTCAACTGCCCAGTGAATATTTTAAAACCGGTGGGGACCTCAAACTGCTTGGGCCGACAGGTTAAGCAGTTTGAGGGAAGGCACACTGGTCCGAAGAGAGCCGGAGCTCAAGCACAGCTTGGGCTGAGGCGACTGAGGACCAGATGGGCCGTGGTGCCGGGGAGAGGACTCGAACCTCCACAAGATTGCTCTCGTCAGCTCCTAAGGCTGATGCGTCTACCAGTTTCGCCACCCCGGCAAAAAATAAAAGTAACCACTACTGGTTACTTATTATACTGAATTATCAAATTAAATTCAAACCTAATTTTAAGTTCCTTGAGTTAGGAAATTTGTTAAAATTTGAACGATCAAGAAAGACAAGATAACTATCGCTAATCCGATTAAAGCATTGATCAAAGTCTTTCGACCACTTGTTACTCTAGCATCATTGCCGCCTGCGGTCATATAGTAATAACCCCCGATAATTATAAAGATAACCGCGATAATTCCAGCCAAATAAAGCAATATTGAGATAATACTGAGAGCTAACTGGCCTAAAGAGCCAGATCCAGCTATCCCAGAACTACCCGTAAATGGATTAGCAGGGATACAAAGCGGACCTTTTTGGACACATTCTGAACTGGTTGGCTGAGGAGTTGGAGATGGGGTTGGATTCGGATCCGGGTTCGGATTTGGATTTGGATTCGGGTTCGGATTTGGATTCGGATTTGGGTCTGGACTTGGGGAAGGGGTTGGAGTAACAGTTGCTGCCAAAATTGGTTTTAATGTCCCTTGGGAGCAAGTTAGGGTGCCTGAGTTATCACCCACTGGTGTTGGTGCAACTACATTAAATGGTGGGCCACCTGTTACACAGAGTTGATTAAAAGTTCCTGCGACTGAACGCAAAGTATATCCTATTGCACAACCCCCCGCACTTGGGGCGCGGTAAATTGCACCTGTTAAATCATCCTGACACACAGCTGTAGTACGAACCCCGGATTGCGCGGCAACACTTTGTGGTAACCAAGTGACCAAAAACGCAATCAGTAAAATCAATACTAATGAAGCAAAATTTTTCATAATTTATTCAACGATAAATCTGTAGACTACCTGAACGATCATATATGACAATATGACTATAGCCAGTCCTATTAAGGCATTAACCAAAGTTTTACGGCCACTAGCAGCACGCGAATCATTACCTGCAGCTGTTATATAATAATAACCACCTACAATAATAAATATTATTGCTACAATCCCTGCGAGGTATAAGGCCCATTCTAAAATTGTCTTTACTAGAGATTTAAGATCTTGGACACCATCGCCCTGGGCTCTCCCTGAAGGGTAAGCATCTTTAATATCTTCCAGCCCGCTCTGCACTCTATCACCTCCAGAGGTAGGTGACTGTGCTACAACTGCCAAAGGCATCATTAAACTCATTGCCGCTACAGCAATCGCAACCAAGGATTTAGAAAAAGTTTTATTCATAGTTTGTAAAATAATTCCGGAGGAAAAATCCATAAATTTTGCCCCCAGAACTACCCCGCATTTTCTTAATGCGGGATAAGTTTAACTTCCGAAAATACCGCCACCATTTCCACCTGCTACGAAATTGTAAACAATTTGTACGACAATGAATGACAAGACAATAATTACAATACCAATCAAGGCATTGAAAATCGCAGTACGACCTTGTTTAGCCGAGTCTTCATTACCACCAGCAAGAATGTAACGGAAACCACCGTAAATCAAAAAGATAACTGCCAAAATAAACGCGATGCCCAAAGCCCATTCGGCAATAGTTTTGAATAAGTCAGCAACGTTTGTTTCGCCACAACGGAAGCCATCAGGACATTCGATGTCATTCACTTGTTGTGGTTGAGCACTAGCGTAATTTGGCATCAAAGCTACCACTGGCATTAAGGCAACACCTAAAGCAGCAATTGCCAAAGCTATAGTTTTCCAAGAAAAAGTTAATGTTTGTTTCAAAATTCTCACCACCTTTCTGCTTGGGTATTTACCCTGTCGCAAATGTGCGAGTTAGTTGTGAAAATCCACAAAATGTGGAAGATTCAATAAATTTATTATACTACACAAACCGCAATTCTAAAAAATCTTGTTGTCAACAATAAGGTTAATCACAGCTCCAACTATTAGGGTCGCTAAAACCGCTATGACCACGCCGACAAGGGTCCAGAGAATCATTGATTTAGATTTTTTTAATTGGCCCTCATTGTCCCGAGCAGTCATATACATATACCCGGCGTACATCAAGGAAATAACGGCTACAATACCAATAATATAGTACAACCAAAATGTTATTTTTGAATACACTGCCATTGGATCACAGTAAGCGGGTAAGTTCGCGACGCTGCTTCCCTGGCCATTCCCTTTATCTTCTATTAAAGCTCGGAGTCTAGCACACTCAGTCTGCTGACTAGGTGTTTGTGCTAATAAGGTCTGCGGAATCAGTAAAAAACTCCCAATCAACGAACTTACTAACAAAAATTTTATAAACAAATGTTTCATTTAATTTACGATTGATTGAACAATTGCCACGATGCTGAATGATAATAAGGTTAAAATTAATCCGGCCACTGCAGAAATTAAAATTTTCTTACCTTGTTGAACCCGGGTTTCATTACCCGCTGATGTTATCATCATAAACCCACCAAAGATTATAAATAACACTGCTAGACTACCAACCAATAAAAGTAAAATATTAATTATTCTTACGATCAAGGCTTCTGGTCTTGTCACATCATCATTTAATGGATTAAAGAGATAACCCAACGTTTCATCAAAGTTGGTTTGATTACTAACCGTAGGCGGTGTACCAGTCGACGAGCCACCTGTATCTCCGCCGGTGCCGTCAGCTTTTTTGGTAGTGAAAGAATATTCTGCGCTTTTTGTTGAAGTCACACCAACCGCTGGACTACTTCTAACTACATACTTATATTTGGTATCTGCTTTTAAACCACTCAAATTCAAATAATGATTATCAGTATTATTAAACTCCTTCCCAAATTTATCAGCAGGTGATTTATCGGGGTTTAGTGTTTCTCCATCTTTTACGTAAACTATTTCGGAATTGGAAGGAGACTTGGTTTTCCAACAGACCTTTGCGGTCGTACTACCTAGCTCACAAACCTTTACTTCGGTCGGAGTATAATCATCACTGTTTTGCGCTGAGACAAAACTAAATATTCCGGTCCACGCCAGAGTACTAAGCGCTATGTATGTAAAAGTCTTTTTTATCATCCGATGATTTGTTGAATAATATTTACCAAAGCAAATGCTCCAATCGCTACTACCAATCCAACAATGGCCCACAATAAAGTGCTTTTGGCTTGAGCGACACGCTTCTCATTACCAGCGTTTAGAGTTAATAGCACACCGGCATAAATAATCACCACTGTTGCAACCAAAGCTAGAACACCTAACAACCAAAGAATTACCCTCGAAATTATTTCCGTGATATTACCAGAAGAATTTTTAGTAATATTAATCGAGCCATCCCATTTTTCAATGTCGATTTTAGATCCGGAGTCCTGGGCAAGAGTTACTGCCGGGCTCACCAGAATACTTAAAGAGAAGGCCAGCACTGCAACCGCAACAATTAATAATGGTAGTTTAGTATAAAAGTTCATAAAATTATTTCCCTGGGGTTTGAGTTGCTGATTGCTTTTGAATATATGCTTTTGGGTTGGTTAGTATCAAGGCTCCGTCACGGATTCCTAAATTTAGTGATCCCGTAAAAAGTGAGTTAACTAACACAAAAGCTAAAGCAACGAGTACTAAACCACCAACTGCCCCGCCAAGACGTTTCTTGGCAGCAGTATGCCACTCTTCCCCGCGCGACATGGTCATTTGCACACCGGCAATTACAATAAATAATAAGGCAACCAAACCAGCCACAGAAATTAGATAATTGATAATCATGACGATAGCAATGAATAGATGGCCAATCGTGCAAGGATTATCTGCCTGGTTTCCGCAAATTACAAATCCGCTCCCACCAGGTTGTTGGGTCATCTGATCAGATGGAGTTTTAGTTTGAGCCAAAACCTGAACTGAATATGTAGAGGATACAATCAAAGCGCCTACTAAAATAATTACGGTAGCAACACCAAGTAATAAAGGAGAGTATTTAGTTTTAAATTCCTTACCCAAGATAGTCATGTTTAAAAAATTTGCTGTCTTACTAATGCACCTGCTTGAGTCTGAGCCCGGGATAGAGCTTGTTGAACAGTTTGGCCGCCTCTGAGTATTCCATTTACAACTTCCGAAAAAATCCCGTCGTATTTAGGTTCATCGTATTTTGGAAAAGACTTTGCTGTCAAATTAGCGTGGGCAAAAACACCGATTTCTAAATCTGAAGTCTGTAAAGATATTAAATCACGACGACTAGATGGTTGCTTGTCCTTAGCATAGTAAGCATCTAAGGCTTGCTTGCTGGTTGCAAACTTTAGGAAGTCCCAAGCTGCGGCTTGTACGGCCTTATTAGATTGTTTGGAAACAACCTCTGCAAAATAGGTTGAGTAATTAACACTTGGTTTACTTAGATCATACTGTGGCACATTTGCTACATCGTAATTTAAATTAGGAGCTTTGGCATTAATTTGCGCGCGAGTATAACTGTAGCCATACAAATAAGCAGCTCGGCCATTAGCAAACGCATCTACGGAATAATCACTGGCAGTATTCCAATTGTAATTTTCTTTGAGTGGGTTTGCAAAGGAGGTATAAAAATCCACTCCAATAACTCCAGGGTTAACACTTTGGCCATCAATTTGCACATTGTTGGCAAATTGAGGGCTACGTCCATCAGGACTCCACGGTAATGCTCCTGCTTGAAGCATTAACAAATAAATAATGTCTTGCCCGCGATTAACGTTTGAAATATCCCCTGCCGCAAGGCCACTGCGTGTGAAATAACCTGATGAATCTTGAGTTTTAATCTTGCGGACATCTCGGGCCAATTGCTCCCAAGTCTTTGGGGGAGCTGCAATCCCAGCAGTCCCCATGATGTCTTTATTATAATAAAGACCCAGGGAATCAACCCACATAGCAGTCCCATAAATTTTATTATCACGGATTAAATCATTAGAGACAACATCTACAAACTGCTCTTTATAATCTCGTACCGTGTACAAAGATTCAGGAGCTGGAGTAATTTTATCTAAATACTGTGGCAACCAAGTGTTGTTGATCGAAAAAATATCTGGCCCATTACCCGCTGCCAGAGCGTTCAATAAATCGCTTTCGTAATTTTCTATATTCTTTTTGGTGTACTCGATTGTGACATTAGGGTTAACCTTCTTGTAAGCAGAAATAATCACATTCATTTTGTCGCTATCCACAAATGGTTTCCACATTTTGATAGTGACCTTAGCTTGTCCGGATGGTGTCTTACCACAACCAGCAGACAGTAACACTAAAGAAAGTACTGCCAACGCTAATGTGATTTTTCGAAACATTGTTTTTTTGTTTTGTGACATTTTTGTTTCT
>CAZBOT010000039.1:8354-18008 GCA_964493575.1 uncultured Candidatus Saccharibacteria bacterium | reverse complement strand
CTCGAAACTTCCGGTGGTGATTACGGTTATCTGTCCCATCTGATTTCTCTCCCTTCGGCGGGCGTCAGGTCGATGGTCATGGCTTCTCTCCTCTCTGGCGCAGGTACTCGGCGCGGGTGACTAGATCGACGCTATACCAGCCCGTTTTGTTGCACGGACAGGAACCGTCATCGAAGTCCGGCAATGGGTGGTCCAGCTTCTTCCTTCCGCAATGAAGGCACACCTCCTCCATCAGCCACTCGGTCTGCTCGCGGACGGCTTCGCGGACAATCGGTTCAATCAACTCGGCAACGTCCGCGAAAGCATCTGGAGTTCTCCCGCAGTTCATATAGAGCGCAGAATTGGCGATGGTTCCGGCGAAGTTCCCATCGCTAGCAAGTTGCTGTTCGATCCGCTCGCAAAGCACTTCCGGCGTCAGGTCAACCCTCACATTCCACCTCCCCGAGTGCGGCGCGGGCTAAGTCGTATTGCAGCGCAGCTTCCAACACATCTTTGCCATCTTCGTTGGCGAAGTAGTAATCCGCCGCCTTCACGAACGCCTCCAGCTTGGCGATCCGCTCGTTGCGGCAGGTTCGACACGAACCGCATGGGCCTTTCCCTCGTGTCTGTTCTTCGGCACAAGCAGTCCCGTTGAGTACATCTATTTCTGCTTGTAGAAACACGATCCGCTCGCGCAGGAGGGCGATCTCGGCGGCTTGGTCTGGAGACGCTGCCCACAGTTCGGCAATCTCGCGCTCGACCTGGAGGGAGCGGAGTCCGCTGCGACCGCGCCATTGAATGAGCACGAAGTCGCCCCCTCCGCTGCACGGTGTAATGACAAACTCGCTCACTCCTCGCCCCCTTTCTCCTGCTCGGACAGCCACCCTTCCAGCCCAAACTTCCAAGGGCTTCTCGATGGGTGCTGCTTCAACCACATATCATTAGCATATCCATTCACTGTACTCTCAATAGCTTCCTCAGTGAATCCATATCCAAACAGGATAGCCTTGGCAAACTCAACAGCGTAGCCCTCTGCTTCTTCAAGAGTAACAAACTCTGTACAGAAGTCAGCACTATCTTCAACATCAGCGGGGCTCAACACCTCCATTGGCTCAAGCTGATCTATAGTTTTTCTAGCCATACGATCAGCTCCTCTTGCTGCTCTGGAGTCAGCTTCCTTGGATTGTCCCCCATCTTCTCAACAACAGCAGCTAATGCAACACCTTTCTTCTTCATGAGTCCAGAGATGCGCTGCAGTGCATCTGGCAATGGCAATGGAGACACATCAACAGTTGGTGTTTCCTTCACCACCTCATACTTCTTGCCATCTGCAGTGTTGCCATCATCATCCTCATCTGCAGTGATGCCAAGGATATTGCTGATCCCATACCTTCTGGCATAGGAGATAGCACTACCCAATGCTTGCATACCAACCTGCTGGATGTCAAGTGGTGTTTGAGTGGAGAGCCATTGCCCACTCTCATGGGCTAGCAGCGTTACCAATCTCAATCCATTGGGTGTATCTGTTAACCCCTGACTAATGAACAATGCATTGTCAGCAAGAGGCTTCCTCACCGCATCAATCACTGCATCCAACGTGGCATAGTTGAACTTATACGTGTTGGTTTTAACTGTCTTGTTCTTGATGGGTGGCTTGAATGCACCCTGTGCCTTGGCTAGCGCCTTTGCTAGCTCTGCAATCTCATTGCTCTTTTCCATGTGATCCCCTTAGAATGGAACGTCGCCGTCGAGTGAATCATCAATCAGAGGTTCCGTGGTACGGGGTGCCACACCATCAATCCAGAAGTTCTGATAGTCGGAGCCCTGCCTGTTTGTTACTGACACAAGCAGCGACTTGCTTGGGAGTCCCTCCACTGCCCTCTGGATATCAGATGGATTGGCAATCTTGAAGCCAGCATTACGTAGCTGCTTCACTGTCATGTTCAATGCCTTCTTGGTTTGCTCATCTCCCTTAGCCGACTTTAAATACATGTAGTTGGTACGAGTGGCATTCTTCACATTAGGGAAGGTGAACACCACCTTGATCCTACTCAGATCATCGGCTAGCTCAGCCTCCTTGACATCTGCCCTGTGCTTACCAACTGGAATGCGTGCTGGCTTGCCTGTTGGATCTTCTAGCATACCTTCAAACTGATCCCATGATTCCATTACTTAGTCCCCTTTCCATAAATCTTGTCTAGCTTCTCATCCAATCCGTTACCCTCATTCCACACATCAAGAAGAAACTTCTCTGGATCAGGAAGAGATTTCAGATCCAACTTACTCAACTCACTCCAGATGCCAGAAAGCTCCATTCCGTTACAGCTTCCAGTAACCTCTCTTAAAGCATGTGCCTCTCTCTTGCTAAGAGTAATAGTACAGAACGGAATCCATTCCTGTTTTTCTAGTTCTAGCTTCTTCACTTTAGCCACGCTCATTCCCCCTATACTTAATGCCCACTAGCTCCATTGCCAGGGCATCATGGATGGCACGCTTGAGTGCAATCTTCCTGCCAACTTCTGGATCATCCTTATCATGCTGCATCCTATGTGCAAATCCAATGCCACTAGTGGTGTAGACATCCTCTCTCACCTGTCCCAGCGCTAGTCCACGAATGAGGCATGAAGTGAATCGCCCTCTCTTAATGAACCTAATAGACAGTGGCACTAGCCAAGTGGAGAAGGCGTAGGATGGGATGTCAACGCCATGCTCTTTATACCACATCCGCACATCCCTGTCAAGCCTATTCAGCACCTTGCCAGTGAACTCGCTGTACTTCGCAACGTTACTCTTGCTCATAGATTTCTCCGTTTTCATAGGCTTCCACAGCTAGGTCAAACTCATACACTGCATCCCTAAACTCTTGAGTTAATTCAATGATGTCCTCTGGCGTGTCGTCCTCCTCAATGTTGATGAGTGCTTCTGTTAACTGTTCTTGAATCTCACGCAGCATCTTTATCATCTGCTCTGCTGTGTACTGATCCTGTTCATTCATCTCATTCCTCTCCCATTCTTTGATAACTCGTTGATTAATAACGTGCTCATCCATGTCGTCTGCTGCATCGCCCATGTGTCACTCCTATAGTTGGTGTCCTTGGCAGGGCTTGCACCCGCAACCTCAGGTTTAGGAAACCTGCGCTCTATCTCGTTGAGCTACAAGGACTTAAAGATGCCATCACTTACCGCCACTATTGGTTCTTTGTATATACTTCTGTTCCACTAATCCAGCAACCTCTTCTTCCATCTCTTTGAGGATATCAAGCAATCTCTCTGTGTCCTTGCGGTCCATGTACCACGCATCGCTGATGATCTTGGTGTAGAGGCCAGCAATGCTATTGTCTAGCTGGGGTGTGGCTGTCATTAGCCCTCCGTGTTGGTGATTGAGATTTTTACTGTTCCATAGAATGGCTCACACTTCCAATTTGGCCAGTCACTAACTCCTTCATTCATGTTTAGCAGTATCAACTCTGGACCAGCCATGCTCTTCAACAGATAGCAACGTCCAAGGGAGTCAATGTAAACAATCTCATACCCAGACGTTGGTTCAGACTTTAGAAGTCCATGATATCCATTCTCCTTGAAGCCCTTTAGTGTAGTGAAGCTCACATTTCCATATTCAAGAACTTCTCCACCCAAAGAAACGCTCATCGCTCCTCCTCATTCACATCATCAAAGTCTGGTGATAGATCCACTAGAATCTTGTGCTTCACATCTTCACCATACATCTTCACCTTCCACTCTACATCAAAGCACCACGCTGTGTTCTCAGGGTCCAGCAGGATCTTCTGAGCCATAGTTGCTGCTTCAGTGGGTGAGTCTGCATCAATGTCAATCTTCCAACTTACTAGGTATTCCATTGTCTCTCCTTACGCAGCTAGCTTGAGTGCTTCATTGAATGCCCTTCGATTGACATCAGCCCCCTGCCCAAACCATAGGGAGGCATAGCGATTGTCTGCATTCCTTCCAGCCTCATGACTCAGGTGCTGGGTAACCGCATTGTATGCACCCCACACAGTACCAGAAGCTAGCTCACTGCCAATCCCATTCTCTGCCAATGAAGTAACCTTGTTGATGAGGTTAGTGGCACGCTTGTTAGTGGTGGATTCCTCTAGGTCCAGCACCACCTTAACGTAGTTGCGGATATCCGCCATTGAGATAGAGGTGTTGAGCATCTTCTTATACTGCTCAGTGGTGGCACGGAACTCCTGCATTGCCAAGTCCATAGCCTCAATAACCTTATCGAGGTGTGACTTGACATCTCCCCTATGGAACACACGCAGTAGCTTGGATGATGCGCTATTCTCTGCTGAGGTGAGTGTGTTCCAGCACACAACTCGCACAGGGGTGAAGCCCCCTCTGATAGCTCGCAATCCATCATGTCCAAAGCTGAGTAGGATATAGGGTGTGATCTTGTCCTGCTCACTCACCGTTAGCTGCTCTTCCTGCATACGTGCCAGTGCCCATACAATCTTGCCACCCTTGAGACTTCCTGCTGTCTCAATCTTAGCTAGCCCAGTGTCCAAGATAGGTTGGAATGCACTGAATCCCTCTGTGTTAGTGAGGGGTGAGTAGCGATTAGTGGTAATGCCTAGCACATCTTCATTGTCTGATCTAACAATAGCCACCTGACCAGGGATGCTCTTCACTCCATCCTTTGTGGAGTAGAACACAGGACGCTTCTCCACACCCCACCCCAAGCCAGCAGCATTCATCACCTCGATTGCGTTGAGGTTGGGGTCCACCTCTGTCCCTAGTCCATGCCAAGGCTTCTGACTTCCAACTGCATACACAACGCCATCTGTTGCTGTGATCTCATGACTCATGGCAACTCCCTTTGTACTGTCCAGGTGATAGCCTGAACTTGATGAGGCAACAGATCCAGTTCTGCTGCCAGTGATCTGAATACATCTGCTGCTCTATCGTACTGGCTGCGAAGAAAAGATTGTTTCTCTTGATCGCTCCTCCATTCTCTATAAGTGATGCACTCCACTGCATGCCTGTCCACACACACGCTGTATGGATCAGATGGATTGAGGATGAGAGCATAGAAGGATCTTACCTTCTTTCCCCCGAGAATGTCAAGGGGTTTGCCTCCATTCTTAATGCGATATGCTTTATCCACATTAGCCGGATAGGTTGTGAAAGAAACATCTTCATTGCCAGCGAGAAGAGCCTGTGCCTCCATGATATTCCTCTCCCATGGGCAGGCAGGAGATAGTGCAGCAATCACTCCCGCTGCTTGTTCAACTGTTACATTGCTCAGCTTAGCCAATGCTCTAGCCAGGGTATGTGCATCTTCATACCAATTCAAACCTCTCTCCATCTGGTCCTTGTTGGCCTGAGAATACAGGGTGTACAGCTTGCCCTTGTGTAGAGGCTGTGATTTCCATTTATTCTTAGCCATGACTGTAGGTTACCTCCTTGTGCATTGCAACTTCTCCATTGGATGCTCTATAGAATCTGATGTGCAGTGTCTCAAGCAACGGGGCCTTGCTCCCGTCTGGGAGATAATAGAAATCACTCCCTGATTCAACCGTCCAATGTCTCTGAATGTCTAATCCAGCACTAACCAATCCAGCAATATTACACCTATCATAGAAGTCGGAGCGAGAGTGAATGCGGCTGCCCCTCTTTTCTTCCCTGGCCAACCATTTTTTAGCTTCTCTCAAACTCCAGGCCAGCAACTGCTTTCTTGTTGGGGATCTAGCCATAACTACATCCAATACTTCCATCGCGGATCAGCAGCATTCCACTTCATCACTAGAGCTAGCGCATCCTTGAGACAATGACAATACACCACATCAGTTTGTACCTCTTTTGTTGGGATGTACATTCTCCTGTATTCAAATTCCTGCCATTGGCTATCTACACCCCCAAGATACTCAACAATTCCAATTGATGTTAGTTCTTCGCAAACTTTCAAATGTGTAATGCTCATCTCACTCTCTCCATTTCTCCATCATTGTTAGTGTAGAAGATCTGTCTAGTTTTGATACCATATGCCATTAGCTTCTCCATACAATGGTGACATGGCTTGGCTAGGCCCACAGTCCCATCCTTCTTGTAACGAGTAACAAAAACCTTGAGTCGTTTGACATTCACCTCATGTGGTAGCTGTGCTAGTGCGTGCTCCTCTGCATGTCTAGAGTAGCTAACGTTCCCATCCTCATGCCTCTTCATCCATTTAGGCGAGGATGAATCCATGCTATTGGTGCCAGTGATGGGACTGCAACCATTCCATATCACACACACCACCACCGGATGATAGCTACCCATTGTCCTTACTCTTTAGTTTGATCCATCCATCCTTAGCCAAGGCTTCAGCCATTCTATGATAGTGACCCTGAAGAGAGTTAATCATTCCACTATCCACTAGCTGCTGAAACAAGTCAGCAATCTCTTCCAACTCCATATCCCCCTCTTCATACTGAATGAGCCTGTCAATCAGATCACTTGCCATGACGCTTCCTCGCCCACTCAAGAGTGCGGTTCAGTGTGTTAATCATTGGCTCTGGATCTCCATCGTAAAGGTACCTTCCATATGGACTTCCAGGCCATCCGTGACAGGTTGATCCAGTTGCTTGTAGAATTGGACAGGACTTACAAGACTCAGCCGTTTTGTCATACTTCTGGCAAAGAGAACAAGACCCAGCATCAACATAGAAGCAGCCCTCATAATAGTCATAGTTGCTGCTAATTTCCCGTGTACCTCCAACCATATGGCTGGACAGATTCTCTTGTCGCAGTCCAATCCACTTCTGGAGTGAGTGTTTGATACAGGCAATCATTCCCTTCTTAGCTGCTTCCTGTGCTGTGATAGGATAAAACTCTTGCTTCCAAGTTTTAAGACTCATTGACATACTCCTCAAACTTGTCGCTGTTCTCCAGCCACCATTCATACACATCCCCATTTACATCCACATCATACTGCCTGCGTGAGGTGGGCTTCTGATCTGAGCGATACATCACGTAGCATCCCCTTTCAAGCGACTGGTCAAGCCTCCACTTGTAGATCTTGCCACGATTCTCAGCAGTGATCTCAAACCCATCCTTGCCTGCCTTGATAGAGGTCATGAGTTGTTCTCCTTGTTTAGCTGCTCTCTGAGTGAGGCAATCTCCTTCTGCTGCTCCTTCACCTTGCGTCGCAGTGCATGCACCTCGCTTTCTCTCATGTTGAGATAGAGGCTATCACAAGTCTCAGAGTACATGTCACTTCTCTTTGAGTGCAGCTTTGAGTTCCAACTTAATCCGCTTCGCATCTTCACCCCTCCATGAACTTGCATTGGATAGGAAGTAGAGCACAACACTCTCACCACTGTCAAGGTAATAGTTCTCCCTGACAGACCTCAGCGTGGTCATTGCCTCAAGGTATGGTTTAGCTGCGTAATTGACATTCTTCCAAGTGCGATAAATCTCAGCAGCAATCTCATTCAGTGGCCTTGACATCCTTATCCTCCCCATGCAACGGTTAAAGGTGAGGCCCATCCCCACCCGTTAAGATAGAAGCATAGATCCGCATACTGCATTGTTTCATATGGAGATTGCCCCCACTTGTATAGTTCCACTGCCTGATTCCACACCATGAGTTCACAGGACATCTTCATCCCCCTCTGCCTCATCACATAGAATCTCAAAGCACTTGCCACAGATGCCAGTCATGAGGAATTCCCTCTCATCATCCGTGTTGGAAGTGAGCGCATCTTGGATGGCTTTTCCATGACGGTATTGAAACAGTTCTTTTCCTAGCACATCCACCTTGATTGGTGTTTCACAAATAACACAATGACCCTTGAATGTGTAAGTATGCTCTCCAAAGGTTGGATGGCTTTCAATGCATTTGCAGGCTTGATCAGCGTAGTACATTAGAGTTACTCCTCTCCATGAATAAGGTCATCCTCCTTGAACTTCGCCCGCCTAGCACGCTGAGAATCAACTCTCATGAGAGTGCAAATAGTATCAACCGGAAAGAACTTTCTGACCCTTTTAAGAGTATCGCCAGTGCTAATCAGATCATCAACAAACCAGACCTCATCCACCAAAGCGATATCTCCAAAGCACGGCTGTCCCGACAAGTGGTTATTGACTTCGCCCTCTTTTCTAACAAACCCTCTGCGTTGTTTGCAGGCATAGGCAAGCATACTACTCAGCGCCACCCCACTTGCACCCGCTCCAACAAATAGCACCTTAATCTTTCTTTTTTTGATCCTTTCCTTACACCTCTTGATCAATAGCTTGAGGTTTGGAGCCGTGGATGGATATAGTTCCTGACGGTGATAGCACATTGCCATACTCTACTCCTTTCTGAGTAGTGAGGCTACATCACAGCCTTGTACTTCATGGCTTCGCGGGCGTGGTGGGCAGCGCGTTCTGCATCCTTGATCATGCGCTCGCGGTCCTCATCCTCCTGGTACTTCTTCCAGAACTCCAACTGCCTGAAGAAAGCGTTGCTCCAGAACTTGGCATACTCCAAATGCCTGTTGTAATGATCCTCATCGTCCAGCACTTCCACTTCCTTGATGTAGCTCATTCTAATCTCCTTTGAGGTTAGAACTGCCTGCAAATCTTCTTCATGTTGAATCCACCCAGGGCGAGATACGCTCTGCGATTCCCTCTCTCCGTGGCGGACTCCCTGATTGGCGACAATGAAGCACACTCATTCTCCACCAATCTGGAGATGTTTTCCCTAACTGCTTTTGATTCTGTGATTTGCCTCACCGCTGGCTCAATCACTTGAAACTCGTTGAAAGTGAATCTCACAAATTCATCACTCTCAATAAGCGTGTGATGAATGCGAGTGTGAGCCTCGTGGTCCCCACTCACTGCTGAGTGAGAATGATGGTGAATCTTGCGTTTGATGTTTTTTCTATGCAATCGCCACTTTTTCATCTTTCTCTCCTTATTGTCAGTGTAATTCTGCATTAAAGACTGGCAAGGGGTTAATTCCCCTGTGCGCTCGGTTTCTACCTAGTGGAAACTCTGCACTCTGGCTTCGGACAGAATGCGTAACAGCTTTCCGGTCTAGTGAATCAGGCCGATTGCACTTCAACCCTTCGGGGATTGACTTGCCATTCTTTAATGCAGAATCATTCTTCTTTCTCTTGTTATTGCTAGGTTAACTCATCTTTCTTTCTACACTCTATTGCGAAAGTGTACAAAGAAAAAGAGGGTAGGCGATTAGCCTACCCTCTGTCTGCTACTTGAACTGCCCCAGCATGCCAGCATACGAAGGGGTGACTCGCGGCGAAAACTTTTTCGCCTTGAGCCGCGCAACAACTTGCCACGTGGCGTTGTCTGGGGTGGTGCCGGGAGTCTGGCGAAACTCCAGCACGAAAGCATCGTTCTTGTTGTAGCCTGCCGCCTGCACCACCTTCGTGAAACCCTTGCACTCTGCCTTGCTGGCCAAGGTCAACATGGTGTTGCCGTTGATGTTGTAGGCCACTTGCACCACCTTGGAACCGTCGGGAAGCATGGTCCCGAGCGCCTTACGGCAGTGATTGAGGAATGCCGCCGTGCGGGCCAGAAACTTGCTGGCAGCGGAAGCTTCCTCTGGGGTGGCGGCCAGCGGGAGAGGCTTGCCTCCCTTGGCCATCCCCTGCACCGCCCCCGTGCTAACCTCGAGGAACGGCGCGTCTTGCACTTCCTGAAGCTTGCTCATGGTACGCTCCTTCTACGTTG
>CAZBOT010000039.1:6575-8254 GCA_964493575.1 uncultured Candidatus Saccharibacteria bacterium | reverse complement strand
AACGGCGCGTCTTGCACTTCCTGAAGCTTGCTCATGGTACGCTCCTTCTACGTTGTGATGGTAGCTTGCTTGCTACCATCGGGTTGAATTGTCAAGGAACTCTGACTGCCACCACCACCAACCATCCTATGCTCGCCCCGTGGGGCGGCTGGCTCGGCTGGCGTCAAGTGAATGGTAGCACCCTGTCGGGAGAGCACACCACCCAAAAGTGTAGTTTTTTGAAAATAGTTGGCACGAAGTATGCAATAGCAAGAGTTATGCCAGCATTAGTATGCAAAGTCTATGCCCGATTTAATGCCCGTTTGAGGCCCTAATGCTGATATAGCAAGTGCTTTAGAATCAATGGTTTACAGAAGGTGGCAAGGGTGGCACCGCCCTAGGTGATGCAAGTCTATAAGTCCTTTAGAATCAATGATATGCTATGGCAGCGTTAGAGGCTCTAATCGCCCCCTATTGCGTTGCAATATGGCATGAAGTATGCTAATGCAAGTGTTGTGCCAAGCTATCTATGCAAGTAGTGTGCCATGGAATGTATGCAAGTATGGTGCCAATGCCCCAATGCAAGATGTATGCCTAAACCCCACCGCGTTTGTCAATCATATGGCATGCTTTATGCATACACTAGCCGGCATCTAGCTTGCATACGTCACTTGGCATGCTTTATGCATACGTAACGTGGCATGATTGTTGCAAGCGTAACTTGGCATCACGTTTGCATAGGGTGGGAGGTGGGGTGGCGCGGGGTCATCAGCGAGCCGGGGGGCCGTCTGCCCGCTGGCTCGCCCGCACCCGTGTTCAGGCCATCTAGAACTCACAATGTACACATGAAAAAAAATAATAGCAGGCAATCACTCAACAAAAGTAATACTAAACATTACTTTTATCAAGCAATTCCTGCTTGTACACTCCCACTGCTAGTGAAGTTTACATGAACGTTCACCTCCAGTGAACAAGTTTGCATGTTACCAAAGGTAACACAAAACGCATAGGAGGCGATTTAAGCCACGATCTCACTTCCACCCTAGTGTGGGTATTGCTTTTGGAAAATAATGGCTCATAAGTCAACCTCGTGCGTTCTAGGGGCATTCCAGGGTCACACCTCACCCCTCTTTTTCACCCTCCTCACTGGAGAGCGCATCATCATTAGGCATCTTCCAATAGAATTCATCAGCTAACTTATTGATTTCATTCCACTTCCATTCAGCAATGTGATAGGGCCTGCTCTTCATTAGTGATTCTAACAGGGCCTCATTATGTTCTTCAATGGACTTGAGTAGAGAGTACATATTATTGATTCTAAAGGGAGTTGGCCTGCTCTATTAAGCCTCCCCTAGTGCCAGAGTGAGTATTATCTTTGGCAGCAATGCGATACACATGCCATTTGTCATCACTATGGCCTGTGTTCATACATGCAGGACATAGTTCAGTGTCAGGCTTTAGGATAGCACCACATAAGCATTTCTTGTGAGCCTCAGTCATTAGCCTCTCCATTCGTAAGGGGGACTATAGGGGGATAGAGATACAAACTAGTATTATAATCTATAGTTGCTTCTATAGATCTTTTTAGCTATAGTATCATTGTAAGTTTGTATATTGTTAGCTAGTAGAGTATAGTATACACAGTTAGCTAGTAAGATATCTCTATATTCTTTTAGAGATTGTAAGTAAGTATCTTTATT
>CAZBOT010000039.1:0-6475 GCA_964493575.1 uncultured Candidatus Saccharibacteria bacterium | reverse complement strand
ACCATCATGGACGGTGCAGGTGGTGAATGAACTCACTGGGGATGTGATCAAGGCTTTCAAATTCAACAAGCAAGATGCAGGAGATGTTACTAAAGTGCTGCTGAACGTTCAACTTCCGGGTGTAAAATATCAATGGGATTCTTGGGTAACACTACCATGAAAACCTTTAACCTCACTCGATGGGCCAAGTTTGAAGGGCAGGGTGGAAGGACTGTTTACATTCATCCTGAGACAATTGTTGCAATCATCTCAGACACTTACGGATCATGGCTTACATTGAATGGACAGCATCTGGATATTTTTGTTAAGGCCACTGTGGAGGAAATTGAAACTGAGATCAATAGGGCATGGGACACTGTGAATGTGGACCTGAAAGAGGCTTTGGCAAATGCGCTGAAGTCGTCTAGAGTAGGAGTTCAGGAGCTACCCTCTTATTGGGCTCCTGGCAAGGATAAGATTGGCAGCGTCCACTAATGGCTCATGCTGAATGTGGTGCTCTGCGCTGGATTTCCATAACAGATGATTTTTCCACTAGATACTTGAGGGCAAGTTGCGATAAACCCAAGGGACATAAAGGATATCACAGTATCAGATTAGGCAGTCATAATGCCTCTGATGCCTTTGGGTGGCCACAGAAAGAACGGGAGAGTGAACACATGAATAGCACAGTCTCTGGAGATCCACGGGATAGTTTAGGTCCATTTTCCACTAGCGGTACCTATGTTTCTCCGCATGGCAGTTTTGTTCCACAAGGCTGTCCCTATTGTGAGCCTCGATGTCCATGCTGTGGAAGGAGGCTGCATGGCGCTCCACCCTATTATCCCTGGAGGCCCTATATCACATGGTCGAACGATTGGAGAAATGGTAACCTCACCACCACCTGCTGTGGAGACACTAATGGCTAAGTCAAATTGGAAGAAGCGCTTAGATGAATCAGAGTCCATGCCCGTGCTAGGGGTGGTGCCTGACACGTTCCCTGGCAGTCGAACAATTCAGGACAACGAGTGGAGGGTAGCAGAGCTAGCACAGCAGCTTATGGTGGCGTATATCAACAAGAATGGCAGGCTGGCTCCTGATGTCACGCGAGAGCTATTGGCCTGCGCTAAGGAGGCGGGAGAGATTCTTGGCTGGACTAAGAAGATTCTTCCTCCCACAGAAGAGCAGCTAGCTGAGGTGGATGAGATTATTCAACCACTCTAACTATGAACTTCATCAAATACTTGTGGAAGCGTGATTCCACTCCCGCGCCTCCCACATTCGACAAGTATAGGTTTCCTGCTGGCGTGGACAGTTTGGAGGCCAGCTACGTGCTATGGCTCTATGACAAATATGGAGGCACGGTAAAAAACTCCATGCTAACAGATCAAGAGCTAGTGTGGCTCTATAAGTTGTGGGGATATGGAAGTCGAATTGAGAATATTCTTTTAGAGGTGGAGAAGAGATAATGAGCCTAAGTGATCAGTGTCGTTTGATTAAGCTCAGGCTGTTTAAGGAAGATGTTAGGATCATTGGGGAGAAGGCAAAGACTGTGGACACCTATGTACAGGTGGGCCAGATCCTCACGGTGGCCCCAGAAAAGACCCACCCAGATCAGTACAGCGACATCTTTTTCAATGGCATGGGCAGTTTGCTTGTGGATGAGCCCTATGATGATCTAGCGGCACGCATTAACGCATTCTATGAACAGGAGAAAGAGGCAGAGTATGTCAACTGAAGAGGCAGTGCAGAATGTGTTGGCCAAGGAAGCAGAGCAGACAAAAGAGCGAGTGGGTAAGAATGAGCTTCTGGAGCAAGCTGGACTCTATGAGATTCAGTTGTTCCATGTGGAGAAGCCAGAGGGTCTAAGGGGTGTGTTTACAGAGTATATGCTGTGTGGTGTCACGGAGCAACTGGATGGCAGTTCAAGCTATCTGCTCTCCACTGAGACTGGTGTGATGCCCCTGCAGTCGGTGGAGCCCTATGTTAAGGCACGCAAGCGACTAGCGGAGGCACGCAAGCCCACCAACAAGGAATTCTAATGTCCTTCAAACTGGCTGCATCCCAGTTGCTGCTTTGGATGTTTGATAATCATCCAGAGGAACTAGATGTGATGCCATTCTATGTCCACGATTCTGCCCGCCCCAATAAGAAAAGGCCTGCCTATGTGTCCTTGCTAGTGCCTGATGAGTGGGTCAAGAATCTGAGGGGCAAGCCTAACTTTATTGATACTTATGTTAGCTTTAGAATTCCAGCGGAGCTATTTAATCAATGGAAAGTATTTAACGCTGGAGATGCTATGAGAGATGCAATGGCTCCTCCACCCCACCAAGAGCAGGCGTCAGATCAGCCCTGCACTGATCAGCCTGATTCACCCTCCGCCACGGAGGTTGTGGAGGAGCCTGTTAACCCGACTGGGTAGTGCAGTGGCCACCACGCTAGCCTCATAAGCTAGAGATCGCAGGTTCGATTCCTGCCCCAGTCCCCAAGTGTGACGGGAGTGTGAAAACCGGAAGATGCACGGCGCTCTGTGGAAGCGCAGGATTGGTTCGATTCCAACCGTCACCCCACCTTAATTAGCCCCCTGAAATTAGGGGGCTTTTTGTTGCCTAAATTAGCTATTGACAAATTTTGTCCAATATGGTATCTTATCGTGTGAGGGTGTGCATTGCCTCCACTGTAGGAGTATGCTATTGGCAACTAATGAAAAATTAGATCTTGTCAGGAATCTTGTTGGACAGAGATTTGGCAATCTACTGGTTGTTGGTATTGTTGTACGTCGGGAGCATGGAAAAATTAAGAAAAGCATACTTGTTCGGTGCAAAGGATGCAGCAAACACAAGTTTGAATATTCAGGAATTGATAGAGTTGACAGTTCTGTTGGATATTCAATGAATAACTGCATACCGTGTTGTAAGGTTTGTAACTGGTCAAAAACAAATCAAAGTGTAGGCGAGTTTCTTGCTTGGGCTCAGCGTGTAGCTGAACGCAATGCTGGATTTGACTCGTTTATTGCGTCTGTTGTTTAGACGCGCGAAAGCGCAATAAGGGAGACACCACTATGGCAGAATACAGTTCAGAATTTAGCCCATCTTCAACTTATGAGACAATTAAGGCTGCACATCGCAGACAGAAGTCGGCCAAGCCATGCGGTATGTTCCTCCTTGAGGGTGACACCACTGTGGCCGCTGCGTCTTATGATGTGGTGGGTGACAAGATCCAACTGCTTAAATTTCCAGATAATTGTAGACTGGTTGCTGCTTCAGTTATTGCCGACAAGGAGTTTGACACTGGTGGCACGGCAGTGAGATTTGGCCTTGTTGTTGATCAAGGTACTGAGTCCACCTTTACATCGCCGGTTGGTGCTGCTTTCACTAACCAGCCAGCCAATGATGGATTGGAAATGGTGTCCTCAGAGGCTGCTGACATCACTCAGAGCGTAACCATCTATGGCACAACTCAGGGTACCGACACTGTGGTGGCTGAAACCCTAGCGCTTGATGGTACTGATGGTACCACACAGGTGGCCACTGTTAAGACTGACTGGGGGTTCATCCTTGGTGTTGTTGTGGACGCTGCACCCACCGGCACGATCACCATTCGTGAGGCGAGCGGCAATCAAACCGTAACCACCCTAACTCCAACCGTTCTTAGCAGGGGTATCACTGATGTTACCGCTGGACAGACAGCTTTTGGTGATCAGCTTGTTGAGCTAGTGGCAAGTGGAGCCACCACCAAGGTGTTTGGTTTGATTGGTACGGATTCTGATGGCACCACAATCTATGATGCTCAGGCGCTCACTGGTGCCACTAAAGTTCTTAGCAACTCACGCTTCCAAACGGTAACCCAGGTGCTCACGGGCGATCTGGAAGCAACTCGCACTGTAACCATCAACTCCACTAATCCACTGCTAGTGACAGGTTCTCAGTTTGCCACCGGCCTGCCAATTCCTCTCAACTTCACTGGTGGCAGCACTCCTGGCACTGAGATTGGTGTGGATGTTAGTGAGGATGCGCTTGCACTGCGAGTTGAGGTGGCACCGACAACTGCTAATACAGGTTCGGTCACGTTCACTTCAAAAGCACTTTGTTGGGTAGGTGATCCTGCCGATATCGGAACAAGCAATTAATACATTGATTAAGCGCATGCGCCACATTGAGGATTTGTCAGGAAAGAGTTTTGGAAGATGGACAGTCTTTTGCCGTGGTGGAACAGACAAAAACGGGCATGTAAAATGGAGATGTGCCTGTGTTTGTGGGTTGGAGCGTGAGGTGTCTGGGTGCCATTTAAAAAGTGGTGCAACAAAAAGCTGCGGCTGTTTAGCAAGGGAGCTAAGCTCTCTACCGCGTGGCGTTGCTGCTGCAAATTCAGCGTTTAAGGAATATGTTTTTGGTGCTGCTAGAAGGGGTATCGAGTTTGCTCTTACAGTTGATGAGTTTCTCTCGCTATCTTCTTCTGGATGTAGCTACTGCGGATCAGCTCCAACCAGGATAAAAACAACAGCTAGTAACACCGGGGAGTTCCTGTGTAATGGAATTGACAGGGTTGACAATGAGGCTGGATACACAGTAGAAAACTGTGTTTCTTGTTGTGCAACGTGCAACAGAGCCAAACTTGCTATGTCAAAGTCTGAATTTCTTGCATGGGTGGATAGGCTATATACCCATCAACATATCCATAAAGACAGATCCCAAAATCCCATTAGCGAGAAGTTCTGGCTAGAACTGGAGGCAGCATAATATGGCACCGTTTATTAAAAGTATGCCAATGACAACGTATGGATCCTTGCCTGGATTTCCTGGTTGGGTAGATCACGTTATGCTTGATGATGCTGCAGCGCATAGCTATGTTGCACCGGAGGGGTGCAACGCTGTTTTTGTTGTTGCTGACGGTTCATCATATGGCAGCGTAACGGGAACTGCTGCTGTACCCGTGGCTGATGTTACAGACGGAAGTGGCGCTTTATATCTTCCAACTGGGATCCAGATTAAACTAGATGAAGGTGAGACTCTAAGTTTAATTAGATCTGGCTCCAGCACAGTTATTGTGAGCATTGGAGTGTATAAGTAACATGTTGCCCTATACTGGATTCTTTATCCCCTCTGCCATTGGTGGTGGAGGGGTTTCAGGTTTAGCAACCGCTGACGGTGGAGTGGCAATTGGTAATAACCAATTGATTAGAGGCGACGGGACCACCGGCATTCAGGGTGGACTCCTAACCTCAGCCGACCACAACGGCGACATTGCGGGTCCAACCACCGGCTCCGACACCACGGCAGTTGGTATCGCCTACACCAACCAGCCCTCCAATGACAGCGTTCAGATTCTATCGAGCGACGCTGGGGACACGGCGGTTAGCATCACGATCATTGGCACCACAACCGGAACTGATACTGTGGTGGTGGAAGTTCTGGCGACCGATGCCACGGATGGCACCACGCCGGTAACGAGCGTCAAGGTTAACTGGGGTCAGATCCTAGCCATCAAGAAGCCGGTCACTCTTGGCACCATCACGATCCAAAAGACGACCGGACCCGCAACCGTTACAACGCTTCTTGCAGCCGCCACAAGCTCTGGAGTCTCGGCTGCTTCTGGAACCGCAAACGGGTGGAATCGAACCCTGCGGTTGGTGAGCGACGGAGCCACCACGAAGCAAGTTGGAATCAAGGGCACCAACTCGTCTGGCACCACGATCTACGATTCTCAGGCGCTGACCGGGACCACCGTTGCCTACTCCAACTCGGCCTTTGTGGAAGTCCATGAGTTCTACATTGGAGATTTGGAAGGTACGCGAACGCTGACCGCTTCAACGCGGGGCGGGTTGGGGATCAACGATGATCTTCTCCTCGTCTCGGGCGCAGACATTCGATGGTCAACAGACGCCGGCCTGGCCCGCTCAGCAGCAGGCGTTTTGAAGGTCACGGATGGAAGTAGTGGGAGCGGTGGCCTTGTTGCTACATCCATTGACTCCGGCGCTGCCACAAACCTTCTCCTCAAGTACAACAACTCCACCGCCCTGACGCTTGCTTTAACCGACATCACTGCGCACATCGATTTCGCCATGAACGGCAACAGGTTCAAGGGCGCTGCGCTGGCCGTCGAAGCCAACACCGCTGGCAGCGGATCTCCCAATCTCCTGGCTGCCAACTCAGATGGCCTCAAGCTCATCACCAACGAGGGGAGCACCGCCAAGAACTACCACACGCTTCCAGCTGCAAACGGTGGGTACTCGCTGCAAACGACTTTGTATGTGCAAGACGCGGACGGAATACGAATCACAGCCGGTGCAGGAGACACCATCAGGGTGCTTGATAAGGTAACTGCTGCTGCTGGATATATTGAATCTACCACAATTGGATCTTACGTAACCCTGCAAGACATCAATGCAACCGAGTGGGTTGCCATCGGAATTGGAGGGGTGTGGACTGATGGTACTTTTACTTTTGACAACACAGGTCTAACTAGCCCATAAGGAGATACAAATGCCTAGAGTTGTTCC
>CAZBOT010000038.1:0-18162 GCA_964493575.1 uncultured Candidatus Saccharibacteria bacterium | reverse complement strand
GCCACCCCATGAAAATTTCCCTTATTTAAGGGTGATTTTTATTTTTTTAAAATATCTAAGAAATTTTTATTTATTAGCCTTGAAATATTATCTAACCCATAGTATTATGGGGTTGCAGAAATAACCCTATTTTTTGCGAAATTGCCATAAAAGGAGGTAAAATATGGCCAAAGTGGTGCCTGTGAAGTGGAATGTGGTCACCGAAGACAGTATTATCGGGGACAACGTCCTGTTCCAGCAACAATGCAGTAGCAATCAATGCCAGGGTCAATGCAGAAAAGCGGACAACAAAAAACGTCGCCCTGCAAATCGACAAAACGGCGTCGATCGCTCAAACAGAACGATCAATGAATAGCTGGGATGTTCGGCTTCGTTCTCAATAACCAAGGTACGATCTGATGATCTTCATCACCGTGCCTTTTTTTCTTACAAATCTTTACCAGTCAATTGCATTAATTCTGACCAACTCATGTTGGGGTGATTAATTCTAAATTCTTTGATTAAATAATAACCAATGGAATATCCAGACCATCGCTTATACTCTGCGTTTCCAAAAAATAAATTTTTGTAATCTTCATAACTTGTTGAATCTAATCTGTTACCTAATTTGGAAAATAACGTCAATGACTTTTCTTTGGATAATGCTTTAATCCAGTCTGATTTTGCCCCACCAATAACTTCTTCTCTAAACAACATGGCAAGACCTTCTACTAGTAGATGGTCTCGTAGAGTGTAACTGTTTTCAAAATGTTTATAAAAGTAGACTAAATGATTGTATTCATGAATTACGGAACGTTTTACGTGTGGTACAGAGTAATCTGATGTATTAATAAATAGTTGCATCACCCTTGCATGTCTCGTTACCCCACTAACTCCATGAAAAGACTTCTGGTCCGCTTCAGAAGGAATCCACGGAAAAATAAAAATATATACAGGGGTTTCTGGGTGTGGTAATTTTTCAAAAGCTAAGCTCATAGCTTTTTCAATTATGTTATTAAGTTTGTTCTTGAAAGTATGATCTGGGATAACATAATTTTCCGCAGTTAAAACACCCACTCGTTTTGAGAGATCTCTCTTTACATCTTCATCTGTCAAATACCCATTATAATCAACACTGTGATTATCGTGCATCTCTTTTAAAACGGCCTCACTATACGACTCTGAGTTAAGTTTTTTTGAACCTGATATGTTTGGAAAACAGTATAATATTTTGGCTAAATCACTTTTCATACATCTATACTACCACAAAAAAAATAGGCAGTCAGATATCAAAATCTAACTGCCATATATCACAAGTCACATGAATCAACTAAGCAAACGGGTGAGGAAACATATCGATATCCTGGAAAGACATTCTAATATTTCCAAACCTTTCGGCAATATCGTAGATCCTAGGCATACCACCCGGTACCTGCAAATAACCGAAAGTCATTGGAACCAGTCCCGGGATAAGACACCGATAAATAGATAGGTCCCCGTTCCCCCCACAATCTTCTGGTACAACCAGAGAAACAGTAAGAAGGTCCAAGTTCTTTTCTGTGAAAGTTTGCATTAACTGATCCCAACTTTTTGCCAGACCTTTACCTATTTCATTC
Source organism: uncultured Candidatus Saccharibacteria bacterium (assembly GCA_964493575.1). Classification (GTDB taxonomy): domain Bacteria; phylum Patescibacteriota; class Doudnabacteria; order UBA920; family UBA920; genus UBA920. The sequence goes on along the minus strand of CAZBOT010000038.1, from coordinate 16,567 downwards.
ATTCGAATCATTTCTTTACCACCAATCATAAAATCAGCTTTTTCGAAATAATCCTTTTGATCGTATAAGGCACCATGATCTGCTGGTGAACCCACATCAGAGTATTTCAACTCCTTAGTTGGTCCATTTTGTAATCTAGCCAAAACAGATGCTTCAACTTCCATCAATGCATGACTCACTGCTTCCTCAGAATCAAAACTTGCACTAGAAGCACAAGTCATAAAACCAAGTTTGCTATTTTTTGCATACACGAATGATACAGGAGCTAGGTCCAAAGATTGATCTATGATGTAAACCTCAAATCCAATCGCTTGCAAGTCCATAATTCTAGATTGTAGTTCAGAAGACAATGAACTGAACAAAACAATCGGTCTTTGAAGTTTAGCTAAGTGAGAGTTCATGAATGCATCCCTCTCAATCAACTCAAGAGTACCAGTTTCTATAGCGAGCTGGTCTGAGATATGAGCAGCACACCCAGATGAATTAGCAAACCCATACAAGGTATTCTGCTCTGTCCAAAATGGAAAGTAGACTTGATCCCCAAGAATATGAGCCACATTCCCGGTCTGATAATACCTCCCTTCTACCCACTCGTATTCCGCTGTCTCATCGAAGGGTCTAAATGGGAAACCCTTCATTCTGAACTGTGCTGGATCGAATTTGAGTATTGAAAGTGGATCGATAGCAGTAGTCAGTTCACTATATCTAGCCTTAACTAAATTTTCGTGAACAAATCCAGCCGATACCCATTCCTTTGCCTCAGCCAAAGCCTTAACTTTTGCTAGGCTTGGGGATGCATCTCTTCCATAAGACCAATCATCCAAAAATTCGCTTTTGGCTTTAGCCTGGGCTATGGTGAACCCAGGCTTGTAATTACCAGCCATAGGTATTACCCATTGAATCTCTGAATCATTTTTCTCAAGGCGAGTTTCCTTTGCTTCATGACCAAATGCAACAACTGTGAGGGGTTGATACTTCTCACCTAGTTGTATTGAATCAGCCAAGAGTTCATCGACAAAACCACCAATCTCAACTGTAGATACAGACTCGACCTGAGCGGCTAGCGAAATATTTTGAGCGACATGACCTGCCTCTAAAGGAACATACAAGAGTGCACGATTTCCATACTTCAGGCCGGATTTTTCAATTGAACCACTGACAATCACCGCCCCTGACGCACTTTCCATCATTAGCGGATTTATAAATGAGCGAACCAATCGTAAAGGATCAGTAGATACCAAATCCAAACCGATAGTTTGATCCTTCCCATAGATAACACGATAAATCCCTTTCGAGACCGTGTCCATGTCGTAGAAAATTGCTACATGGACGTTTAGTGGGTACAAAGCCCCAGCAGAAGGTACGGTCCTACGGAACTTCGTTTCTGATTCATCGAAAGTCGTATCCACCTGCCCGTACGCACACCAAAGTATGTTGATCAAAGCCTGGATGTCGATTGGTTCTCTGTCAAAAGCCCGAACAGATCTTCTTTTCAACAATAAATTACTAAAAGAATTCATTGTAGCAGAATGTTCGCACCGTCCAACACCTGTCTTGTGATAAAGTTGAGCTTCTTCTATTAGAAGGGACACTTCTTCATCGGTAACCAACTGCGGAAATGGTTGTGGGTTTTGAACTGCTCTCCAAGTCGAGTTTTGCAGATCACGACAATCAATCAAGACTTTCTCCATGATCAATTTCTCAAGCAAACCGACTAAAGAATTACGCTCCCAAGCCGATTCTAAAGATGAGATAATTTCACCTAAAGAATTTTTACCATCGCATAACTTGTACAGCTGCCTTAATAGCTTAGCAGGGGCCTCAATCGTGACTTTCTTCTCGATAGTTCTAAATGTGCCCTTATTACCTTCAATTAACCCAGTTGCCGCAAACAGCGGCAAGATCTTACTATTCATGCTCTTACCTCCGTTTGATTTGATATTTGAAGGAAAACCTTCGAATGAACATACCACTTTGATTCAATCTTGTCAACGCAATCGCTTTGGTAAAAATTTTTTGTTATAGTGATATCAATTAAACTAATCTAATGGGAAAAATTGTTGCAATCGGGGGTGGTGAAATTGGAAGACCTGGATACCAGATCGAGACTCTTAAAATTGATAAAGAGATAGTTAAACGTTCCAACAAAAAACATCCCCGTCTACTTTTTATACCAACAGCTAGTTTTGATTCTGACGGCTATATCGAAGTGGTTAAAAAATATTTCGGAAACAAACTGGGATGCAAAATATCAGTTTTGAAATTGACAGAAAAGCCCTCTAGAAAAAATATAAAAAATAACGTTTTAAGTGCTGACATTGTTTATGTTGGCGGTGGAAATACAAAATTCATGCTGCAACAATGGCGAAGTTTTGGCTTAGATAAAATTTTGATTGAGGCCTATAACAAAGGCGTGATCTTGGCAGGAGTAAGTGCAGGTGCAATTTGTTGGTTCCAGTATGCCAATAGTGATTCACTCAGACTCTCTGGTTCTAAACAAAACCCTTACATAAGATTGAAAGGACTTGGACTTATCAAAGGAATAGGTAGTCCTCACCATATCAGGGAAAAAGATAGAACCAAAGGATTGAAAAATATGGTTACCAAATATGGTGGTAGAGGTATAGCGTTGGATGACTATGCAGCTTTAATAATCAAGGATGGTCATGTAAAAATTATAATATCTCGACCTCGATCAAAAATCACTAAAATTTTTAAGAAGGGTGAGAAAATAATCTCACAGGTAATTACGAATGACAATGCTCATTCATTATTGTAGTGCGGACATCTTCCACTATGCGACCCCATGAATAAAACACCCTTTAGGGTGTTTTATTGTTTATAATTTATACAAAGATTGTTTGTCGTAATCTATAACTAAAACTTCTCCTCTATCTAAGTCAGTTCTTCCAATCTCATTTTCATTTAGAATATGCGAGGGTAACTGCTCAATATATTCCCTTGATGCAATAGCAATTAAAGTATCAAAATCTTTTCCTAAAGTGTTAACTTTGTCTGCAGCTACAGATACATTTGGGAGTATTGCATCTTCTTCAGCTGAATAAAATTCATTATAGGAAGTTGATTTTGGTAAACCTAGGAGTTGTGATAATAATTCGCCACTTTCTTCCGCGCGCACAACTTTAGCCGAAACTACTTGAGCACTGCCTTCACCAATCAATGGCTTAAGCTTACCAGCGATGGTGTTAAGTGTCTCTTTCCCCTGGTCATTTAAATGACCATCTGAGTGCTCTCCATAACGAACTAAAATCAATTTGTTCATGCTATGATTATATTCCAAATCTAAATTGGTATCAATTGATTGATTACTGCAGTGCGAACATCCCCCACTATGCCACCCCATGAATCTCAGAACTAAAATCGCCCTTTGGGCGATTTTTTGTTAAAAAAGGTCAAGCTATCGGCTTGACCATATTTCTTAAAACTGACTAATTATCTTTATCCTCTTGTTCGGGATTACAATATATACAGTAAATGCATTTACCGCCTTTCCCGCCACTAGAGCAACCACAACGCAATCCGCAAGCCTCACAGGGGTGACCATTACCTATTTCGTCATAGTGTTTCGCCTTATCGACGATATATTCATCCTTGTCCATACTACCTCCTAGATTTGTTTTAAGTTTAATCACATCGAGTTTTCAAGTCAACAATAGAATTTATTGCGGTTGCCACGTCTTCCACAATGCGACCCCAGAAAAAACACCTGTCTAAAGCAGGTGTTTTTTGTTATGCTTGGACTGTAATTAAAATAATGAATATCATGGTTAAACAACTGAAAATATTGGGCACAATTATAATATTGTTACTCATTGGACTAGTGGTCCCAAAATACTTAATTAATAATGAGATCCCACCCAAAGACGTAAATTTTGAACAGGAGGGTTACCTCCTCAAAGATGTCCCTGGTAAAAATCCGGGCTGGTATTTGTCTTATGAACGGCCCGGCCAATCAGGGTTGATGACTGAGCTCAAAATTGCAGAACCAAGCATGGACCTACTATCAGGAATGAGGGTGTACGTGGAGGGTACACACGCCAACGAAATTGTAGCAGTCACTAAAATAGGAATCGTCAATGCCTACAAACGTGATTTAATTTGGCTAGATAGCCCCCGACCCAATCAAACGGTGATTAATCCTATTACCCTCCATGGGTATGCAAAAGGCAATTGGTACTTTGAAGCCAGTTTTCCGATTAAGGTCCTGGACGCTAACGGCGTAGTGTTGGGACAAGTTGCGGCAGAGGCCCAGGAAAACTGGATGACTGATGAATATGTGGAATTTTTAGCCAGTCTTCCCTTCACCAATCCGACCACCGAAACAGGCACACTAGTTTTAGAAAAAGATAATCCTTCTGGTTTGCCGCAAAATGCGGATGAACTTAGAATTCCAATCAAATTTGGCACAGAAGGACGCGCGGTTAAGCTATACTATTACAATCCCAATAAAGATACGGATGCACAAGGCAACTTGTTGTGTTCCCGCCAAGGGTTGGTGGCGGTTGATCGCCAAATAACCATCACGGACACACCTATCCAAGATACAATAAAGCTTTTAATGGCAGGGGCTCTTACCAATGAGGAAAAATCCCAAGGCCTGACCACAGACTATCCCCTTTCCGGTCTAGAGCTAAAAGGGGCCAATCTTGCCGAGCGTACTTTGACTCTAGAATTTGCTGATCCACAAAATAAAACGAGCGGCGGTTCATGCCGAGTAGCGGTGTTGTGGGCGCAAATCGAAGCCACGGCTAAACAATTTCCCGGGATAACGACAGTTAAGTTTATCCCTAAAGAGCTCTTCCAACCATAATACTATTAAGATACTGTGCTACCTGTGGAAGATTCTATAACTATAGTTGCCCCATCTTCCACTATGCGACCCCAGCAATAGATCGCCGTTAGGGCAGTTGTTTAGTTTGCAAAATAAAACGGTCAGCAGTTAAAACTACATAACCGTTCAGCTGTTGTTAGGTTTTAAAACAATACCCGTCTAAGTACTTACTTAGTCTCTGTAAGCTTTCGTAAGTACTTTGATCATTCAACCCAAGTTGACCATATTTCTTTTTTTTAGCAACCAGCCGATCTATCTCCATAATTATCGCAGCCGTGATATGGTATCGCACCGATTTTCGATAATCTTCTGGCTGAATCAAATCTATAATCGGACCCAGCGAATCGATATTCTCTGCGTTTGCAAAGAATTCTAACAGCCCGGCTTTGATGTTACTGGGGATTAGCAAGTAATCCCTAAGTAATGATAAGTGTTTGTAAAACTCCGCTGCCGAGTGACCCATTCGACCACTTGAAAATGCTAAGGATTTATCCAACACTTTCTTGTAATCTCTGACTTGAATAAATACCTCATTAATTGTCATATTATCCTCCATTAGTAGATTTCTAATTCTACATTATCCAATCTTGAGATGCAAGCTGATGGATATTCCAAATATCACTTTACCCTTCGACGCTTCGACTGCGCTCAGCGCGGGCAGGCTCAGGGCCTTCGGCTATACCCCCACAGCAATAGATCGCCGTTAGGGCGGTTTTTTGCAAGATTTGTAGTATAATAAAAGGAGTAATGGATGAAACGAAACAAACACCAATTCAATTATCACCAGACTTTTTACTTGGCGCTGCTTCCAGTAGTCATCAGGTGGAAGGCAATAATACCCACAATGATTGGTGGTATTTTGAACAACGCGGTCGTTTAGTAAAATCTGGTCTGGCGGCTGATCACTATCGCCGCTTTGAAGAGGACTTTGACATCGCCAAAGATATTGGTCTAAACGCTATGCGCATCTCTATTGAATGGAGCCGGATTGAACCGCAGGAAGGCCAATTTGATATCGCCGCGATTGCGCATTACCGACGCGTTTTAGAAACCATGAAGAGCAAGGGCTTAACTCGCATGGTGACATTGTTTCATTTCACGCTTCCCCAATGGTTTGCCGTCAAAGGTGGGTTCACTAAACACCAGAATGTTAAATACTTTGTTCGTTACGCTGAATTAATCGCCAAAGAATTAGGTGAGCATATCGAACTTTGGAATACCATCAATGAACCCGAAGTGCTGACTTACATGGGTTATTTGCGTGGGCTCTGGCCCCCGTTTAGTAAAAATCTACTAACCGCTTTGGCACATTTTACGATTTTAGCCAAAGCGCACCGCAAAGCTTACGCAGCCATCAAAGCTATTCATCCGTCAGCGAAAATCAGTATTGCCAAAAATAATGTTTATAACGAACCCTTCCGTCCCCACAATGTGTTGGATAGACTCGCTGTGAGAATCAATGATTGGTATGGTAACTATTGGTTTCTGAACATGGTTAAAAATCAATTAGACTTTATTGGTTTGAATTATTATTTTTATCACTCTCTCTCGGTTGGCTTTGATGGCATCAAACAAAAAAACTTAGCTGGGCCGAAATCTGATATGGGCTGGAGAACTTATCCTAAAGGAATTTATTTTTTAACCACTGAACTCCATAAACGCTATGGTAAACCAATTTACATAACCGAGAATGGTATTGCCAACGCGCGAGATGATATGCGTCAAGATTTTATCCGTGAACACTTACAATGGATTAGTCGAGCCAATCAAGATGGCGCGGATATACGTGGTTACTTCTATTGGACACTCACTGACACATACGAATGGCATGATGATTTTGATCCAAAGTTTGGCCTGGTGGAAGTAAACTTTGAAACCCAGAAGCGCACTATCAGACCAAGCGCAGAAATTTTTAAACAACTCCGATGAGTTTTTATATTATCATTGCAATTACAGCCTACTCACTTTACGCGATCAATGGCATCATTGATAAATTTTTACTGACCAAAGCTGTGCGCTCCCCTGCTGTTTACGCTTTTTACATAGGTATTACAGGCCCATTTACTTTAGTTCTTGCGCCATTTGGTTTAAAGCTGATTACCTTCCCTGATTTTTTTGTCGCCTTATTTGGTGGCGCAAGCTTTGTTTGGGCCCTATATTTTCTTTATAAAGCTACCCAGCAAACATCGATCTCTCGAATCCTTCCTATTGAAGGCGGGCTAGTTCCGGTATTTACACTATTATTTGCCTATTTTATTCTTGCTGAAAGATTACTGCCAATACAATTAGCCGCCTTTGCATTTTTAGTTAGCGGCGCTGTTATGATCTCGTTTAAGCAAGAAAAAACAGGCTGGCATTCTAAAGCCTTAACCAATGCTATTTTTGCAGCCATTCTGTTTGCGCTTTCCTTCGTTCTCACAAAGTACATTTTTGATAACTACAATTTAATTTCAGGATTAATTTGGACCAGAATTGGTTTCTTTGCCGTGGCCTTAAGTTTTTTGATTCCTAAAGATGTGCGCACAGCTGTATTTAATGCTCCGAAGCAAACCTCAACTGGAAACAAGTATCTTTATTATGGCGCAAGGGTTAGTGGTAGTGTGGCAGGGTTCTTACAAAACTACGCAATTAGTCTGGGCAGCGTAACCATTGTGAATGCAATGCAAGGAACTCAGTACGCACTCTTACTAGTTGGTACAATTGCACTATCTAAATACTTTCCCAAGATTCTCAAAGAAGAAGTAAGCCGGGCCATCATCCTTCAAAAACTTTTTGCTATTGCCATGATTAGTACCGGGCTATATCTTCTTACTCACTCATGAAAGGCTTACTAAAAAAATTGGTAAAAATTCTTATTGGCTTTCTTATTTTTGTCCTAACGTTGCTATTGGCAGGTTATTTCGCCGCACCTGTGAGTAACAATCCTGTTTGGGGTATTAATTTTTCGCCAAGCCACGCCGAAGGGTTGGGATTTAAACCTACAGAACTGTTCACCCAAATGCTGGATGATCTTCAAGTTAAGCACGTGCGGTTACCCGCATACTGGAGTGACATTGAAGCAGAACAAGGTCAATACGATTTTTCCGAGATTGATGAATTGCTAGTCATTGCCCAAGAGCGAGATGTAGAAATTATTTTAGCGGTAGGTCGAAAACTGCCCCGCTGGCCGGAATGCCATGTACCAGACTGGTGGGAAACTTTGGACGGTCAACAAAAAGTTGATGCCACTCTAAATAAGGTCCGAAACACCATTACCCATTTCCGACAATACGATAATATCTTTGCCTGGCAGTTAGAAAATGAACCATTCTTTGATTATGGCGAAGACTGTCCAGTTTCTGAAACTGAGCTGTACAAACAAGAATTAGCCATCGTTCACGAATTGGATGAACGACCAGTTATCGGTACAGACAGTGGTGAAAAAGGTCCCTGGTTGCCTACAGCTTGGACTGGTATCGATATCTTTGGTTCAACCATGTACCGCCAGGTTTACTTGGATAAAAAAGGTTATTACACTACTTATCCATTGCCAGCTTGGACGTACCGTGTAAAAGCCGGGTGGCTACGAATATTTAGCGGCGCCAATCAAACCTATGGGGTTGAACTTCAAGCTGAACCCTGGTTTGCTGGTACAGGCCCAATACAAACTCCATACGAAGAACATAAACGTTTGATGAATCCGGAGATTCTGCAAGAGAATATTGAATACGCCAAAGCATCAGGATTTCCTCAGCATTATTTTTGGGGAGCAGAATGGTGGTATTGGCTCGCTAAAACCTACGACGATGATTCATTAATAGAAACAGTAAAGCCACTTTTCCGTACTAATTAGTATGAAAGTAATATTTGACATCGGTGGTTCAAAAATGCGAATTGCGACCAGTACAGATGGGCGCGAGTTAAGCGAGCCTATTATTGTTAGAACACCGCAACAACCAGAAGAAGCACTTAAAAAATTAATCACTATAATCGAAGATGCTTCTGGAAATGAACCTATTGATCGCATAGCTGGAGGTGTTCCGGGGGTTTTAAATGACGATAAAACCACTATCGTGGCAGCAAAAAATTTACCACGCTGGGTAAAGTCCCCTCTCATGGAAACGCTACACAAGCATTTTAATAGGCCAGTATTGCTAGAAAACGACACTGTCCTTGGTGGATTAGGTGAAGCAATTTATGGTGTAGGAAAAGACCATAACCAAGTCATGTACATTGCTGTAGGTACTGGACTAGGAGGGGCTTGGATCGTGAATGGCAAGCCCGCCGGTCGAGGGAGCTTTGAACCTGGACATCAAATAATTGATTATCAAAGCCTCACTGACTGGGAATATTTAGTTGATAACTCACCTTCGCCAAAAGAACAAGTACATTTTTTGGCCCTAGGTTTATTTAATTGCATGCTAATGTGGCCATCGGAATTGATTATTCTTGGTGGCGGAAAAACTTTTCATAAAGATTGGAGCATGACTCAATTGTCTTCGGAATTAGAAAAGTTGTCTAAGAATTATTTCCCTAATCCCAAAATAGAAATTGCCCAGCTTAAGGATAAAGCCGGGCTATGGGGAGCATTACATTTATTACGATAGCAACCTGCTTCGGTAGGTTGTTTTATAACCCAAGAGCAAAGATTAACCAGAAAACCATGGCTAGATCATTTTTAAAATAAGGAATATCGATTAATCCATGAGTCAAAACAGCAAGCAAAAATAGTGCCAAAGCAAAGGCGTAGGGCTTGGCTCGATTTTTAAATCCGTACCACAGGCCAAAACCTACAATCAACAGCCAAGAGATTAACCCGAGCAAGCCTAAATCAATCCAAGTGTTCAAAATAAAGTTATGTGGAAAATTGTAATGATCCAAATTTGGATCAGTATTGAATTTGTCCCAATTATAATTGAACCCATTTACACCTTGCCCTAAAATTGGTGAGTCTTTAATCATCTTGGTACCTGTTTCCCACAAGCTTAACCGCGCCACACTAGATTTTTCACCATAAAAGGGCAAGATAACTCGGTAACGCAAATTTGGTACTGCTACAATAATTAACAACCCCACCACGGCAGTCGCTAGAGCAATTGTTCGCAAACGTTTATTGCCCGCTATAAACACAAATACCGCGCTACTAAATGCGAACCCTAACCAACCACCCCGCGACAATGACAGCAATAAAGCAATTGCACCCAAAGCCCACGCAAGCAACGGCCAAAAATTCTTATTTAAAAACTTCGGTAAACTTCCCCACCAAGATTCCAAACTGTTTTTGATATGTGGCAAAGAATAAGCCAATAAGGGGGTAATAAACAAAGCCAGATTGTTTGGATGAATAAAGAACCCAAGAGCGCGTTTTGGTTCTGCAGTATTTCCCCACCAGTCGGGTGGTAGACTAATTAGCCAAAAATATTGTAATAACGCAGCTATGCCAGAGCCAAACAAAAACGCGTAGATAAACCAGAGTACAATTTTCTTTTTCTCTGGTTGTTGTTTTACAAAAAAGTACAGCTGACCAGCTAACTTAATCGGCAAAGCATAAAGCACCAGCCACTGCGCCAACTTCGGTAGATCAAAACCGTTTACGAACAGAGAAATCACCGATGCCAAATAAAAAGCCAGTAGGCTCCACTTTAATAAAGCCGGGATCTCCTTTAAAAGCTGCCATGCGTGCTTAAGCTGGCCTTTAAATAAAATCGTAAAACCGCCAACCACAGCAACTGCAAATGCATAAACCATGAAAAAATTAGTTGGCATGCCAACTAATTCAAAGCGCCATATATATAATGGCGCAACTGCAATTAAACTTGCGTATAGCCAAATCATTTTTTTGCGTTGATATAATCTTTGAACTCATCGCGATAAATCTCTACCATTGCCACAAACACAGCCATAATAATCGGACCGATCAAAAACCCTAAAATACCAAAGAACTGAAGCCCGCCCAGGATAGATAACAGAACCAATACTGGGTGCAGTTTGGTTGTACTACCAACAAATTTTGGCCCAACAAAGTTATCGATCAAACCAACGGCGGCGGCTCCCCAAATAGCCATCCCGATAGCCATAGTTGTTTCTCCAGTAATCAACAAATAAATTACAGCCGGAATCACCACTAAGGAAGTCCCAACCGTTGGCACCAAAGCTGCCACTACTGTAAAGGCTCCCCAAATTAATGGTTCTGGTAACCCAAAAATAAAATAACCAATGGTTGCCACAACACCCTGAACTAAAGCTGTTAGAAATTGCCCCTTAATCACACCATTGACGGCAATAACTAACTTATCTATTAATTTATCTTCTTGGCCACTGGCAAGCGGTGATAAATCTTTAAATACTCTTCTCAAATGATGTCCATCTTTAAGCGCGTAATACAGAACAAAAATAAACATAAAGAAAGCGAACACAAAGGCCGCCACATTGGTAGCTACAGACTTTACAGATGAAAATAAATCATTAGTAAATCTGGACACTACCCCATTCACATCATTTCCAATATCTGCCAAGGCGGAGCGAACTTCTTCTGGGATACTGGCGATGATTTGTTCCTGACTCAAAGGAATTCCTCCGTCCCGATACTTATCATAGAGTGAATTAATCTCGGAATATAAGATTTGACCAAAAAATGCGATTGGCAATACTATCACAAGAAGCACAAGCCCGACTGTTAACAAACTTGCTAAAGCAGGTTTATTGAGTTTCCCAAGAATATACTTATAAATCGGGTAAACTAATATCGCAACAATTAATGTTGCAATCAAAATATTAAAGAATGGTTGCAGAATCCAAACAATTATTAACAAAACCAGAAGCATCGTCACCAAAAAACTAACAGAATGAAGTCTTTTTACTGTACTCATAAAAAATAATTAAGTGTTTATATTATATCAAAATATTGACATTTACGCTCAAATACTTTAAAATATACCAGTAATCCGGTTTGTCCTGCCGAGAGTGGGGCATTTTTTATTAGACTATTTATTAAACCTTTTCAATGAAACGCGAAGATATCCGAAACGTAGCCATCATCGCTCACGTAGACCATGGTAAAACCACCTTGGTTGATGCAATGCTCAAAGCCACTGCCACCGTCAAAGACAATGACGCGGTTTTAATCATGGACTCAGGCGATATTGAACGCGAACGCGGTATTACCATTACTGCGAAGAATGCTTCACTTAAGTACAAGGATATTAAAATCAACATTGTGGATACTCCTGGTCACGCCGATTTTGGTGGTGAAGTAGAGCGCACTTTGCGTATGGCTGATGGTGTATTGCTCCTCGTAGACGCTAAAGAAGGGCCGATGCCTCAAACCAAGTTCGTACTTAAGAAAGCTTTGGAACTTGGCCATAAAGCCATTGTTGTGATCAATAAAATTGACAAGCCAGAAGCGCAAGTGGATGAAGTTGTAAACAAAACTTTTGATTTGTTTGTTTCTTTGGGTGCAACTGATGAACAATTGGACTTCCCTATTCTTTACGCGAGCGGTGTAAAAGGTATTGCTGATAGCGATTTGGCCAAAGCCCAAGCTGCGGTTGCTGGTACTGGACCAGGAGATATCACACCAGTGTTTGAAGCCATTATCAATAATATTGAAGCGCCAACTATTTCTGATGAACCGTTTGCCATGCTTGTGCTCGCGCTTCGTTATGACAATTACAAAGGTAAGATTGGGATTGGGAAAATCGCTTCTGGTGATATCAAGAAAGCTCAAAACATCACTTTAATTTCTCGTGATGGCAGTAAAGCCACAGGTAAAGCTTCCAGCTTACTCATGTATGAAGGTTTGGCTACTGCCGAAGTCGATAGCGCGACCGCTGGTGACATCGTCGCAATCGGTGGTTTTGATAACGTACAAATCGGTGACACGGTTACAGACAGCGCTAACCCTCGCCAAATCCCTCCAGTAGAAATTGAACAGCCAACTATTAAAATGACTTTCGGGGTTAACACTTCTCCATTCGCTGGCCGTGAAGGAAAGCTATTAACTTCCCGCCAAATTCGTGACCGCTTAATGCGCGAGTTGGAAACCAATGTAGCGCTTCGTGTAGAAGAAGCAACTGGTGATTCTTTCTTAGTATCTGGTCGCGGTGAACTTCACTTGGCAGTATTGATCGAAACTATGCGCCGTGAAGGTTTTGAAATGCAGGTTTCTCAACCACAAGTTATTTTCCACGAAGAAGATGGCGTCAAAAAAGAACCTTACGAATACTTAACTATTGACGTACCAGCTGAACACCAAGGGGCGGTAATTGAAGAAATTGGTAAGCGTGGTGGTGAGATGCAAACCTTAGAAACCGCTCCTAGTGGTGACATTCACGCCGAATACATTATTCCAACGCGCGGTTTAATCGGTCTCAAAAACTTATTACTCACTCGCACCAAAGGAACGGTGATTATCAACAACTTATTTGATAGTTACCGCCCTGCTCACGATATTGATACCTCGACCAACCAGCATGGTTCATTGATCGCTTCCGAAGCTGGTACTAGCACTGCTTATGGGCTTAACAACGCGCAAGAACGCGGTATTATGTTCATCGGACCTGCGACTGAGGTATATCTTGGCCAGGTTATCGGTAAAAATGCCCTAGAAAATGACATTGAAGTAAATGTGTGTAAAGGTAAAAAACTCACCAATATGCGCGCTTCCGGGACTGACGAAGGCATTATCTTAGTCCCTCCTCGTGAAGTCACCCTAGATTTTGCCCTAGAATACATCGGCAGTGACGAACTCGTCGAAGTTACCCCACAAAGCATTAGAATGCGCAAGCGATTGCTCGATCCAAACGAACGAAAAAAAGAAAAACGCAGCAATTAAAAAACCACCTCGATCGCCGAGGTGGTTTTTTAATTTAAACTAATAACGCAATCGCCGGGAAAGTTAATGCCGCAGCAACCGCGATGGCGGTGCAAACTAAAAGCGTGCGCTTCTTCATACTCATATCTTACATTATAGCAAAGATTGCTTAAAAAATCAAATTGCAGCTATAATCAAATCCATAACTGCGCGCGGTGGTAATGTGGATGATTTTAATTCTTTGTCTAAATTGTACAATTTTGTTAATCCGGCATTGAGTTGGTGTTCAGAAAAGTTTCTACCAAGTTTATTCATAACAAATAGCCGTCCACTCTTCCAGCCGGTGGCTGTTAAAATCTGCTGTTCTGATAATCCTTGGCTTGAAAGTTGTTTCGCAATTAATAAACTGCGCAATTGATCAGACAACAAAGCCACCAAACGGATGGTTAAAACTTTGTCATCCTCGCTGGAGTTTTGATAATACTTTTTTATGGCTTGCATGGCCAAAGATTTATTACCCGAAGCAACATGATTGAGCAAACCAAAGATATCAATACTTAAATCTTGTGGGGTAAGTTCCTCTACCATAGCAACGGTGATGGCGTTACCACCAGCATAAGTAGACAGTTTAAGGAGTTCGTTATGAGCTGAACTGACAGACAAAGTTTGCTTGGTCTCCCCCATCAAGCGGGCGGCTAAGGCTGTAGCAGCTGATGGTTGAATTTTTATTTCATTCTCCTCTGCGTGTTTAACAATCCAATTACCGGCAGAATGAGCATCGGGTTCTAGGAATTCTTTGACTGTGGCGATTTTCTGCAAAGCTTTAGTTTTGGTCAGCCGTTTATCTAAGGACTCTTCCCAAAAGTAAATTAGAGACTGGGACGAAGCAGCCTTTTCTAAATCTGGAAGTTCGTAGTCTTTTAGCAGTCCAATAAAAACGTGGGCAGTAGCTCCGCCAAACAGACTAGGGCCTTCCAGAGAACTCAAAATCGGCGCCTGAGCGCTGTCTTGATGCTTAATCACCTCGGCATTGTGCTTTTCAAGTTCAGCGTCCAAATACCCTTGTTTTGCGAACAGATCTTGGCCTATTAGTAGCGTCAACATAACAAGATTATAGCATTGATTTGCCAGTGGTTTTGAGCTAAAATTACAGGGATTTCCTAACAGACCCAAATTTTCACTTGGGCCGAGCGGTGAGCAGGTTTGAGGGGTGTAACGACGAAGGTCGTGGCGAACCCGAAGGTTAAGTGAAAATTTAGACGCGCGCCTGTAGCTCAGTGGATTAGAGCACTTGTCTTCGGAACAAGGGGTCGCAGGTTCGAATCCTGCCGGGCGCACCATTAATCTTTTTGGTTACTGTAAGTAAGCAAAAAGATTAATCGCTTAGAAGGATGAGAAAAAGAGCGGTCCGCGAAGCGGAATTGATTGCAACTATTTGGAGCAATCAATAGCGGCGGGGGTCGCCGAAGCGTTACTCGACGAACCTGAGCTTAGCGAAGGTGAGGAGAGTAGCGAGAGGTGACCGAATCCTGCCGGGCGCACCAGAAAATAGTAGAACGGAACCGAAGTTCCGTTCAAATTAAACACCTTAACCTGTCAGTAAAGGCATGTATAAATCCTGCGACCCATAGAGCCAGCCAAAGCATTGTAAAAGTCTTGGCCTTTGGGGTTACTGGTTTTAAGTACAAACTGACCGCTAGCCCAAAGGCTAGCTGACGATCGTGTGTTTCTTGTCGTTCGAGGTCTTCCTTTTCATGCAATGCAACCATCGCATTATCGCGTGCACATGCCATAGCTCACCTCCGATTTATTGTTAATTCAATTATATCAAACCTTATTCAATTTTAAGCACACATTATGCAAGCTGTAATTCTTGCTGCAGGTAAAGGACTGCGCCTGCGGCCATTCACAGAAAAACATCCAAAGCCTCTAATTGAGATTAATCATCAACCATTACTCGAATACACTCTTGGTGCCCTACCAAGTAGTATAGATAAAGTAATTATTGTAGTGGGTTACTTAGGTGAGCAAATTGTAGAACATTTTGGTGGTTACTGGAGCACCAAGCAAATTCACTATGTAAAACAAACTGAGCTATTAGGGACAGGAGACGCATTGCACCGCGCAAAGGATCTGTTAAAAAGTCCGTTCTTAGTACTTAATGGTGATGACTTATATCAAAAGCCTGACCTAGAAAGACTGATTACCACCCCGAATTCGATGCTGGTCTGGCAAAGCCAAGCAACTAGTAATTATGGTATTGTACGTAACGAAGATAGCAGTTTTGGTGGATTCAGCCCTGAGTCAAGTTTAATTAATTGCGGTGCATATTTTTTAACAGAAGAATTCTTTAGTATCCCATTGGTTGCTGTTCCGGTTCCTAACGGAGTTGAATACAGTCTCCCTCACACCTTAGCTAATTTGGCAAAAACTACTCGTGTTAATTTAGTTGAGGCTAAGAGCTGGTTACCAGTTGGCACACCGCAACAGCTTCAATTTGCCAATGATTACTTTCTAAAAAGATTCTAAATAGCCAAGCTCTATTATTGCAAAATTGTCCATAATCTGTTACGATTACGCGGTATTTATAATTCGGGTCGGTAGCTCAGCTGGTAGAGCAGGTGCCTCTTAAGCACTCGGTCGTGGGTTCGAGTCCCACCCGACCCACCAAAAGGATTGTCCGCTGAAAGTGGGCAGTCCTTTTGGTTTAAAGTGGGACTCGAACGGGTTGAAGTGAAGCAAGAATTTTTCTGCAGAAAAATTCTTAGCTGAACGATCGGAAAGCTGCCGGTGGCAGGTTTCCGCAACCCTGGGCAACGAGCCCTGAGCTTGTCGAAGGGCGAGGCGAAAGTCCCACCCGACCCACCAAAAGGATTGTCCGCTGAAAGTGGGCAGTCCTTTTGGTTTAAAGTGGGACTCGAACG
>CAZBOT010000037.1:16509-18653 GCA_964493575.1 uncultured Candidatus Saccharibacteria bacterium | reverse complement strand
TGGCATCAATCAAACAAATCAATCAGTATCAGCGCGGGGTTAAGTTCACCCTTGGAAAATACACTGGCATCATGCAGCCAGGTTGGCGTATTGTGATTCCGATTTTCCAAAGCTATCAAAAAATTGATATGCGCATTAAGGCTGTGGATGTGCCGAATCAGGAAGCTATCACCAAAGATAACATTTCGGTTAGTGTGAACGCGGTAATTTATTACCGTGTTGATAGTGCCGAGAAGGCTGTCATCGAAGTTGAAAATTTTTATTACGCTGTTTCGCAGTTGGCCCAAACAACTATGCGTAACGTCGTAGGTGAAGTCACTCTTGATGAGTTGCTTTCTAGCCGTGTGGAGACCGCCGAAAAAATTCGTTTGATTGTTGACGAAGCGACTGATCAATGGGGAGTTGTGGTTAAGTCGGTTGAGCTAAAGGATGTCTTATTGCCCGAAGACTTAAAGCGCGTGATTGGTAAGCAAGCCGAAGCGGAACGTGAACGCCGCGCTGTGATTATTAAGGCAGAAGGTGAAGTGGCTGCGGCGAATAATCTTGCGGCTGCGGCAAAAACTTTGGCTGAATCCGAAGGAGCACTTCACTTGCGTACTTTGAATGCAATCAACGATGTGAGCTCGGATCAATCCAATACAATAATTTTTGCGATTCCATTAGAAGTCCTCCGCGCATTTGAGAGACATAACAAGAAAGAATAATTTTATTAATGAACACACAAACAGCAGTTTTTGCAGGAGGATGTTTTTGGTGCACTGAAGCAGTGTTTTTAAAGCTGCGTGGCGTCTCTAGCGTGGTACCAGGTTATACTGGTGGGCACGTAGTCAATCCAACCTACGAGCAAGTCTCCGGCGGCACTACTGGCCATGCCGAAGCTATAAAGTTCACTTTTGATCCAGAGCAGATTTCTTACCGCGATTTATTGGAAGTCTTTTTTGCCACTCATGATCCAACCACACTCAATCGTCAAGGCAACGACGTGGGTCCGCAGTATCGCAGTGTGATTTTTTACGCTGATGACGAACAGAAACAACTTGCCGAAGATATCGTTACAGAACTAAATGAATCCAAGGCTTACTCAAACCCAATTGTCACCACAATTGAGCCACTCGGGGAATTTTACGAAGCTGAGGATTATCATAAAAATTACTTTGAGCGCAACCAAGGCCAACCTTACTGCCAAGTTATCATTGCGCCAAAACTTAAAAAATTTAAAGAGAAGTTTGCCAGTCTAATTCAATAGATCCCGCATCAAGTGCGGGATGACTAAAAAGAAGTTTACATCATTAATCGACAATCATTAATTTATTAATAGTTGTCGTCCCTGCGCCAGCAGGGATCTAGAATAGAGAGCGAGGGTCAATGACCACTCCGAGCTTCTTACAATATGTGTTAGTGGATCTGTTTGGCAACGATCCGGCCGTAACGGCTAAGCCGATGTTTGGTGGGTATGGTTTGTATTTTGACGATAGGATTTTTGGCATCATTGCTGGCGACGAACTTTATTTTAAAGCCGACAATAGCAATGTGCGTCATTATATAACTCGCGGCAGTGTTCAATTTAGCTATACTAAAAACGGTCGCCAATACTTTATGTCTTATTGGCAAGTGCCGCCGGAGGTTTTAGAAAATAATCATTTGCTCATGAAGTGGGCAAAAGAATCATCATTAATAGAATTAAAAAAATAACAGATCCCCGGTCGCGTCCTGCTGTGCAGGACTCGCTAGGGATGACAGGATAATTATGGACAAGATTACAAAAACAGAAGAAGAGTGGAAGAAGGAGTTAACTCCTGAGCAATATCACATTTTACGTGAAGGTGGTACCGAAGCTGCTTTTACAGGTGAGCTTTATGACAACCATGAAGCAGGAACGTACAAGTGCGCGGCTTGTGGCCAGCAATTGTTTTCCTCAGATACAAAGTTTGATTCTGGCACTGGTTGGCCAAGCTTTACTGATCCAATGAACTTAGAACATGTGGAACTTCGCGATGACGATTCATTCGGCATGCACCGCACCGAAGTAGTTTGCAAGCGCTGCGGTTCGCACTTGGGACACGTCTTTGAAGACGGCCCGCAAGATAAAGGCGGTAAACGTTACTGTATTAACTCCTGCGCTCTCAACTTTGATAAGAAATAAT
>CAZBOT010000037.1:4860-16409 GCA_964493575.1 uncultured Candidatus Saccharibacteria bacterium | reverse complement strand
TCGTGATATAATACTTTAGTTATTAATCACGAGTTTTTATTATGAATGAACTAACTACAGTTTTTGCCAGAATTAAAGAAACCAAAGCCAAACAGCGAGAAATCCGCGCGCAGTACAAAGATCTGCTGGCGCAAGACAATGAGTACCAAGCTTTACTCGAGAAGCTAGATGCACTCAAAGCCCGAAAAAAAGAAATTGAAACAGTTGTGAAAGCCGAACTCCAGAGCGAGTTTCAAAAACTAGATGCTTATAAGATGCACATTCAGAACGACAATGAGTTAATGTCTGACTTAGCGATTAATCAGTTGATGAGCGGCGAGACAGTTGAACTAGTAGATGAAAACGATCAAAAGTATGAACCCATCTTCACTGTTAGATTCAAAAAAGCTTAAACTACCCCTCAACTTATTTCGGCTGAATGTTAACCGCCTAATTCAAAGTTACTCTTTTGAGTTGGGAGTTCAGTGTTCGCAAATCAAAATTAAGCCTATGAAGAGCAGATGGGGGAGTTGTAATAGCCGCGGGGTGATTGCGATCAATCAAAAGTTAAAAGAGTTGCCAGAAGTTTATCTAGCTTATGTAGCATTCCATGAGTGTCTGCATCTGATTCATAAAAATCATGGCAAAGAATTTAATTTTTTATTACGGCAAAAGTTTCCAGAGGTAAGAACCCTCAATCGGAACTTAAAAATTTTAGGAACTGAACTGTTAAAGTAAAAGATCCCGGGTAGCCCGCGTTTCGCTTGTGGCTCCCGGGGATACTGTTTCTAGTAAAACAAAATTCTTCAAAAAAAAGAATCCCCGCACCTGATGCGGGGTCTTTTGTTATTGAACTTTGAAGGTGGTCATGATTGGTTTACCCTCGTTTAGCGCAGCACTATCTTGATTGGCGTTAAATTTTTTGTCGCCATTGTCGTAGTGCAGCATAGCAATGTAACTCTTACCAGCTGAAACATTTACATTGATCTCCAAATCTTGGCCGCGACCTGTATTAAGTAATCCTGATTGGCCGATAATTGTTCCAGCACTGCCATCGCTGTTTAGAGAATGAATCACGATGTAACCTGGTTTACTAATCACGTAATTATCAACCGTAATAAAGTCGCCAGCTTGTTGAGCTAAAACTGCTAAGGCATCGGCGTTGGCTGGAAGTTGATTGGTAGCGCTTCCTTCCGGAATTTCTTCGCTACGATCATCACCAGGTAAGGGTTGCTCAGTTTGAGCGTCTTGTGAGTCATTTGATGGGGCAGTGGCCTCATTGCCAGTGAAGAATAACCACCAGACTAATAACCCTGCAACGACTACTCCAATAATTATCCAAATTTGTTTCTTTTTCATAGTGATTTATTAATTGTAGATATATTATAGCACTATTTTATTTGATATTGACAAAATAGTGCAAATATGATATAGTATCATCAAATCCAAACCAAAACTAGAAAAACAAAAGGAGAAAAGACATGGGTTTTATTACAGCTGCTATGCTAGAACAGCAAGCTGAGATGGACGATAAGTTTGGAGCTATGCTCTGGGATATCGTTAAGTCGGGCGCATATATGAGTGAAGATTATGAATGTCCTCACTGCGGCAACTCAGCATTTCCTTGTGGGTGTTTCAAAACACCAGCTATGGAAAAAGAAGTTGATACCGCAATCAGGGACTATCGGGCGAAGCGGTTTGATCCGTATATGTATTTCCAGCAAGACAAACTCTGTCTCTGGAATACTGGCACTGGATCAGTAAAGATCGCACGCTGGGATCGCAAGGATGGCAGAGCTATCCGAGCCATATTACTCACACCCATGCAAGAGCTGTATCAAGCGCTGTTAGAACAGCGCCTAAACGCTCTCAATCTGACGCTGGATTAGCGTCTCGGGCGAAGTGATTACACTTCGCCCTTTCTTTTTCCCACCAATTTTGGTGGTATTTTTATGCTAAAATAAAGTAATGGTGATAGGAATTGAGGCCGAACGGGCCAATCATGGCGAAAAAACTGGAGTTGAGCATTATGCTAAGCAATTGATCCTCCATCTTGCCAAAATTGATTCAAATAACCGTTATATTTTATATCTTCGAACCAAACCAGAATCCTGGTTTTTGTCTTTACCCAAAAATTTTGAAGTGAAGGTAATTCCGTTCCCGATTTTTTGGACACAATTACGCTTGAGTTGGGAAATGCTTTGGCATCGCCCTGATGTGTTGTTTGTGCCGGCTTCAACTTTGCCGCTGATTCACCCTCGCAGCGTTTATACCGAACATGATGTGGCCTGGATTTACTATCCAGAAATTTTTACATTTTACATGCGTTGGTTTCATAGGATTTTTTCTTGGCTAGCGCGAACTGGTGCAACTAAAATTATTGCCATCTCCGAGGCCACAAAAAAAGATTTAGTGAACCATTATGAAGTTGTACCAGAAAAAATTGCTGTGGTCCCACATGGGTACGAAGTGACCGAAGGAGTAAATAAAAATTTGTCTGCTGAATTGAAAGCTAAGTTACCAGAAAAATATCTATTGTTTCTTTCTACTATTCAGCCGCGTAAGAATCTTGTAGGGTTAATTGAAGCTTTCGCAGAATTAAAACAAGAACATCCAGAGTTGCCACACAAATTAGTTGTAGTTGGCGGTAAAGGCTGGAAGTACGAATACAGTTTGCGGTCAATCGAAAAGCATTCTGACATTGTCACTTACTTAGGGCGCGTTAAAGATGAGGAGCGCTGGCCAATCTACGCCAATGCCGAGTTGTTTATTAACGCCAGTTTTTATGAAGGCTTTGGGATGTGGATTTTGGAAGCGTTTGAATGTGGCGTGCCAGTGGCAGTTTCTAATATTTCTAGTTTGCCAGAAGTTGGCGGTGATGCCGCGATTTATTTTGATCCCCATAGTAAACAAGAAATCAAAGCCGCAATATATAAAATTTTAAGCAACTCTGAATTAAGCCAAGAGTTAGTCTACAAAGGCCGGAGCCGTTTACAAGAGTTTAGTTGGGAAAAATGCGCCAAGCAAACTTTGGAAGTTTTACTTTCAGCAAGAAAATAATATGCAACACATTCTTTATAACAAAACTTATTTAACAATCGCGCTAATTATTCTATGGCAAATAATCTCAATTGGCCTAATTTCTACCGGTGTTTGGCCTTTGGAAGTTGTTTGGGTGAATTTAGGTTTGCTAGCAGCTGCAATCGTGGTATTACCCAGGGTTGATGCGTTAGGGTTATTTTTATGGTCCCTGCCTTTTATGGTGGTGCTACCAGAAAGTGCAATCGCCGATTTACCGATGTGGCGTCCGTTGACAGCTTGGTTGGTGGTGGTAATTGGAATTAGATATTTGATTTCAGTGTGGCAAAAAGATGTTCCTATATTTTCTAATCTAAAATCTCATCTGGGTAATTTTTACTACAATAAACTTAACCGCTGGGATATGTGGCTAGCAATTTTAATAGGCATTGCTTTACTGTCCTTGTTGGTTGCTGATTTTGCTGACCATGGTTTAAAGCAAGTTTTGTTTTTAATCAACGTTTATCTCATTTATCTGGCTGGACTCTTAGCAATTGATGACAATGATGATTGGGTAAAAGCACTCCGATATTTTAAATACTCTTTGTTGCTCACGGTAGCTATTGGTTTTATTCAGTTCTTTGCCACATTTTTCCGCGAACCGTATGATTTTTGGCAGTACTGGGCAACTTTGATTTCGGCAACTTATTATGGACAACCCTTAGCGCAAGTACTGGCTTACTCTAACTCCTGGTTTAGCGCAGAGGGAGGTAGTAGTTCGATACGAATGTTTGGCATCTTGCAGGATACGCACGCGTTTTCGGTAATCGCGATTTTCGCTTTGGCGATGTGGTGGGTGCAAGCCAAAGTTTTGGTTACTAATACCAGAGTGCGCCAAATTTTTAGAAATCAACCTCGTTGGTACTGGGCCATCCTAGTCGCGATTAGTTTTTCGATTATTGCTAGTGGTACGCGAGGTGTTTGGGTGGCGATGGGTATTCCAATGCTAGGAATATTATTTTTGATTTATAAACTCAAAGCTCGATTGCTGGGGTCCTTACCTTTACTTTCATTCACAATTATTATTGTTTTGTTTTTGTTTTCACCTTGGATCAGTATGGGATTTAACTGGCTACGTTCGGTTGCATTGGAGGATAATATTTTAAAACGGGCGGCCAGTGTTTATGACTTGCGAGAAGATTCTAATGTGGGACGATTAGAAATTTGGAGAGACAGTCTGAATTATAGTTTGCATCATCCTTTAGGCACTGGTTATGGAAATTTTATAACCACTATAGTTGTTGCACCGGAAGGAAGTAGTTTTGAGGAGGTTTCAGCAGCAAAAAATCTTCGTTATAATTTGCCACAGAAATTTATAACCGCCCATAGTTTATACTTACACATATTGGTTGAGCTAGGTTTGGCAGGCTTAATTATTTTTTTATTATTCTGGTGGACTGTGGCCAAGCAACTTTGGCAAGCTTTGATAGAATCACAATTTGCCTTTTCGATGTTGAACCTATTCTTTGTCTCTGTAGGAATAGCTTTGCTCTGGCTGTTGGCTTATGGCCTATTTGATGTTACTATTTTTAATGAGAGAGTACTGCTTTACTTAATGAGTTTATTTGCATTACTCAATATTGCTTTAAAAAATAAGCCTCAAACGTTGTTTTAATTTATGGAAGAACAAAAACAAATCCCGGATCTGGCTCCTCAGCCGATTCCACCACAACCTGAACCAACGATTCAGCCTGAAGCCCCAAAACCTTATAAGCATCCATACCGTAATTCCGCCATCATGTATTTGGTGTTGATTTTGCTTTTATTTGGAGTGTTCCGCTTGGGTTATGGTGCAGGGAAGAGTGGCTATGTTTTTGATTCAAAAGATTTTAAGATCGTTAACCGCACTGGCGAAACCGTAAATGTTGATTATGGCCTATTGTGGGAAGCCTTAGATGTGGTTGGCAGGAAATATATTGATCGAGATCAGATTGATCAGCAAAAAGTTTTGTATGGCGCAATTTCTGGTGCAGTTCATGCGGCTGGTGATGAATACACCGAATTCTTTGACCCAGAAACCTTGGCGCAATTTAAATCTGATTTGCAAGGCACTTTTAGTGGTGTGGGTATGGAAGTCGGTAAACGCGAAGGTAACATCGTGGTAATTGCACCATTAGATGATAGCCCAGCAGCCCGAGCGGGCTTGCAACCAGGGGATGTAATTCTCAAAGTAGATGATGAAAGTATTGTTGATTGGAATGTTGACCAAGCCGTTAGCAAAATTCGTGGTCCGGCTGGGAGTCAAGTTCGCCTGACTTTGTACCGCGAAGGTAATGACGGACCAATTGAAGTGACTATTACCCGCGAAACCATAGAGATTCGGAGCGTGAAGGTAACTTACAAGGAACAAAATGGTAAAACTGTTGGTGTGATTAAGATCTCTCGTTTCGGCGATGACACTAAGCGCTTATTTGATATCGCGATTAACGAAATTCGTAACAAAGGCGTTTCAGGATTAGTAATTGATTTACGTAATAACCCAGGTGGTTATTTAGAAACTTCCGTTGAGGTAGCTTCGGAATGGTTACCTTCTGGTAGTTTAATCGTTCAAGAAGCGCGCAGCGATCAAGATGTCTCCAACTTTACCTCCACAGGTTCAAATCGGTTAGGAAATTATAAAACCGTTGTCTTGATCAATGGTGGCAGCGCCTCAGCTTCAGAAATTTTAGCGGGCGCTCTCAAAGATAACGGTAAAGCTACCTTAATCGGAAAAAAGAGTTTTGGTAAAGGTAGTGTCCAAGAATTAATTTCTTTGAGCGGTAACACTGCGGTGAAGGTTACAATCGCCAAGTGGATTACCCCATCAGGTAAGAATCTAAATAAGAGCGGTCTCGATCCTGATATTGAGGTTGAGTTAACCCCGGAAGATTATAATAACCAGCGCGACCCGCAATTAGATCGCGCAGTAGAAGAAGTACTGAAATAAAAAAAGACGGCGCTAAACATTTAGCGTCGTTTTAATTTGCGTACCATTTCATAGATGTCTCCCATCCACAGAAAAAGGTAGATTGTTCCTGCGAAACATCCAATGATCAAGATAATAATGGTGATCCCAGCTATGGAAGGGGAAAGCATTACAAACTGTTCCATTAAGTTGAGCATCAGTTTTTCCTCCTGGTTTTAGAGTTATTGCGGAGATGTTTGAGATATGGGTCAAACATTGCCAATAGCTCGCAGAATGGCAATAAAATAGCTACCAGTAACCATCCAAGGATGTAATCGCCGAGCTTTGTAATTCTATTCATCCGCCTTTTCAAAGCCTCCTATTTTCGGTAGAATACTACTATGGAAAAGCTTACAGCACAAGAGCTCCGTACCAAATGGCTCGAATTTTTTAAGACCAAAGACCACTCAATTATTCCATCAGCTTCATTAGTTCCGGAGAATGACCCTTCGGTTTTGTTTACTATGGCTGGTATGTTTCCATTAGTTCCTTACTTAATGGGTCAAGAACATCCGGGCGGTACGCGCGTGGCCAACATTCAAAAGTGTATCCGCACTATAGATATCGATGAGGTCGGTGATGATACCCACTTAACATTTTTTGAAATGATGGGGAACTGGAGTTTTGGTGATTATTTTAAAAAAGAAGCTATTGAATGGAGTTACGAATTTTTAACCGGAGAAGAGTGGCTTGGTATTCCTTTAAACCGCTTGGCGTTTTCGGTTTTTGCTGGCGATGATGATGCACCTTTTGATGAAGAAAGTTATGAGCACTGGAAACGATTAGGAATTCCAGAGGCGCGTATTGCCAAACTTCCCAAAGAAGACAACTGGTGGATTGCAGGTGAAACCGGTCCATGCGGACCAGACACAGAGATGTTTTACTGGATTGATGACGGCACTCCTGCGCCAGAGAATTTCCAGGAAACTAAAGATGATAAGCGTTGGGTAGAAATCTGGAATGATGTGTTTATGCAGTTTGAAAAGAAAGCTGATGGTTCGTTAGTTCCACTGGAGAAACAAAACGTGGATACAGGAATGGGTCTTGATCGCGTCATTGCCGTACTTAACGGTCATGCTTCAGTTTATGACACAGAATTATTCCGCGGCATGTTTGAAGTGATTGGTTTATCGCAAGATGTTTTAAGCGGTGATGAAATTCGTAAAGCTCGCATTGTAGTTGATCACATTCGTGCTGCTGTATTTATAGCTGGGGATGGCGTTGAACCTTCTAATAAAGAACGCGGTTATATTTTGCGCCGCTTGCTCCGCCGTTCTATGGTCTACGCGCAGCTTCTTAATTTACAAGATTCATGGCTCAAAGCTTTGATTGGTAAAGTTATGGAAGAATATAACGATGCTTATCCAGAAATGGTGGTCAATAGCGAAGCGATTTTTAAAGTTATTGAGGACGAACAATCCAAGTTCGGTAAGACTTTAGAAAAAGGTCTAAAAGAATTTGCCAAGTTGTTTGAAAAACAAGGGCAGCTTTCTGGTACAGATGCTTTTAATCTTTATCAATCTTATGGTTTTCCTTTGGAGCTTACCGAAGAATTAGCAGAATCAAGTGGTCAGCAAGTTGACCGCAAAGAGTTTGGGGAAGAATTTAAGAAACATCAGGACCTATCTCGCACTGCAAGTGCTGGAACTTTTAAAGGTGGTTTAGCTGATCACAGCGAAAAAGTTGTTCGACTTCACACTGCCACTCATTTAATGCACAAAGCTCTTCGCGATGTTTTAGGTGAAGATGTTTGGCAAAAAGGAAGCAATATCACGGCCGACCGCACGCGTTTTGATTTCACGTATCCGCAAAAAATGACACCGGAGCAAATCAAGCAAGTAGAGGATTTAGTAAACAAATGGGTAGAGACTGATGCAGAGATGAAGCAAGAAATGATGCCACTCGAGAAAGCTCGTGAGCTAGGCGCGATTGGCTTGTTCGGAGAAAAGTATGCTGACACCGTATCTATATATACCGCAACAGATAAAGACGGCAATGTAATATCCCGTGAATTCTGTGGAGGTCCTCACGTTGAACACACTGGTTTAGTAGGGAAATTCAAAATCGTCAAAGAAGAAGCTGTTTCTGCTGGTGTCCGCCGCATTAAAGCAACCATTGAGTGATAGTATTATGTCATCCCCACGAAGGTGGGGATCCAGAAACTATGAAATTACACATTGACCACATCGTTATCTCAGTGAATGATTTACCTAAGAGTATAAAGTTTTACGAAAAGTTTTTGGGTAAAGGTGATAAAACTAAAGATGATGTCTCATGGAAGGTTGGTCAGACAAGATTATTTCTTACTTCTGCTTACAAAAAAACTGCGAAACCTTTTGATAAACATAATTTTGGATTAAACCACATAGCGTTTGGAGTTACTGGCCTGATGGAATTGCGTAAAGTGGCTGACCTGCTTACTAAAGCAAAAATCAAGCATAGTGGTATCACCCATGATAAATACAGTAACAAAAGCTTTCTATGGTTGGATGATCCTGATAAGATTAGAATAGAGTTTTATCTAAGATAAGTGGTCTCCGTTTCAAGAGGGGGAGAGAAAACTGGAAACAAAAATGCAAATTAAATTTTACAACACCCCGGAGCCAGAAGAGTTTAAGGACATCAGTCATGATCGTCCGAACTTTTTGGATTACAAACCAGATTTTGTATTACTAGAAAAACTCACCAAAAAATACGCTGGTCATAAAAAAATGATTGTGATTGGTCACGGCGGCAGTATTACTACTTTCGCTGGTCTGTATGGAGCGTTAAAAGCCAAATCAAAGAAACAAGTTTATTTGGTGAGCACCAATGACCCGGATTATCTTTCCGAAGTAAAAGCGCAAACCAATCCTCATGACACAATTGTAGTTGCTGTTAGCAAGTCAGGGGAAACCGTCACTCAACTTGAAGCACTACTGCAGTTTACCGCTTATCCGATGGTCATAGTGACCGGTGCAGCTGGGCCACTGGCAGAAATTGCTCACAAGTTAAATGCAGAGACAATTGTGCATCCACCGATTGGTGGCCGCTATTCTGGTTTCACTGAAGCAACCTTAGTACCAGCTGCCTTGTGTGATTTTGATTGTGAAAAGATTTTTAATGGTGGTCAAACAGTTTTACAACAGTTTAACGAAACAAATTTTGCTTTTGAGGCCGCCAGTATCTTTAATCGACTGGAAGGGCAGGGGATTGTTGATGTGTTCATAGCTTTTTATTCTAGCCGATTATTTCCGTTCGCCAATTTGATTGTGCAGTTGTGTCATGAAAGTTTCGGCAAAGAAGGCAAAGGACAAACTTATTTTGCTCACGAAGCTCCTGAAAGTCAGCATCACACCAATCAAAGATTCTTTGGTGGCCGTAAAAACATTGCTGGGATTTTTGTAAGTAGTCAAAAGTCACAGACTGATTTACAAACCGCCGTACCTGATGCACTGCAACAAATCCCTCTCAAAGATCAAACTTTAACTACCCTAAATGGCATTCCACTTCAAGACGCATTGCAGTTTGAACGCGAGGCAACCTTGGCAGATGCCCAACTACAAAATATTCCATTGGCAGAGATAATTTTAGAGGATATTTCTGAACACCACCTAGGTGAATTAATCGCTTTTTGGCAGTTGTACGCTGTTTATTCATCGCTCCTACGAGCAGTAAATCCCTATGATCAGCCCCAGGTGGAAGCCAGCAAAAAGATTAGCTTTGCCAAGCGGGAACAATATAGAGGTGAAATTTAAGTTTAATCAAAATATAGAATCCCCGGCGAAAGCTGGGGTCTAGACCCCGCACCAAGCCTGCGAGCGAGAGCTCAGGCCGAATCGGTGCGGGATTCTTAGATATTTTTCTTGTTTGCCAGAGGGCCAGATTTCTCGTAGAATAAGGAAACGAAAGCAATTCCTGCATGAAAACCATTTACCTAAATTTAGAAGATGATGTTGCCAAGACCGTAGCCAAAATCAAGGCTCAAAAGGGTGAAGAGGTCGTATTGGTGATTCCGAAAGACAGCTATTTGCTAGGCGACAGCATTAATTTGCGTTTGCTTAAAAAACAGGTTGATATGCTTGGCACTAAAGTGTCGGTTTTGACTATGGATATTACCGGCAAGATGTATGCGCGCGAAGCTGGTTTTCCATTAAAGCGATTGCCGAAAGTTTCGGCCAGTAAATCTTTTTCTGATATTCGAACTGGCGGCGGTACCAAAATTTTTAAACCTCAAGAGGTAGACGATACACCGTTGCCAAAAAGTCCGAAGCCGGCTGTAAAAAAAGTTGTTCGCAGGGGCGTGACCGCTGGTGGCGCAACATCTGTGGCAGCCCCAAAAATCAATTCATCCAAAGTTTATAAGTCTAAAAAACAAGTTAGCGCCGATAACCTGCCTTCTGATTGGTTGATTGAAAGTTCAGGCAAAGAGAAAGCTCTGTCCGAAAATGTTTATATGCCGCCGAGTAGTGGCGCCAAGGACATGCCGCGCAAGCGCGCTTATTGGAAGTGGGGAGTCGGATTTGTAGCTGTCAGTTTGATTGCAGTACTTGTTTTGGTTTTAGCTGTTCTTCCTTCGGCAAGTGTAACTGTTTACGCTAAAGCCCAAAATGTTTCGCGAGATTTGGAAGTGAGTATTAACAGCAATGCCTCAGCAGTTGATGCCAGCCGCTTAACTTTACCGGCAACAGCTGTCAGTGAAACTAAAGAAGTTTCCAAGTCTTTTGATGTGAATGGTAAGAAAGAAGTCGGTGCCAAAGCCCAAGGGCGCGTGGCGATTTACAACTTAACAGGAAGTCCACTGAATTTACGTGCTACCACCACCGTGCTTACCGTTGGCAGCCGTTCCTATTATTTTACAGCCGATCAAAATAATATCAGTGCCTTAGAAAGTGCCAATAGTGATCAAAACGCCACGGTTGCCGATATTATTGCAGGCGATGGAGGCGAAGATTTTAATTTACCAGCTGGGACCCGGGTAGAAATTAACAATCAAGCTTTTGGAAGTCAGCCTCAGCGGTTATATGCGAAAACTGTAACTCAAGTGATTGGCGGGTCCTCTCGATTTATTTCTGTTATTTCAACCGAGGATGTTACCCGTGCTCAAACCTCATTAATCAAAAACGCAGTGGATGAAATTAATCGTGGCCTGGATGATAACCGGAAATTAGTCGATGGTGCTTATGCAGTGGATTTACAAAACTTTGTGACTGATAAACCGGAAGGAACCGAAACTACCACCTTTAATGCCAGCGCTACTGTAGTGATTAGGGGATTAGCATTCGATGATTCGCAGCTCAGAGAAATGGTGCGCGGCCGACTCACTCAAACTTTAGGTGATGATAAGACTCTACAAACTCAAGAAAAAGATGTAGTGGTCAATAAAATTGGGAAGTTAGATTACGATGCCGGCTTGATGCAATTGTCTATTCATTATGAAAGTAAAGCGTTGCCAACCATTGATGAGGGATCATTAGCTACTAGTCTTACAGCCAAAACTCAAGCTCAAGCCGAAGATCTATTACTAGAGAATCCTGATATTGAAAAAGTAGATATAAAACTGGCACCA
>CAZBOT010000037.1:0-4760 GCA_964493575.1 uncultured Candidatus Saccharibacteria bacterium | reverse complement strand
TTGTTGACAAATATTTATTCTGTGTTAAAATTATGGAAATTCGTTAATCACAAAGAATTACAAGAATTTGGGTAGTTCCGAACAAAATCAAACTATTGAACTAGAGGGTAAAGTCATTGAGAGTTTACCTAATACTGTTTTTCGCGTTCAATTAGACTCCGGTCAGATCATCTTAGGACACTTATCCGGCAAGATGCGCCTTCACAGAATCCGCGTATTGCCTGGAGATAAAGTCCTGATGGAGGTAACTCCGTATGATTTGTCTAAGGGTCGTATCACTCGAAGATTAAAGTAGTTTGAATCGGCACACTATAAGTGAGGCCGTGGAAACCCTGTTTCCTCAATTAGAGCCTTAAGGCGCTAAGGATAAATTTTATGAAAGTTAGAGCATCTGTAAAACCTATGTGTAAGAAGTGCAAAATCGTAAAGCGATTTGGTCGTGTTTACGTTATTTGCGAGGTGCCTAAGCATAAACAGCGCCAAGGCTAACTCCTTAATATAAGGAGCGCTAGGCGTTTTTATTGTTATTAATTTCTGATCTATGGCAAGAATTGCCGGAGTAAATATTCCAACCGAAAAAAGAATCGAAGCATCCCTCCAGTACATTTATGGTGTTGGTTCAACATTGGCTAAAAAGGCTCTAGCTGAAACCAAAGTCAATCCTGATACTCGTACTAAAGATTTAAGCGATGCTGAGTTAGATAAGCTTCGTGAGTATATTGATAAGAACTTTAAAACTGAAGGTAACTTAAAGCAACAAGTTCTACTCAACATCAAGCGCCTCAAAGAAATCGGATCTTACCGCGGTAGTCGTCATAGTAAGAGTTTGCCAGTTCGTGGTCAACGAACTAAGACCAACTCTCGTACCCGTCATGGTAACGTTCGAAGAACTGCAGGGTCTGGCCGTAAGAAAGCTGATAGCAAGACCTAAGCCAAACTTCCAGAACCGTAGCTTGTAGTCCGGAGCAAGTCCGGACTTCCCAGCTACTTCAATCAATTTCTTCGTTATTTTCCTCGGAACCCTGTCACCGTAGATGGACTACGGCTCCAGAGTTCCTCGGAAAATGCCTCGAACTTGATTGATTCTGAAACTTTGGATTTTAATCATCAAGACAGTAATTTATTTATAATGTCCGATAAAGAACTTACAACTGAAGCAACTGAAACCACAGCTACCGAAACTCCGGTTGCTACTGCTGATGTTGCTGCCACCGAAGGCGCAGATGCTGCGGCTGATATTTCTAGCAAGATTAAGTCTGGCAAGAAAAAGAAGTCAAAGCAAAAGATTGGTAAAGGTAAAATCTTCATCAATTCTACTTATAACAACACTATTATTTCGATAACAGACCTTAATGGTAATGTTGTAGCTTGGGGCAGTGCTGGCAAAGCTGGTTTTAAAGGGTCTAAGAAATCTACTCCTTATGCTGGTGGAAAAACTATGGAAGATGTATTGGCCCGTGTTAAAGATCGTGGTTTACAAGAAGTAGACATTTTTATTAAAGGTATTGGCAGTGGCCGTGAGCAAGCGATTCGTGCACTTCTCGGCGCTGGCTTAACTATTTTGAGCATTAAAGATCGCACTCCGTCTCCACATGGTGGTGTTCGTCCTAAGAAAGTACGGAGAGTCTAATATGAGATATACTGGACCAAAAGTTAAGAAAGCTCGCCGCTTAGGTTTTGCTTTCACCGATAAAGACGCCAAGATACTGCAGAAGCGAAACTTTGCTCCTGGCCAACATGGCCAAGGTCGTACCCGTATTTCTGAATACGGTATGCAACTTCGCGAAAAGCAAAAGGCCAAAATCAATTACGGTGTAACGGAACGACAATTCCTGCGCTATTTCGAAAAAGCTTCTAATAAAGAAGGAGTTACCGGTGATCATTTATTGGCTGCTTTGGAACTGCGTTTAGACAACGTTGTTTACCGGCTGGGTTTTGCCGCAACTCGCGCGCAGTCTCGCCAATTAGTCAATCATGGTTTCTTTGAAGTTAATGGCAAAAAGGTTGATATCCCTTCTTACGCCACACGTCCTGGTGACGTAATTTCCGTCCGAGAGAACAAGAAGAACTCCAAGTATATGCAAACCCAGAAAGAAATTCTTAAGAATCATAAGAGCCAAGATTGGGTTGAACTCAAAGCTGCAGATTTCTCTGGCAAAGTACTCTCTAGTCCAACCCCAGAACAAATCGGCAACTTAATCGATACGCAGCTGATCGTTGAACACTACAGCCGCATTTAATTCTAAGCTTTAATCCCAAAAGGGACTCGAACTAATTAATTAATCCACTACTCGCAGCTTCAAGAACATTGTCCAAAGCGATTAGTGAAAGGTGCACATATGCAACCAATTCCATTACCGAATCATGCCAAGATCCAACATTTGGATGGCAACCAATATGAGGTGACTCTGGAACCATTGTACCCAGGTTACGGTGTGACAATTGCCAACGCGCTTCGTCGTGTGCTGTTGTCCTCAATGCCAGGTGCAGCGGTTACTGCGGTAAAAATTAAATTTGCCGATCATGAGTTTGCCGCGATTCCTAATGTAAAGGAAGATGTGATTCAAATCATTTTGAATTTAAAGCAACTTCGTTTGCGTAGCTTCTCTTTGGAACCAGTTCGTCTAAGCTTAAAAGCAAAAGGCGAAGGTGTAGTTACCGCTGAGATGATCGAGAAATCTGATCAGGTAGAAATTGCAAACCCAGAATTGTATATCTGTACTTTAGATAGCAAGAATTCTGACCTCGATATGGAGTTAATCGTCGAACAAGGTCGTGGTTACGAACCAGTTGAAGTTCGTGAAAATCAGAACCTAGAAGCTGGGATGCTAGCGGTTGATGCTATTTACACACCAGTGCGCAGCGTGTATTATGATGTGTCCAACGTTCGCGTTGGCGGTATGACTAACTTTGATAAGTTGGTACTCCGTATGGAAACCGATGGTACTATTACTGGCGGTGAAGCCATTGATATCGCTTCTCACATTTTGGTTGATCACTTTAGTATGATGTTCAACAGTGAAGGTGATGAACGTCTGCAAATGATGCAAGAAGCAGCTACTTTGCAAGAAGCAGCTCTTGCCGCAGAAGAAACTCCAATCGAAACTACCCCGGAACCGCAAGCAGCTGAAGGTAGTCCAATTGACGACACCACACTATCTAACCGTGCCAAGAATGCGCTGCAGAAGTCTGGCATCACAACTATCGAACAACTTCGCACTATGACCGACGAAGATATCAATAACATTCCAGGTCTAGGTGAAAAGACTATCGCCGAAATCCTTGATTTACTAGGACGCACCGCATAAAACTCACTGCTCCGGCAATTTCTTTGTTATTTTCCTTGAGACCCTGTCACCGTAACTTTAATTACGGCTCCAGAGTCTCTCGGAAAATGCCTCGAACTTACCGAACCAGAGAGCTTTAACACTAAATGATTTAATTAATATTATGAGACATCGCAAGAAGAAAAAATTTGGTAAGGGAACTGATCACCGCAGAAAGCTGTTGCGCTCTTTAGCATCGTCTGCAATTTTGTACGAACGCATTGAAACTAGTTACAGCAACGCCCGCGCCGTAAAGCCTTACTTAGAAAAGTTGATCACCCGCGCCAAGGAAAACTCTTTGCACAACCGTCGTTTACTGTTGTCTAAGCTGTCTCGTAATGCTACTGCGAAAGCTTTAGAAGTTTATGGTCCAAAATACGCAGAACGTAACGGCGGATACTTGCGATTAACTAAGTTAAATAATCCTAAGGCTGGTGCCAGTAAGGCTGTCCTAGAATTTGTAGAATAATTATGAAGACTCAAAATATTACTATTCCAAAAGTTAACGAACTTACCCGCTCTTGGTACCAAGTAGATGCTTCTGGCCAGTCAATGGGCCGTGTAGCTACACGTATTGCTAACCTGCTTCGGGGTAAGCACAAGCGTTCCTTTACTCCACATATGGATATGGGTGATTTTGTAGTCGCCATTAATGTTGATAAACTTAAATTTACTGGCCGCAAAGTTGATCAAAAGAAGTATTATAGTCACAGTGGTTATTTGGGCGGACTAAAAACCAAGACTCTTAAAGATGAAATTGTTCGTAACCCCGAACAAGTATTGCGCCGAGCAGTATTTTCTATGCTTGATGAAATTAAGTTCCGCAAGAAATTAGTATCTCGTTTGAAGCTCGTTAAGGGTGACAAGCATTCTTTCAAGATTGATAAGGAATTAAAGTAATATGGTAACTAAGAAAACTCCAGCCAAAAAAACTCCAGCCAAGAAGACTGTAGCTAAGAAGACCGCTGCTAAGAAAGTTGTTGCTAAGACCGAAACTCACCGGGAAGCTCCAAAAGCAGTGAAGCCAGCTCACACCAAACCTGCTTCTGGCAAATATATCTTTGCCACTGGCCGCCGTAAGACTGCGGTTGCCAACGTTCGTTTGTTTGGTGGTAGTGGTGATATGGTAGTAAACAATAAGTCTTTTGAAACTTATTTTAAAGATAAGACTCAGCAAGAAACTGCTCTGCGTCCGTTAGCGATTACCGGTTTGGTAGGCGAGTATCATTTCACAGCTAACATCAACGGCGGTGGTCGTACTTCTCAAGTTGAAGCACTCCGTCATGGTGTTGCTCAAGCACTTGCTACGCTTTCCGAAGATATGCAAAAAGTTCTCAAGAAGAATGGCTTCCTAACTCGTGATGACCGAAAGAAAGAACGTAAGAAACCAGGGCTTCGTGGTGCACGTAGAGCTCCACAATGGGCGAAACGCTA
>CAZBOT010000036.1:0-19020 GCA_964493575.1 uncultured Candidatus Saccharibacteria bacterium | reverse complement strand
CACAGCCGCAGCAGTGGCCGCCTGTGCCGCTGCGGTAGCGGCAGACTGAGCAGCCGTCTGAGCTACGGATTGCGAGGATTGGCTGGGGGGTTGTGCGCCAAGCGCGCCGCCGCCAGGTAGCTGCGACTCGGTTCCGCGAATCCAACTTCCTATATCAAAAGAGCCAGACGGGACAACGGGCGTGCCAATATTTGTCTTGCCGTATCCCCCGCCCTTTACCGCGCCAGTGCCAGCCACGCCATCTAACAGCGGGCCGCCATTGGCAAATCCAGCCGTAGGCACAGCCCCCGCCTTCTTCATGCGCATCCACTCGCGGTTAGGGATGACCCAGTACGCGCCGTTGCCCAGCGGGATTACGCCTTCCTCGCCGTTCTCGCCAACGCTGTAGACGTTGTTGCCTTCAATTAGGCCGCCCAGCGCGCGCATTTCTGGTTGCGTAGTTGAGCCACCCATGCCGCGGCTGCCACCACCACCTGGCATGCTATTGCCGTTCAAGAAGCCAACGAAACGCCCACCGATGAGAGAAGCTATCCATGTGTCGCCAGTTACCTGCAAATTTACGATGGCCTCGGCCTCGGACACAGAGCCAGCCAGCGCGGTCAAGTTGTTCAGCACGCCCTCAGACTTGCTCTGCGCCTCGTCAAGAGGAATACCGAGGCTGTCTTGAATTGTCTTGCGCGCCTCAGACAAATTCATGTTGCCTAGCGATGTTTCAATGTCTACGGCGGCGGTCAAGGCCGCGCCGTACATCTCTTGCGCCTGCGCGTCTGTGATGGAGTTTGCGGCCACAAGGTCGTCAATAAAGCGCACCTGCCCAGCCAGCTCCGCTCCGCCCGCCATACTGAACTTGATGTCTTCCATCACCCCTTGAAGCGAAGACACGCTTGCACCCTTCACGCGCTCGGAGAACGAGGCGGCAAATTCTTCGCCTGCCTCTGCGCCAGCTCCAGCGAAGGATGGCATTTCAGGAACTTCAAAATGCTCAGCCCACCCCATCCAGCGTTGCATATCTGCCGACCAGCCGCTGAAATCGCCGCGCGCCGAGCGGACAGCTTCTCCGAAGGACTTGTACGATTCCTCGCTGAAAAGCAAGACGTGATTCATGCGCTGTAAGAGTTCGGTTGTGCTTACAATTTCGCCAGTCGGAAGCTTGAAGTCTCCGAACGCGTTCACGGCGCGGGCGCCTAGCGTGTCCACCGCGTCGTTTAGCTTATTCACTTCTTCTTGCGCGTCAGCCAGATACCCAACCAGCGGGGCGAGGGCAATGCCAGCCTGCGTCTTTAGGCGATTCCACGCGTTTGTCGCGCCGGCGGCCATTCGCTCATAAGACGTGGCGGCGTCATCAACCAAGCCGCCCGTTTCTGCCAGCTGCTTGTTGCCATCTTCCAGCACGGCGTTCAGCAAAATCTGACGCTTCGTGGCGTCATCTACGCTATCGGCGGCGACGCCGTTGCTCTTCGCCCACTCATCAACGCGCGCACTCAGGTTAGTTACGATACCCAAGTTGTCCAAGATGAGCGGGGACATGCGGCCAATACCCGTTACGATGTCGTTGAAGGCTTGCGTAGTAGACAAGCCCATCGCACGACCACGCAACGCGGCCACTTCCAGCAGGTTAGCCATCTGGTCGGCATCGGTGGACACGCCAAGCATCATGGCGCGGTTTGCAGACAGGATGAGGTCAGTTTCAGCTACCGTGCCGCGCGAGGCCGTCTTTAGCGCGCCAAGAATCTGGCTCATGTTCGATCCATAGGAACGCGCCAAACTAGCACCAGCGTCTTCAAGGCGCGCGAGTTGTGCGCCCTGCTGGGCGAAGTCGAAGCCTTTCTTCAGCGTGTACAATGCCGCCGTGATTTTGGCGATATTGACTACGCCAGTCAGCCCAAACTTGTCAAAGCTCTTTTCGCCTTTGCCAAGCTGCGACTGAACATCGCCCATGCCCTTTTGAAAATCACTCGTGTCCGCGCCTATGCGAGCGAACATTGAAGCAATTTGCTGACCTTGTGCCGCCATTACTTGATAATGCTTCCTTTAGCCTTCTGCAAGCCATCCTGCACAGAGTGATACTCCTGCCAATCGCCAACAGACAAGCTGTCTACATACTCTAGTGTCCAGCCAAACTCTTTTGCTAACTGCCACCGCCAGAACTCATACGGCACTAACTCTCCGTCTTCGTCTCCTGGTGGTCGGCTTCCGTGTTTGATTGCCCAGTAGACTCGCTTACTGAGCTTTTGGCTAAAGGGGCGTAGGCACCCTCCCAGAACGCGGTCGCCACCTCGCGCCACTCCTGCCAAGACAAATCTTCAAACACGCTGCGCTCTACGCCAGTTACCCGCGCCAGCATGTCAAACATCTTGTCGTCTTCTACACCCTTTGCCAGCGAAATAAACTCGGCGCGCTTGATTTTGTAGAAGTCAAACGTGATTTCAATGCCACTTTGAAGTTTCATTGACCCTCCAAATGAAAGTTAGAACGTGTTGATTGACGGCGTTCCGTCGCCGGAGAAGTCGCAGGACATCTCCACAACGTCAGCGTACGGCATGTTGGTCACAGGCCCAGCCGAGATAGCAGGGATGATGTAGCGACGCTTGCCAGAAGCAGTACCCTCTGGCCCAACCGTCAGCGTGCCACCCTTGCCAGCCAGAATTGCATCCTCTAGCGCGGTGCCACCAACGGGCAGCAGCAGGGAAACACTGGCCGAGATGTCCTTGATGGTCGCGATGCGCTTGCGCCACTCGTCGTTTCCGGCCGTAGAGTCGGCCAAGTCAGACGAGGTTGTTACAGTAACGCTGCGCTGGTCGCCAGACAGGGTAACCGTGCCGCCAGAGTGAACCCAGCTAATGAACACATCCTTTCCAGTAAAATGTTGCGAAGAAGGCATATCTTATTGCTCCTTATGTTTCGTTGAAGCGGATTCGGTATAGCCCGCCAACGTGAAAGTAGGTTTGCGAGGCATCGTCTACCTCGGCAAACTCAATGTCCGCTTCACGCGCCAGCCAGAAGTTGTTACCCCAGCCGCTGATCGTGAGCGGGTTTGAGTTAGTGAATAGTGCGTCAATGATGGCATCAGCCGCGCCAGCCGTTGATTTCGTTTTGGCTACTGCCTTGATACGCACTAGTAGATTTTTCATGCGCGTGTCGTTGAAATTCTCATCACCTCCACCCTGCACGCCAAACTCCACGAACGCATTAGGTATCGGCGTTTGCGTTACGCGCAGGGAATAGATGTTCGTGCCGCCGAGCTGCGTAGTGAGCGCGGTGCTGGCGGCCATGCGGGAGTAGAGGGCTGCGTCTAGTGCGTTCATGTGTAGAACAATGCCCTAAACGCGTTCTCAAAGCCGCGCGAACGCTCCGCCTCAACCGCAGGCACAAGGAACGGGCGCGCAGGCATCTTGACAGTACCCATCTCGTTGAAAATGCCATACTGCACGCCATCGCGAATAATCCATGTGAGCGGGGTGTCTGGCTCTGCGGTCATACTGTTACTGAGCGCGCCCGTGTCATATGGCGCGTGGATAGCTGCGTCTGCCTGAATGCGAAACGCGGCATCGCGCAGCACCGCCTCAGTCTTAGGGTGCAGTTGCGCCAGTATCTTTTCAAGTACGCGCGTATCCTTCTGCACGCTTACGGAGCTTTCAGCCATTCAACCTCTGCGCGAATACAATCGCGCCAACTCTTGTCTTCATTGACGGCCACCACATCGTAGGTTTCGCCACCATGCACAACGCGCATATCTACGCTAATCGTGGCGTTATGTGGGATGGTGAGCATCCATTCGCCATATGGCCGAGCAGCATCGGCGGCCAACTTCTCGTAGCCCGTCTTGCGGTCTAGGCGGCAGGCCACAGTTCCAGCCGCATTCCAGCCAATCGTGCCGCCGCCCATCCCATCAGGCGTATAGCTCTGCGTTTGGAGTACGCAAGTATCGGGCAGCATCTGCGCGATGTCTGCACGGATTGCATCAAGCTCGCCAGCACTCAACCCTAGCACGCCACAATCTCCACGGTCTGCGCGCCGCCCACACTCTCAAAGTGCATAGCCATCGCAGTAGCCTCAGAGGCCATATTGCCGCGCACGACCTCATGCCCATCAGTACGCCAACGAACAACCCCGCCAGAGAAATGACCCGCTTTGGCGCGCCACACATCAGCAGCGGCGGCGTTCAAGTTGTACGAGCGAGCGTTGATAAAGCGCGCACTCCCCGCCTGATTGTCTGCAAAGGTTACAATGCCCATCGCAAAATCAACCGAGCCACCCGTTACAGGGTTGCCAGCCGCGTCTTGCATGGTGAAGTAGACTGTGCCGCCTTCAAGGTTGCGGAAGCGCGAGCGATACGTCTTATAGACCAGCGTGCCGCCCTCATAGGTTTCAATCGGCATCAGCTCATCGCGGTAAATATCGGTGCGATGGCGGTCTAGGCGGTCTTGCAACTGGTCATCGCTCCAGAACGGAACGCCCGCCACATAGTAGTCAGCCGTGCCAGCCTGCACCAATCCGCGCAGATATTCAATTAGGTACTCCATGCCTACGCGTGCTGTCATAGCTTCTCAATCCTCATCTCGCCACTCTTGTAGTATTCCTCTGGCAAGTTGAACGCCTTCCACAATCCCGTGCCGCCACCCTCTCGCAACTGGTCATACTTGGCGGCTATCTTGCGCCGTTCAGGCAGGTTGCGAAGCCTAAACTTGTGATGCCAGATGGACACATCGGCTACTTTGCCCGTACCATACGGCGAGCCATCGTGTACGCCGTGTCTACCGCCAGACTTCTCGCGCGTGGATAGGCGCGTCTGCAAGTCAGGGTATAGCGGCTGGCTGGCGATGTAGTAGCCATCCTGCCACAGGTGCTTGCGGGGAAACGCCCAGTGATCGCCGCTCTTGTACTTGCCATGCATGAGCCAGCTCATCATCTCTGGGCTGATGGATTCGTCATCATCCATCCGCAAAACGTATGCCCCGCTGGTTACGTCAATCGCCATATCCAGCACGCTCTCTATGTAGCCCTTGCCGCGCACCAACGCGTAATTGTCAGCCAGCGGTTTCACCCAATCGGCCAACGTCTCGCCATCCTGCACGATAACCAACTCGGCTTCTAGCAAGTTGGCCTGCTCGCGCATACGCACAAGCATTTCAAGCGCAAACTTCTCGGCCTTAGTTACGCAGAGAATAGATAGCGTCATAGTCGGTTGCATCCCGCAGCAAAGGCCACTCGCGCGGCCACTTCTCGCTCATCACGGCATCCATTTCTGCGCGGGCGGCCTCGTGATACTCGCTCACACTCAGTCCGTGTACGCCAGCCTTGTAGCCGTGATTCTCGCTGACTTCCATCACCACATCATCTACAACCAGCCCGTGCTTGCCATCGCGCCACGCCATCAGGCTAGAGTCGTAGTCCGTGCCCCAGTTGTGCGTCAGGCGCGGGTCAAAGCGGCCGTTCTGGTCAAACCACTCAGCTAGATACATGCCAGCCCCGCCCAAGTGACGGGTAACGCCAGCCTTCGCCATCTGCGTGTGCGGCCAGCGCGTAGCCCCTTCGTAACGCGGGGATACATACACACAATCGCCAGTCAGCTTATCGGCCATCTGGCGCACACCATCCAGCAACGCGAATTGCAGACTCGTGGTCATAAACCAGTAAGCGCGAAACTTCTCGCCGCTCACAGCAGCCAATCCATCGGCATACGCCAGCCCCGTCAAGTATGCGTGCGTCAGGCGCACGTTCTTGCGTAGCTTCACCGCCGTGTTCACGGGCTGGAATTCACGCGAGCCATTGTCCACAACGATGACCTCGAACCCGTCAATGCCACTCAGCGCACGCGATAGATTATTGGCGCGCTCTGGCAGGTTGTGATTTGCGATGATCGCAGCCACCTTACTTGCGGGCATAAATCTCCATCATTGAACGCGGGAACGCAAACTTCGTCTTCACGCCAAACAAGCGCAGCACAAACTTTGCAAAGTCCACCAACGGGCGCGCATAAGGAGTATCCCAATACGGATACACAACCTCAATGTCTTTCAGCCCCAAGTTGGTCAGGATGTTCACCAGCATCGTGTCGCTCGGCACAACCCAGTTGCGCGGTGCATCCAATGCAGGCAAATCGCCAAACAGCTTGTAGACAAGGCTGTTCGTGTTCGGCGTAGCAAGGATGGCGATCGTCGCTCCGCGCTTCATCCGCGCCACGCAATCGCGCAACTCGCTAACGGGGTCTGGCAGGTGCTGGAACGTGCCGCGCCAGATGACCAAATCCCACAATCGGTCATCAAAGCTCCACGCGGTGTCGCGTACATCCACGCCGCGCCGCGCGGCCTCTTTGGTGGCGTATGCGCTAACCTCTGTGCCATGCTTCTTCCACGCGGCAAAATGCTCTGCCAGAAAATCGCCAATGCCACAGCCCACATCCAGCACGCGGCCAGTCTTCACGGTCAGGCGTGCCTTGATACGCTCGGCTTCCTGCGCCTTCATGGCCTTGCGCTTCGGGTCATCTGCGTAGCCATGCCCGATGAAGTAACTAGCTGGATACTGGCTGCTCATCCTTCACGCGCCGCCCTTTCTGCGGCTCATCTTTCTGAACGCCGCGCAGCTTCAAAATCTCCTGCCGCGCAGCCTCCTCGCGCTCGGTGCGTACAACGTTGCCGTACAGTAGCTCGTCAATCAGCTTTTCGTGCAGATTCATCATTCACCACCTCGGTAATAGTGGAAAGTAGTTTTTCTAGCCTGTCCACGATGATTTCTAGCCGAGACACAAACACGTCTCCACCCACAAGCTCAACGCGAACACGGGCTGGGTTCACATCGCGGCACTCGCCACAGCAGCATCCTTCTTTGCTCATTTCGTCACCTGCTTCTCAATCTCGGCCAAGACGGGCTGCCAATACTCTTTTGTCACCTTGTCCGCGTCGTACTGCATTGCGCCTTCGCGGGCATCCTTTCTCATGCGGCCAGCCGTCTTATACGCCTCGTCTAGTTTGTCCGCGATTGCCTCGGCACGCGGTGTGTACTGATATGCAGCCAATGGAGTCCATACAGGCTGCGCGTCTTGCTTGTCTACCTTCCATCCTGCGAAGCACAACTCGCTCATCGCAGTCCAGTCGCCTACCACAACGGGAGTGCCGCACGCCTGCGCTTCAAGCGTGGGGATACCAAACCCTTCGCCCATACTCACCAGCATATGCACATCCATTGAGCTATACGCCGCAGCCATGTAGCTTTCGGGGAAGCTCATAATGTAGTTGTACTGGTCGCACACGCCATAATCGCGCCCGCGCTCCATGCCTAGCGAGTCCATGTACTCGGTCAAATTCACGCCGCTATTCTCGCCGCGCTCGGACATGTAAGTGTGAAGGTACAGCCACGCGTCAGGGTGCTTCTTTTGGAACATGCGGAAGGCGGCAATGTTCTCCACGAACGCTTTGCGGCTCGGATTGCCCTTGTTGGCCGCCACCATGCCCACGATAAACTTATCTTTCGGCCACTTCAGCATATCCCGCTGATTGCCCATGTCGTGGAACACTTTGGTATCTACGCCGTGCGGCACATAGTGGCTCTTGATACCCGCTTGCTCGGCCATGCGCTTGCCAAACTCGCTCATTACGATAGGCCAGCGCGCCTGGCGCAC
This sequence comes from uncultured Candidatus Saccharibacteria bacterium, assembly GCA_964493575.1. Taxonomy (GTDB): domain Bacteria; phylum Patescibacteriota; class Doudnabacteria; order UBA920; family UBA920; genus UBA920. The sequence goes on along the minus strand of CAZBOT010000036.1, from coordinate 11,402 downwards.
CACGTCAGCAACTGGGGGCGGGATAGGCTCAGAGTCAATCGGGAACCACGCCGCCCAAGGTGTCTTGCCATACCCCTTTGGCTCACACACCCACGCATCCAGCAATGACAGGATGATGTCTGCGCCAGCATGCACCGCGTTCGCACCTACAATGTCCTGCCCGTAGGGGTGGAACGCTCGCGGATATACGCGGATCCCATTCCACGTCAGCGGCGCACCTTCCAGCCCGTAGAACGCGGTCATACTCTGCTCGTGGCCTAGCTCGGCAATGCGCGGGATGAACAACTTGGCTTGCGCTCCGTAACCAGTTGCTGCCCATGGAGAATTCGTGAGCCAATGAATCTTCATTCTGCCCACTCCCCAGAGATGACCACGAACGGCGCACATACGCCTGGGCTGTAATAGGCCGCAGCTTCTAGTGCCGCCTCGACGCGCTCAGTAGGATCACCCTTCGCCACGCGCAACGCGCCTAGCGCGTACAGCGAGCCAGATCCGATAGACGCAATGCCATCTGCGTACTCAATCGCGCTGAAGTCTTCCTGCACCTCAAACAAGCGGCCAGCATAGCCCAACAAGAACGTGCCATACTGCGCTTCCTCGTTGTTCTCGCGAATAGCAGAAAAGCCAGCGTCTCTAAACAACTGGCGCACGGCTTCGGCAAATATATTTGTGATGTAAACGTACACGTCTACGCCATCTTCGTGCTTCGGGATTTCCAGCTTGCTTTGCAATAGCTGTATCGCCCGATAGCTTCCAGCGCACCCAAACAGGTAGTCGCCGCGAGTGAACACCTTGGGCGTAGTTACCTCTCGCACGGACACCTCGTCAGCCCCGCACGAATCACCGCCGATGTACACCTTGCCTGCTTCGCGCAAACCTACAATGCAGGTCATAAAAACACTTACCCTCTCTACCCTCCGAGGCTGACGGGCAGGTGGGGAGGGTCGCCACTTTTCGCGCTCAACGCGCTAGCCCGTCAGGTGTAAGCTGTTAGCTTACGGCTTGCCCATCAGGTACTGGAGCGACACGACCGAGTTGGTCGGGTTGCCGCTGGCAGTCTCCTGATAGTCCAGCACCACATACTCGCCAGCGTCAATGAAGGTGTCGCCCTCAATCACGAACGAGCGAGGAACGTCAGCGGTCCACGCACCATCCAGAACGGCGGTAATGGTGCCGTTTACGACTGGAGTGCCCGCGTTGCTGTAGCGCAGCAACTGGTAGCTGAACGTAGTGCCAGCCCCCGTGGTTGCGCCGTTGGCAGCAAAGCCGCCGAGAATGGTCAGTCCGCCGCCCTGAGAGTCGCTAGGCGCACGCAGCAAGAAAATCTGCTGGTCGTCTGCGCCAGGGTCGGGGATGGCCACGGATACGGTGTTGATGTCAAATGCAGAACTCATCGCTTACTCCTTAGCCCTGCGGCACAGACGCGTCAGACACAATCTGCACGCCGAGGGATGGCCGCCACACGCCGTGAGCGAAGTCCATCGTGGCGTTCAACTCAATGCCGCGACGAGAAGCATCGCGCTCGGCCTCAACGCCGTACGCCTTGCGAACATCGTAGGCCAGAGCATCGCGAGCAAACGCAGCCGCAACCGCATCGCCCTGACCGTCAATCGGCAGAGAAGGCGAAACGTAGATGTTCGCGCCAGCCACAGTGCCAACGTACCAGTCGTAGGTGATGTCGTTCTGAATCTGGTCAGCGTTCAGGCGAGTTGCGCCAGCCACAGAAGCAGACTTGGCAATCGGGAACCACTGGTACTCATGCAGCACCACGTTCACGGGCATCAGCTTGTTCTTGGCCTGCACGCGCACCTGGGCGATAGCAGCCATCACATAGCCCCAAGTCATCGCAGAGCCAGCCGCGCCCACAGTGCCACCCGTCAGGTTGGCAAAGTCGCCGTAAATCAACTGGCTAACGTGGTCAGCAGCCGCCAAACCAAGCTCGGCAGAAGCGTCAGCCATGATGGCTTCGGGGGCTTCGGCGCGGGCGCGGCGGTCGGTGATGAAGAATTGCGCGCCATGCTCGGCGGGGGTCAGTACCTCGGCGGCTTCGGGGGTGAAGGCCTGCGAGGTCAAGTCGTCAGATTCGCCAATCTGACTGAAACCAGCTTCGTTGAACTGATGGCGCGTACGCGTGTTAGGCGAGTTGCGGTCATTGAAGTTCTTGACGAGCTGGGTTACGAACGCGGCCTCGCGAAACACGAAGTCGGCATCGTTCTGTACGGTCTGGGCGAGTGCGCCCAAATCCGCAAAAGTGTTCATATGCGGAACAGCCATTGCTAAAGTTACTCCTTATGGTTTATCCGAGCAGCCGCTTTCTGCGCTCTGCTCGCGTCTCTTGCGCCCCGCCTTGCGTGCTATTCGCATCCAGCGAGGGCGGCACCTTCTTGGTGCTTTCAAGGAGATACGGCTTCTTCTCGGCCAGCCCCTTCAGCGCAGCGGCTACATCCTCGGCATCGCCTACGAGTAGCACGGCATCCTTTGGGTCGGCAAAGCCGAGTGCAGCCGCTTGGGCTACAATGTCAGCCTCACGCTCGGCCTTCTTGGCTACCGCGCTCGCGGCATCAGCCTGCTTACGCATGTCTTCCAACTCGGCGGCGCGGGCCTCGGCCAGCTCCTTGTACTTCTGCTGCTCCGTCATCTGCTCTTCTTGCAGCTTCTTGGACTCAGCATCGCGCTTCGCCAACTCATCGGCCAAACGCTTGCGCTCCTCGTTCACTTGGTCAAAGCGCGTCTTGGGAATCATATGCTCGGTGGTTTGCGCCTCCGCAGGCGGGGTGGATTCCGCACCCTCTTGCTCTACATGCTCAGTCATCGTATTTACCCTTTCGTTTTTTATCGTGCAACGACACGCAAAAACGCCGCCTCGCAAGGGAATGTGTCCCAAGCAAGACGGCGTTCTGAAATAACAGACTGCCTAAATTTACCTATCCATTATACCATAGATTCTTCGGCCTTGCGCGCAGCCTTGTCCTCTTTGCGTATCTCGGCGGTCGTGGGGCTAATCCCCCATCTGCGCTCAATCGCGTCTACCTGCATCAGCAACGCTTGACGGATAGCCATGTCCTTCTCGCGGTCGTCTGTCATGGCACAAGCTCCTTTAGCGGCGTGGCTACAAACATCGTGCCATATACGGCATCCTCATGCCCCTTGCTCAGTGCGTCAAACGGGAACTTGCCATCACTCCACGCCTCATATCTACCCTTGCCGAGCATACGCATCTGGGTGGCCTCGGACTGCTGGCTAAACCATTCCTCGCCAGTTTCGTTCACGGGATTGTAGCCACCCGCAATCGGGGCAGCGACACAAAGCCCGTTGTGATGGTCTTGCAGCGTCTCGGTGGCGGGATGAATACTGCCATGTTTGGCTGCGCAGCTAGGACACGTTCTGGCGGGGTCCAAGCGCGAGTACCAGACCCACGACTCAATCCCATTCGCAAGATAGCTGGCATGGTTGGCGTAACGATAGCTGTATATCTGCGCTGTTCTGAGCATACGCATGCTGTCGGTGAGGCCAATGCCAAATGAGCGCGTTACGTTGGTTGCGATCGCGCGCGGGTTCAAGCCCTGCGCTATCCCGTCAAGGATTGACCGCCGCACTTGCTCTGCCGTATATGGCGCGAGCATGCGTATTCTGTCCATCAGCGCACCCGTTGGCTCTAGGAATTGCAACGCCACCCGCACCGCGTCAGGCGATACGCGGTAGACTGAGCCAGCTTCGTACGCGGCCAGAATGTCAGCACCATGCCGCACGCCTAAGTCAATCCCCTGTGTGGCCGCAGCCCCCAGCGCGATAATCAAGAACTGCACATAGCCACTCATGCCATCGTCTATATCGCTGCTCAACGTGCGGAAGCTGGATAGCCGTCTTACGCTGGCTACGGTGGGATTCTCCATCGCCTCAATCTCGGCCAGCAACGCGTCAATGCGCGCATCCACGCGCCCTTTCATTGGGGCGTATGCGGCGATTAGCTGATAGAGGGCGGCGGTGTCCACCCGTTCTAGCTCAGCGCGCGAACGGTTGATTACTTGAAGGGGATTAGGCATTGTGGGATGAGATTACTGCCCCCGATTGAACGCCGCAAGCAGCTGCGCGCCAAGCTCGCCATCGGTCTGGGCGCGCTCGTCTACCATGCGCTCCTGCTCTACACCCCAGTCATAGCCGCGCAGGTGAGACGCGGTCTGGTGGCTCACAAGCCCGTTGTTCAAGTCCATTGTCAATTCCTCGGCTTCCTCGCGGCTATTCTGCGGGGTTACGTCGGGCGGCCATATGACCTTGCCGCCGCTCTCATCATCATCCCCATATTGTAGCACAAGTAGGCGGCGATTGACCTCGCTGAGCATCTCGCCAAACAGGTCGCGCTTGTCCTGCAACTTCTCCATCGCGTCTTGATACAGCACCTGGATGGCAAAGTTGGTCAGTTGCCCCAGCTTATCCTTGATGTTGCTCATATTGACGGTGGCGGTGATGTCATACAGGCTTTGGATGAGGAATTGCAGGTAGGCCATGCTGCTGGCGAGGTCAGACTGCATCTCCAAATTCCACACATCGCCCTCGGCGTTGGGCAGGATGAACATCTGGTCGCCTGCCATCTCCGCTGGCTCCCCGCCGCCTACTGGCTCGCCATTCACCACTACGTTGCTATCCCCGCCGCCCACACGGAAGCCCTTGCCGATGGTGCGCGGGTGGGCATGGTAGCGGATAATCTTGCTGATGTTGCTGGCCACGTAGTTGATACGGTCTTGCAGCCCGATTACGCCGGACACATCACTATCGCCATAGGGTGAGCCGTCTACGGGGAGATTCTGGCCGTGCACGATCGGCGCAAAGGGATAATCCCACTCAATGCTGCTCAACTGCTCCCACTTCGCGCCGTTGCCCTCAACCTCGTTGATGATTGTCCAGCCAGCCTCATTCTTGACGGTGCGCTCGCGGTACACGCGTTGCTTGCCGCGCTCATCCTCGGCCATCCAATACTGCTGATACTCTAGCACCGTCTCTGGGTCAGTCGGCGGCGTGATGATACGCATGGCAATGGGCGGCAACGAGATGAGGCGAATGTTCATGTCCTCGCTGCCGTCAGGAACAATCTTGATGTAGCCCGTGCCGTAGGTGGCCGCGGTCGTGGCGAGCTTCTTCAGGAAAATGGGCTTGCGGTTACGCTCCCACAGCTCATCCAGCCATTCCTGCTTCTCTTCGTTGCCCTCGCCCAAGTCAAAGCGCACCTCGCCGCCCACGAGCAGCGATACGGACTTCTCCACCACCTTGGCGATCAGGTTTACGGCGATGTTATCGTCTGGCTTGCCAGCCTTGACGGGCAACTGTGGCCGTTGGTTGCCAGCCACATACTCGCGCTGCAGTGCCAGCTCAAACAGTCTGCGCTGCATCTCTGCGTCTACCATGCCCCAGCGGTCAAATACGGGTTGCACTAGCCATGTGCGGATATTGTCAAGAAAGCCCATTGTGTATCCTCGTTAGTCGTACAGGAAGTTATCCATCATCACCACCGTAGACTCCAGCATGTCATCCTCGTAAGCATAGCGTAGCTGGTCTATGGCGTGGTTGTTCTTGTCTACAGGCACGCGCAAGGCGTTGCCCGCTTTGTCCTCTTTCCACTTGTACTGCTGGAATTCGCGGATGGTGTTCACGCACCGCTTGTCAATCACAATCTGCTGCTGCTGCAACCATTGCACGCCGTGCAGCACGCTATCCTTGCCCTTGCGCGCAGGGGTTACGTTCAGCCCGTATTGGCGCAACTCGGCTATGCTCTTTGGCTCCGCCGAGTCCGCGCGGATGTCGTCTGCCCCGTGCATGCGCTTCATCTCGCGCGCCAGCAGGTCGTTGGTCAGCCCGCGCTCGTATAGCTCGTCATAGATATAGATACGCTTGCGCCGCTTGTCGTAGTGCGTGGCGGTGCTGGCGGCGGGGTCATCCGAGAAGCCAAAGTCCAAGCCAGCCCGTCTGTTGGTGCGCTGCTCTACGGGCAGGTAATACTCGCTCTCTGGGTCTAGCGTGTCGGCCACAACGTAGTTGCGGAATATCGTGTTACCCAGCACGCCCCAGTTGCCCAGCGTGTACACATCGCGCCAGTATGGGTCAGTTTCGCTCTCCAATACATCGCGGTCTTGCTGCGTCAGGAAGCGATTGTCTACATGCGTGGTCTTGAGGATGAGCAGGTCGTCGCTCTCGTACACGCGCTGGTCGTCAGCCCAGCCAATACCAGCAAAGTAGTCCAGGTAGATGTGATGGTCTTGCACGATGGGGTTGAATAGCAGCGTCAGCCGCTTCACCACATCACTCTGGCCGCGCATACGTCTCTGCAACTGGCGTATATCGTTGCGCTCTACCTCGGTGGCCTCCTCTATCACTACATCGGTCAGCACACCTTTGGCTGGCACACGGGACTTGACGCGCTCCACATCCTCTAGCCCCGTGAGCATGGCCGAGTACCCATTGGCGCACGTGATCGTCATCTCGGTCTTGTTGGTAACAAACAGGTCTTGCACGCCCCAGCGGTGGATGGTGCGCATGACTTCGTTGTACACGGATGAGCGCAGCGTTCTCGCCACAGCGCGGGCAATCAGATAATTGCGCCCGCCCCTCATCAGGTCAAGCACCACCCGCTGGCCGATGACGAACGCGCTCTTGCCGCTAGATGAGCCGCCGTAGAATATCTGTGTCGGCTGCGGCGCGTCTAGGTACGGCAGGTACGCTTCGTTGAATACGGCAGGGTCAATGTTGATGTCGTACTGATTACTCAGGCTCCACCTTTACCACAATGCGTACTGGCTCGCCGCCGCTGGTTACATCCTGCTTCACGGGCGCATCCAGCCCAAGCAGCCGCGCTCTACGCTCCATGATACGCAGGCAGCGGTCTACCGCCTTCTCGTCGCCACCCTCGGCCTTGCGCGCCATCTGGGTATACAGCCTGTCCAGCCGATCTAGCTCTAGCGAGCGCAACTCATCCGCCGGCTCGCGCATCATCTTCTTCAGCGCGGTCATGACGGCTTTGTACGCCCCGCTGCGATTGGAGTACCCGCACGCCTCGGCTATCGCGTCAAAGTCTGCGCCATCACGCCGCATCTGCAACGCCTTGCGCTGGCGGTCAAGCACGGCTACTTTGTCGTAACCGTCTAGTTTACTTTTCCCGTTTGCCATGCCCATCTATTATACCATAGGATAGATTGAGCTAAATGTTCAACCTGGGTGAAGAAAGTCGCATAATTCTCTAATCTTTCTCGTGGCTGTTTCGTGCTAGTATTAGGGCATGAAAAGAAAAAACGTGGTTGAGAAAGATATTTTGGTTGACATAATCGCTCTGGGTAGCCCAAGCGGCAAAATGTCAAGACGCGCGTTGGATTCGGCGCAAAAGAGGCTCCACGCCGAGATGAAAGAGGCTGGATATTTTGAGGGCTGGGAGCCTAATCCCAAGCAACCCCCCCGTGCTGAGCAGTTGCAGAACAGCATCCGCAACATTGAGGAATTGCTGGAGCGCGGGATGAAGCCCAAAGGCTATAAGAAGGCCCTAGCCGCATGGAAGCAAGAACTAGAGCAGATTATCGCAGAGTAGTCCATAATTTCGTGGGCCGCGCATACGCTATCACGCGGAGAAAAGGAAACGAGAAAATGAGCATGGAAACCAACGAGCAGATGATAGACCGTTTGCAGAATGAAAACAAGCAGCTTCGAGACATAATCACGGGCGGGCAACTTTACGTTCGCGAGAACGCAATAGACGGGATTGTGGCGCAATTTGCGGCTGTACATATCACTGCGTGGAATGATGCAGAAAAGCCAACGGACTTGTTCTATAAGGCAGACGAGCAATGGCTAAACGATGAAATGGACTTCCGCTTTGGGCTGTATTCATCTGCACCGGGGGCGGTGTAGTTCAGTGGCAGCACCAAAGCGCTTCTAACCACATAGCGCCGAAACACCCCTTCGGGGGTGTCCGCACCCGCTGGCCTAGGTGCGCTGATGAGGCAGGCCGAAGAAATCTCGAAACGGGAAGGGATGATGCACAATAACTACTCACTACTCCGCGAACAAGCTGGACGCGACTACTCAGCCGAGCTAGACCGCCTGGAGGACGCGCGCCTCTATGGCCGCTTCTCAGATGAGGACTATCGCGCCCACGTTGCCGATGCACAGTCTCGCTGGCTGGCGCGCTTGGCCGAGTTGGACAATGATCAATCCGACCGCTGCTACTATCACCACACTATCCTAACCGCTACAGGAGTATGCACAGTATGCCAATCTCTAAAGAGCTAATGCTCACACTTGTTGCCTTACTGCTGGCCATGACGATTGCTGGTGGCGTTTTGTTTGGCCTGATGTTTGGGATTTACTTTTCTTAGGAGGAATGATGGATGACGAAACGTTTTTGGGCACCGCGACACCCGTGAAACATAGGCTAGACTGGAACGACGGTGCGTCGCTGTACAAGCTGGAACCGCCACTTGACGGCCATCGGTATGTTGTTGCATCACAAGCCAGGTTTGGAATAGTTGAAACAATGGTATTTGCTGCCGACAATCATGGCAACGTAACCGACTGGGGCGGGATGGGCGTTGTGAAGGAGTACTCGCACCTTCACGCCCTAGAATCAATTGGCTACAAACTGCAAGAGGGCGGCGCATGAGCTACCTTATCCGCATAGACTCCAGCGGCTACGCCTTCGTGGTAGACTGGAGCATTGACCCGTCAGAGTTTGCGCGCCGCGTGTATGACCTGAACGCTGGTGCGCCCGATGGCGTGGAATACTTAGTTGAGGAGAAAGAATGAGCGACCACCCAAACACCCACGAACACATCCTCACCTGCGCCGAGTGCTATGAGCTAGAGAGCGAATACATCGGCGCATGCTACGAACACGGCGCAGAGTTTTGCGGCGAATGTCAGATGGCTGACGGCGTGTACTTGTCAGGAGTTGAATAAATGGAGTTTCTAATTTCTTTTCTGCACTTTGTGATTGCCGCGAACGCCCACGCAGACGGAGATAGCCTGGGATTCTACTTGAACGTGGCCGCATGCATTGTTTGGTTTCTCACGGGTTTTACAAACGACTAGCTAACCACCCACTCTAGCAAAAAAGAGGCTCTCGCCCATTGAGAGCCTCTTTTTTTGCCTTCTGGCGCGCTGTCCAGCCAATCCCGCACCACCGCGTAGCCTTGCTGTAGCACCAAGCGGCGCATGTGCGTCTCGCGGTAGCTCTCGCTCAACGCTACTCCATCATGGCACTCTTTGCATACCCAGCTGATGTTTAGCGGGCTGTTGCACCATGTCTTGTAACGCTTATCGCGGCCAACCAAGACGTGATGGCCTTCTAGCTTGCCGTACTTGCCGCAGCTTTCGCACGCGTTGGTGATAGCCAACCGCTTGTACGCCTTCTCGTTGGCGCGGTAGGCTATGTCGTATGCCGAGTTGAAGTCTTTGTCAGGAATTGGCACGCGGCCACCTTTCGCACATGACAAACTCGCCCGTTGGCTTCCAGACAATAACATGGAAGTTGTACGGCTCGCGGATGTCTAAGTCCATCGCCCAAAATCTAGAAAGGAATTTCGTGATTCGCTGGCAGATTGTCGGGGAATTCATCTTGCTTATCCTCAGTCTTGCCGCCTCCACCCAAGAACACTACGCGCTCAGCCGTGATTTCGTAGCTGGCCGCACTCGTGCCGTCTTGACGGGCGTACACGCGCGGGCCGCCCGTGTCTTTGTCGGGGGTCAGGCGGCCTTCAATCATCACCTGCTGGCCGGATTTCAGGTACTGGCTGCACGTCTCAGCCTGTTTGCCCCACGCGGACACGCGGAACCACACCGTTTCCTTCACCTTCTCACCACTCGCGCCCGTGTACTGGCGGTTGCTGGCCACGTTGAAGTTGGTGACGGCTTGGCCGCCAGGGGTAAATCTCATCTCCGGAGCGCCACCCAAATTACCTACAATCGTTACTTTGTGATAGCTCATCTGTCATTCTCCTCGGTGTGTTTGTCGTATGCCTTCTCAATGATGCCTAGTGCCTCATCCGCGAATTCCCCGTCAACCACGATGACAGCGTACAACGCTTTGCCGCCAGCGTCTTTTGCAGCGACATGCCCGTACCCCGCGCCACTTTCGCGAACAAATTTCACAAACTCGGCGAGCGACATATCAAATTCTTTTCCCATCTCTTTCCCTTTCCGTGTTAGTTGAGTCCGATTGCGACTGGCACTCTGTCCAGCCGAACATAAAACCACGCTTTCAGTATCTTGCGCGGACACTTCTCTAAGTCCAGGTAGCGGTAGCCCGTCAGGAGTATCATAGCGGCCTCGCGCGCACAATTCTGTTCAGCCACTTGCCGCTCACGGGCTGCGTGCTTGGGCGAGGGGCTTCTGGCGCAGTCGGCACGGATATGCCACACCATGCCATCATGTCGGCCAAAGTACCATTGAACGCGTTGAGGTCTATGCTGTCGTTGTCCACGCCGTATTCCTTGCCCTGCTTATATCCAGGAACGCTCCACTTGCCCTTCGTGTCGTAGTAGTCGCCGCCGTATTGCCAAATCTTCCACGCACCGCCAGGAACGATGTTAGGCGTTCGCTCGTAGTAGCCACGCTCCCACCAACGCGCAACCCACCATTCCCACTCGCGCACCCAATTAGCTCCACGCGCTAGCATTTCGCCATTCAGCATGGCATGTTGGGCGTAGATGATGACTGGCTTGTTGGTCTGCGAGCGCAGATATTCCAGCATGTTCTTTAGCTCGCCGTCTGTGCGTCTATCCAGAACGTTGTTGATATGCTCATAGTCCACCGCGAGAAAGTGCGCTCCATGAGCCGTAGCCAAAAAGTTGCGCGCCTGTTCGCGCCACCCCACTTGGCTACGGTAGTAGTGGTACGCGCCGACCACGGGGATGTTCTTGCATATCTCCATGTTGGCGAAGAAGCGCGGGTCTTGTGCCAACCCATCCGTTGCCTTGATAATCACGAAGTCTACGGGCTTGACGTATGGCTTGTACACCCCATTCCACTTGCTGATGTCAATTCCCTGAGCGAAGCTACTGTCTACTGGCATGTTTTCACCTTTGCGCTATTCTGAAAATAACGCTATTCCTTATTTTCACTTTTGCCCATCATCGCCTCGCGCACCTCTTCGCGAACAATGCTGCGAATGATGGTCTCAATATCAATTTGTTCTGGGTAGTGTGGAACTGGAATGTAATGTGGAAACACGCCAGCATAGGGATGGGCAACAACGCCAGCAACGGGACATCGACCAGATTGCAAACAAACACCAGTGCAGTAACAAGCACTCATAACTAATTCTCCTTATTTTCACTTAGCACTCGCACTCGCGAGCCTCAAGCCAAAAATCATCATCCGAAACCTCTACAGGTATCCCGATGAATTCCTTTATCTCACCATCAGAGA
>CAZBOT010000035.1:0-19363 GCA_964493575.1 uncultured Candidatus Saccharibacteria bacterium | reverse complement strand
GCTTTCGCGGTCTTGGCGGACGAATACGCGGCGGCGCCGGTTGCGACGTCGCACGGGGTCGGAACCGTCATCGGCGCGGCCGTCGGGCGGCTGTTGGTGCCGTGAACGGTCCCGCCGCCGCGTTCCTGTTGCTGAAGGTGGTAGGGGTTACTCTTGCGCTTGCTGCGCTGCTGTCGCGGTGCCTGCCCTGACGGCAGCCCCCGTGCCGACATCAATGGCAGACTGCCGAAGGCGTTCCATGAAGTTTCGCTCGATATAGCCGGTTGCGCGCCGGATCGCCTCGGGGGTCGCACGGCTAAGCAGCATGGCGCCAAACTGCGGATCAACCATCGCCTGCGCCAGAAGGTCGCGCGTCGCACGCTCCGGCGCCGAGTAGAGCAGCCGCAGCAGCCCGCCAAGGCTCGCCACGGTTTGCGCCATCGGGCTTGTCGGATCGATCAAGCCGTTGCTCGACCGATTGATCAGCGCCGCAACGCTCAGGTTCAACGCCGTCTGGCTGCCGCGGGTGCCGCGGCTAGCGTCCATCGCTACCGTCTCTGTGAAGTCCGCGGCGAGGCGACGCAGCATCTGCCCTCGCGCGCCTGGAAAGAGCATGTCGGCAACGCGCCGGTTCGCGTCCAGAAACCGCAGAGCGCCGGCTGGTGACAAGGCCCGTTGCACATTGCCGGCTGCGTCAACAACTGACGTTGTTACCGTCGCCGCGTTGGTAAGGTCGTCGATGAACTGCCCAGCCAGCACGCGCTGAAGGACCGGGCGGGCCGCCCCCGCTGCGTCCATCACCTGCCGCAGCGTCTGCGGGTTCGCGATCGCGCGCCGCGCCACATCAGCATCCGCCAGCATCGGCGCGCCGAAGCGATCCGTGCGCAGGATCTGCCCGACCATCGCCACGCCCTCGGCATTGCGTCCGAAGGTCTCGCCCGCCTGCCGTCGCGTTTCACGTGCAACACGCCAGAGATCGCGCTGCCAATCGGCAAAGCGCCCGCTCTGGATGCCCGCCTCTTCCGCCTCATCGATGGCGCGCGAGATGATCCTGGCGGCTCCGGCAAGCCTGTTCTGCCCCGCAGCCGAGGCGGTGCCGACAAGCTCGCCAACGCGGGCGCGCATGTTCTGTAGGAACTCCCACGACACCGCGTTTCCGGCGCGCGTGAGATCGTCGGCAATGCCCGTCAGTTCGGCCGGCACGCCGCCGCTGCCCTGCCCGAACCGACCGATTGCCGCGCCCGTGGCGTTCTGCAACGGCCGCGTCGGAAACTGCGCCACGCCGTTAGGGTCTATTGCCTGGTAGACCGTCGAGACGGCATCAAGCGTCGCGCGCTCATTCGCCTGCATGGCCCCGCGAACGGCAGCCCCGCGCGCCTCCGGCAACGTGTTGTCAGCCTGCGAGGCGAGGAATCCGGCCCGCGAGGCATTGCGCGCCGCATCGGCGTTGCGAAAGGCCGCGCCCATCTCGGCATCCTGCCGGACGCCCTGCTCAAGAATGGCGAGGCCTGGATCTCGCGCGGCCTGGGCTGTCGTTGGCCGGCTGGTCGGAAGGCGCGCCGTATCGTCGGCAAGCCCTGCCGCCGTGCGAGCGCCGGCCCGTGCCGGATCGCTGCTCGCGCGCAGCATGGTGTCGGTAACGATGCCCTCGCGCCCGCGTTGCGTGAATGGCGCGACCGCGCCCGCCACGGTACGGCCCGAAGCGCCCACGACAGCAGGCAAGGCAGCCCCGGCAACCCCGCCCACAATCCCCGCCCCGATCTCGGCCAGCGGCCCTTCGCCCCTCGCCGCGCTCTGTGCCAGGCCCGCGCCGGTCGCGGCGGACAACTGCGTTGGAACGCTGCCCGCCAGAGCCCGCAGAGGCGGCGCCAGCATGGTCGGAACCGCCGCCCCTATTGCCCCCGCCGTCGTCTCGACGGTGCGCTCTGTGGCGTTCCTAGGCGCCCGTGGCAGCACGTAATCGACACCGCGGTTTAGCGCGTTGGTGACTGTCGGGTTCCATTGCGCCTGAAGCGGAGGCGCAGCCACCGTCTTGAGCACGTCGCCCGCAAGCGCCGGAAGCGACGCGACGCCACGCAACAGCCCGCGTCCGGCCGCCGAAGCAATGCCACCGGCCGTTGATGCCGGTTCCGGCTTCGGCTGCCATGCCGTGCCATCAAAGAACATCTCCGCGCCGGTCTCTGGGTTGCGCGCCATCCGCGGCGGCGCCCATTGCCCATCAGGCGACAAAACCAGCACGTCGCCCGTTTCCCGGTTGATGGCAACGTTGCCCGCCATCAGCGGATAATCTCAAAGCCGGGAGGCGGAGGGGGCGTTCCGGGGGCCGTAACTTTGGGCGTTTCCCGTGAAACGTCCGGCTCAGGTTCGGGCGGCGCCTCACGCTGCCCACGCGCCCGCATGGCGGCGCGGCGCTGCGCCGTCGCGACGATCTCGCGGAGTTCGCTCACGGCTGCGCGCATGTCCGTCGGGTTCATGCCGCTCTGTAGCCGCGCGATGGCTTCCGTGGCCTTCTGGCCCTCGATCTGTGTGATCTGCCCGCCGCCCTTCAGGCTCTCGAACGCCTGCAAGAATGCCTGCCCCTGCAACTGCGCCACGCGCGTGCCGAAGTCGTACATCGGCGTTCCGGGAAGGCTCTGCGTCCAGGCAAGCGGGCCGGTCGCCGCCGACAGTGCCGGATGGTTCAGGATGCCGTCGATCACGCGCAGGGTGCGGGAAGCCGTGTTGGCCGCCTGGGCCGACTGCGCGCGCTCCTGTGCGGTCAACGGCAAGTCTCTTGCGCGCGGCTCCGTTTCGCCGGACGTGACGCCTTCCGCCGGGCGCGTCTCTGCGCCCGGTACGGCGGGAAGCACCGTCTCCGTTCCCCCCTCGACCACACGCTGCGGCGGCAGCCCGCGGGGATAAGCCGCCAACGGTGGCCCGGCCGGGTTCGCGGGATCAACGATCACCCGCTGGTCGCCGAGATCAAGCGACGTCTGCGCGCGCTTAAGCGCCAGATATCGCCGCTGATCCTCTGGCGACAGGCTGTTGAAGAACTGCCACTCACGCACGGTGGCCGGGTCCATGCCGCCCGCGCCGCCCATCTGCGGCTGCCACCGCGGCGCCGAGCCGATCGGTCGCCACTGCCGCGTGGCCGGATCGAACTCCTCCGTCACCACCTGCGCGCCGACGTTGCGCTCGCGCGTCGGGTTCGGCTGCCGCATCTGCCCGTAGAACTGCGCGGCCAGCGGCACCGCCCCCGGCCCGCCGCCTGCCACCAGCGCCTCCAAGGCCGACGCCTGCCGCGCCGGGTCGGTCCCGAACAGCGCCGGGCCATGCTGCGCGAGGGCGGCACTCAGCCCTTCCCGCTCGCGCATCTGCTCGGCCTGCACAAGCTGCGCGAGGCGGTTGGCCTTGATCTGCTCGACGCGGCCGAGCGTGTCCGTGATGTCCGGAACGCGCACGCCAAGGCCGACAGGGGTCATGGCGCGCCCCACGAACCGGGGGGACGCCCGCCGCCGAACCCGCCGAGGGCATACAGCGCAAGCAGGTTGTTCGCACCGCCCATCAGCGCGTTGCCGGCCCCGACCGTGCCGCCCCCCGCCGCCGTGCCCGCGTTCTGCGTCGCATTCAACGCGGCGCCGGCATAGGGCGCACCACTCGCCGCTCCCTGCGCCGTAGCCGTCTGGCCGATGCCCGCGAGCGCCGCAAGGCGGTTCATGTATTGCGAATACTCATCGGCCGCGAGGCCCTGCCCGTAGCGCGTCAACGCCCGCGCCCGCGCACCGGAGCCGTAGAGCCCGCGCGCGTTCGCGCCGCGATCGATCGCCCGCGCGCCTTCGTTGAAGCGGAAGGCGTAGCCGGGCGACTGCTCGAACGGCACGTTGACCAGTTGCTCAAGCCGCGACAGGCCGCGCCCGCCGGCTTCGCGCCACGGCGTGAAGTCCTGCCGGTTCTGGCTGTAGATGTTCCATGACTGATCGCTTGCGCGTTCGGCCGCGTTGGCCTGCTGGCGTGAGCCGAGGAGGGACGAACCCGCCCCGATCAGGGACGAGCCGATGACAGCCGCCGGGAGGAGCCAGTCCATTATTCGGGGATCTCCACCATCACGCGCAGGGTGCCGGTCGCCATGTCGATAGCTCCGCCGCTCGTGTTCCAAAACGTTACGACGATCGTGTTGAGAGCCGTCACGGCCGCCGAGATGGTCACGTCATCATCGAGGTTGCTGAATGACGCCACCGCCCACGAGCCTGCCTTGATACCGGCCGCCGTGAGCGAGATCGTCGTCTTCAACGTCGCACCGGCCGGGATGCTCGCCGGGTCAAAGGCGTTGTCCACAACGATGGTGCGCCGCGACATGATGCGGCCCACGTCCTCGAAGAAGCCGGTGTAGGCCAGCGTCGCCGTGCCATCGCGGGACACGACGTTGGCGCGCGTCGGCACCGCAAGCTTGATCGGCCGAACCGTGATCGCCATCAGTGCGCGCCCGCATCGGCCCGAACGAAGGCGTGCATGATCGAGGTCGCGACCGGATCGGACATGCGCATCCGATAGACGCGGAACCGTGCCGAGCCGAGGCGCGTGAACCTCGCACGCGTCTCAAACTGGCCGATCGCGCCAATCGTCACCTGCCGGCTGTTGCTCCATGTCCGGCCGCTGTCGTCTGAGAACTCCATCAGGATTTGCGGGTCGCTGCCTTGGCCCGTGACCAGGCCCACGCCCGTCTCCATCTCGATTTCCATCGCGCGATGGAACACGCGCCGCCCTTCCGCACTGACCACCGTGCCGGATGCCAAGCGGATGATCTCCTCGCCGCCCTCGTCATACACGGCTGCGTCAATCCGCCAGATCGTGCCGTTCAGCGCATCGCCTGCCATCGTCGTGCCCGCGAACGCGGTCCCGTAGCGGCAACGCCAACCGGGATAGCCGGTGCTCTCGCGCTCGTGCCAGGCGCCCGACTTGAGATCGAACACCCATGTTACGCGCGTGTCGGGGAACGTCAGGACGTAGAACTGATGCCCTTCCTGCTCATACGTCCAGCCGATCGCTTCCTCGATATCAGCATAGCCGCTGATTTCCTGCTCGATCGGATGCGTGCTGATCCGCACCGGCTCTAGGTTCTGATTGGTGTAGACGCACAGATCATCGCCGAGCCAGAACACGCGCCCGAAGCCCGCCGCGACGGAGAACCCCGCCGCGCAACCACGCTCGATGTAGAGCCCGGAGTTGCGCGCCAGCGGGAAGTCCTCGCCGCCGAGGTTCTGCCACAACTCGATTGACCGCTCGCCGAAGATCCATAGGTAGTTCTGCGACCGCCGCAACGCCACGATGTTGTCCGGGCTCGTCTCCGCCGTGGCGAAATCGAGCGCGTCATACGTGGTCGCGTCGTTGATCGCCGAGATGAAAAACTCGGCGCTGTCTTCCTGCGCAAACACCGCGTAGCCATCGAGCACCGTGACACTGATCGGCGATCCGAAGTCACCGTCTGTGATCTCCGTCACCGAAACGCCGGTTGCCGTCGCGATCCATGCCGTTGTCGTTTCGGGGACAACGATGATCACCTGCGTCCCGTTCTCGGCCATGCTGACGGATGCGCCGCCATCCACGTTGCCGAGATAGGACACGTCGCCGTTGTCCTCGATCCGATACACGCCGATGCCCGCGACCACGAATAGCTTGTCCTGCATCGCGATCGCGCCGCGGATCGGCGACTCGGGCACAACCGTAAACTCGACCACGCCGGGCGACGGCAACAACGCAACGCGCGCCTTCGCGTCGGCCGGCTGCGCCTCCGGAAACCAGTTGACCAGCCGTTGCGCCGAGACGGGAAGCGACCGGTGCCGGTAATGCTGGATCGCGAACGGAAGCTGCATCAGGTGCTCCACGCCGCGCGGATCGTTGCAATCACCGTTTCGTCGTCGGCTTCGTCGAACTCGGCCGCCGTCATGACGACGATCGCGCCCGGCTTGTTGCGCGGCAGGCCGAAGGCAACCGCGTCCTCGATCCCGTTGCGCGGCTTGCACGAGGCGCGCGCGTGCGGGTGCACCTGATGTGCAATCTCCTGCGCACGTGCCAGGCGTTCGTCGCTCATCGCAGACGAATCAGGTCTTCGAGCCGGTTCTTCGGCACCGCGCGCGCGTTGATCGCCGCCACGGCCATCCGTGCCGCGTCGCCGTAGTGCTGCATCGCGGCGGGATTGAGCACGCCTTCATTGCCGTGCACGATGCCAGTCTGTCCAGGCGGGACAACGCCGCCCGTCATCCACACGCTCGACGTGCCTTCCTCGCCGCCGAAGCCACCCCCACCGCCGCCGGGCGAGCCGGCCGAGGCGCCGCCGAACCCGCCGCCCTGCCCTTCGCCGCCACCGTAGCCACCGCCATAGCCCCCGTAACCGCCGGATACGGCGTCCGACAGGTTCGCTCCCGCAATGTCGCCCCACATGCCGGCCACTTCCGGGCTTGCCGGTGCGCCGCCCATGATGCCCGCACCGCTGAGTGTGTCGGAGAGCCCCGCGAAATCAGATGCTCCCCAGCCGCCGAACTGCGCGCCGTTGGCTATCTCGCCCCACAAGCCAGTCATCGGGTCCGTCTGCGGCCCGGGAAGCGCCCCGACCTGCCCAAGCACGTTGTTGACGCCCGCGTAGTCCACGCCGGCCGGCGAAGCCGATGGCGTGCTCGGCGCCGGAGCGGCAGGCGCGGGCGCGGGCGTTGGCGTGATGACATCGCGCATCATCTGCGTCGTCGTCGGCAACCCGACGGCCTGTAGTGCAATGTCCGTGAAGCTGCGCGTGCTCAACGGCTGCCCGCGCACATCATCGAAGACCATGCCGCCGATTAGGCCGAGCGCCGAGCCGGGGAAGGCCGCCATCGTGAGCGCCGGGCCGATCATGTCCTGCCAGCCCATGCCCAGATCCCTCCCGATATCCACGCCCCAGTTGCTCGCGTTCGGATCGCCCGGAGCGCCGCCAAGTCCCTCCGCCCCCGGAAACGGTTCAAGCGGCACGGTGCCCCCGCGCACAGGCGGCGCAGCCGGAGCGGAAGGCGCGGCCGGTGGTGCTGCGGCCGGCGGCTGATTGATCGGCATGGGCGGGATGATCGGCGGCAGTTCGCCCGCCAACGCCTCAAGCCTCGACGGATAGTTGCCGGTGCGCGGCATCCATTCGGCGCGACGGCCGAAGCCGGAGGAGGCAGCACGCGACGGGAACAGCGCCATCAGTAGAACTCCGCCTCTACGGGCTCGCCCGTGGTTTTCTCCGCGACGCTCTCGCGAAACTCGATCATGTGCCGAGCCTGTCGCGCGCTCAGCCGGTTGATCGCCGCATCAGACACGCCGAAGTCGTCTGCCAGGCGCAAGGCCGCCGCGGTCGCGTAGGCGCGCGCCGCGAACTGCGGCACAAGCGCCAACGGCCATTCAAGATCGCCCTTCTGCGCGAGCGTCAGTTGCGCGCTCTTGGTCTGGCGAAAGACCTGATGCACTTCTTCAAGCGCCTCGCGCGCCGTGCGCGCATCCTCCGCCGTCGCGGTCTCGCCGGCCGCCAGTACGCCCAACTCGCGCAACACGTTGTCCGTCACGGTCGTAAGCGGGCGCGCGTAGTACCAGTAGACGGTAAGCGTGATCTCGCCCGCGACGTCGGTCGCACCGACCGTGTTGACCGTCACTTCCACATCCGTCGCGTTGCTGTAGCGGTGGAAATCGTCCTGCTCAAGCCGCACTTCCACCGTGCCGCCGGCTTGCGCCACGTCATCGGCCGCAAGAAAGCGGTCATCGTCGAGCGTGTCGCCGACGTCGAGCAACAGCGTCGGCGTGCCGTCCTCGTCCAGTTGTTCGGTCACGAGGTCGAGGCCCCAAACGGCGGCGTTGGCTGGCAACCTCACGGAGACCAGCACATCGCCGCCGCTGTAGGCAGGGGAGACGGAGACCGTCTTGGTCGTACTCTCCAAGCCGGCCGGCGCCGTCTCGGCCATGGTCAGGGAATGACCGTGTAGAGGACCATCATGATCACCTTGCCGGCCTGGTTGCCCGCGGCGGAGAACTTGATGTCGATGGTGTCGGCGGTCGGATAGACGTAGTCCATCAGCGTCGCGGTGCGCCCAAACGCGATCACGCCACCCGTGCGTGGCGTGGTGTTCGCGGTGACGTAGCGATCCGGATCGACCCCGTCGCCGACGTCGAGCGTGACGGTTGTCGCGTCGTCGAGGTCGTCGGTGTAGACCCACCCGGCGACCACCTGCGCGCCCTTGGGCACCCAGCACATCTGGATGACGTCGTTCGCCTCCATCTGCCCGGTCGTTACGTCCACTTCCGCATACGCGACGGCAACGTTGCTGCCGCTCGGCACGAACTTGGGGAACGTCGCCGCAGCGCGCGTCCCCGTAACGGTTTCACCAGCCATGTCCGTAGGCTCCTTTCAGCCCAAAGCGAAAAAGGGCGGAGCCCGAAGGCCCCGCCCCGTTGATCAGGCGTCCGCGACCGCCGCGAAGTACCCGGTGACCATCCCGTGATCCACGGTGTCATCCGTGTCCGTGGCGCCCTTGCCGAAGATCGTCTTTTTGATCCCGCGCAGGAGTTCGATCCCGACGCCAGCCTTGAAGTCATAGTCCTTCGTGTCGGTGGTCGTGCGGTCACGCGCACCATAGCCCACAGCCACGGCCTGAGCGCCGCAGAAGAAGACCGGCGCGATGTCGATGCTGCTGTCGCCGACCCCGGAGATGACCGGGATTTCCGGGATTTCCCGGACGATCACGCCATCCCAGAGGAGGTCACCGTCCGTGAACAGCGGGTTGCTCTCGCCCCTGATCCACGCATCCCGGTTCGCCTGCTGTACCGCGCTGTCCGTCTTGAAGTCACGGAACACCAGCGACGGCATGAAGCACACGAACCATTCCTGATCGCTGTTCTCGCCAGCGACGCGGATCGGCCGGATGCGCGGCGTGGCCGTGCGTGCCATGCGCTTCATCAGCGACACGCTCGACCCCTTCGCCACGTCGGTCGTGGAATCGACCAGCCCGGCGGCCGTTGCCCACACGCCGGACACGGCGTTGGCCTTGGCGTTGCCGAACAGAACGCGGTCGGAGTTGTCCACGAGCCACGCATTGCGCGCGGTCGCGTCGGCGCTCGCGAACGCGGTGCCGTTGATGGACATCATCGCGGCGATGACGTCATCGCGGGTGCGATCGAGCGCCCAGTTGCGGAGCACGGTGCGCGCAGACGAAGGCCGCATCAGCGGGTGCTTCATCTGCTCCTCCTTCGTCATGCTCACCGCATGGCGAAGGTAGGACACCGTCACGCCGAAGGAGCGGTTGTCCAGCTCCTCCTCGTTGCCTTCCAGCGTCGCGTTGCCCTCGACCCCCTGACCGGAGAGGTTCCGGATCAGGCTGAAGTTGATCTTGTTGCCGGGCTTGGTCTGGAGGTCTTCGTTGACCTGGATCATGGCGTTCTCGCTCGAACCGAAGTAGCGCGAGAACTGGTTCATGCGCAGGTACTCGACCATGAAGTCGTAGTCCCACTGCTCGACGGTGTTCCCCGTCGAAACGTAGCTGTCGGCCATCGCCGCCTATCTCCTATCTCGGGAAGATGCTTGTGATCGGCGGACGATTTGCGGTTGAGGAAGACGACCGGGACGAGCCCGGAGCCGCGCGCGCATCCGCCAGGGTTCGGGGCAACGACGCGGGACGATGGACAGCGGGTTGCGCGGCGAGGCTTTCGGCCCGCTCTGCTTCCCACTTCGCGCGCGCTTCGGCTTCGATGCGCTGGCGATACGCGACAGGATCGCCGATCTCGCTGAGTGCGCGAGCCTGACGACCAACCTCGTAGGCGAACTCTCCCGGATGGTCGTGGGCATACATCTGCTGGATCAGCGCAGGATTGCGCCGCGCCACTTCGATGAATGCCGTTTCCATATCGTCATAGTCCGGGTGCGTGGTGCGAGCCATGTGCACCGACATCCGAACGTGACGCTGCCAGGCCGCCATGTCCGCTGCCTGCTTGGCCTCCTGCGCGGTTTGCGCAAGCTGCTGCTGCAACGTCTGTAGCGGCTTGTCCGGGTTCTCCCAGTCCCACGCGAGCGGCTGCGGCTGTTCGGGTTGCGGCTGAGGCGCGGCCTGATGCTGGCGCATCTGGGCCTGCCGAACCGCTTCCTGGTACTGCCGGTGCCACTCGCGGAGCTGGGTTGCCTCGCGTTCAAGCTCCTGTCGCTTGCGTCTCTCGTCCTCAAGGGCCTGCAACGGGACGTGCGTCGAACGCGCCTCGGCCTTCTCGGCCTGCGGCTTCTCGGCTGCCTCCCCCGGCGGCGGGGATTCGGGCTTGGGCGCGAACTTGCCGCGCTCGTCGCGCGTCGGTTCGGCCTTCTGCTCCGGCTTGTCGCCCGTTTCCGGTGCGGGTTCCGGTGCGGGTGTTGGCTCCGGCGCGGGTTGCCCGTCCGCGCGCACGCCTTCACTCGCCGGCCGCACTGGCTCGGCAAAAACCTCGTTCAACGACTTCATTGCTGGACCCCTCACGCCCGTAAGCCCGGCGGCGGCATCAACGCCCGTCAGTCCCGGCGGCGGACACGAAAAAGCCGCCCGAAGGCGGCTCGTTCATCTCGGTAAGGGCAGCGGCGCTATCTTGCCGCGTGCCGTATGTGTGCCTTGTTCAACATCACGGCGCAGGTGCGGCCGAGGCGGCGCACATCGCGCATCGTGCTATTCAATTCCGGCATCCGCGCACTGACGCCCATGCGCCAGCCATTGCGCTCGACGCCAGCATGGATCACGAAGCCATACATGGCTTCTCCGACGACCGGCTTGCCGTTCAGGTAGTGCGCGAACTCGCGTTCGAACGCATCCAAGATCGCCGCGCGCTTCTGAGTGGCTGTCGTCGTGCCCATCTGGCGATTATGCCACGGTCCGCATCGGTGCGGAAGCGCGCAACATCAGCCGTTGGCGCGCCTCACGCTCCTTCTGTTCCAGCGCGGCAACGTCGATTGCCACCTCGGCGGCAAGCTCGCGCTCCTTCAAGTCCATCTCTCGCGCGTCACGCGCTGCCTTGCGCTGCACGTCGGCCATCTTGGACGGATCGACCGCGCCACCCTCTGGCGCGGCCTGAGCCTGCATCGCCTGCGCCGCCGCCTGCTGCTGCGCCTCGATCTCCTCAAGGATCGCGTCCTTGTTGCGCAGAGACGACGCCAGGATGATTGCCTTGGGCGGGATCGGCAGGCCGCCGCGCGCCAGCGTCACGAGGTCCGCGAACTGCTCCTGCTGGACCGATGCCACGTCCGGCACTTCGTCGAGCACGATATCGACCGCCATCTCGTTGGTCTGGTTGCGAACCTCCACGACCTCCTCAAGCCGCGGATCCTGCGCCGACATAATGCCCATCTGCTGCGCGATTGCGCCGGCCTGATCCGGGTCCATCTCCTCAAGCGCCTGACGCAGCGTCACGCGCTGATTGAGCCCGACCCAACGCAGGTTGCGCTCGTCATCGGTAACCCTGATCCACTTCTCAGCCGTCCAGAACTGGCGCACGCGGTCCCAGATCGCCGCGTAGATGTCCCGCTCCCACGCACGGATTGCATCGGTCAACGGCCCGATCTCGATTACGCCGCCGCGCTGGTTGAGCTGGATCGCCTTGCCTGACGGCGCCTCGCCCTGCTGCCCCATCAGCGCGGCATTCGGGCCTGCCAGGTCAAGTTCGGCCTTGGCTTCCTGCATCAGCACAAGCTGGCCCTGCGCCATCTCGGCCGCCGGCAGCACATCGAACCGCGCACCCGGTCGCGTCTTGATGAAGCCGTCTGGCCGCGTCATCTGCCGCCGCGCGTCGTCTTCGTCGCGGATCGCGCCTTCCTCGGTCACGATCTGCCGCGTCGTGAAGTGATGCAGCGCCTTGCTACGCCGCTTGTTCACTTCCGACTGCGGATCGATCATCTCGCGTACGATGCCGTAGCGCCGATTGTCCCGGTCGGCATAGGCCGACCGCATGATCAACGGGCACACCGTCTCGCCCTTGCCGTTGCGGTATGCGACCGGCTCCGACGGCTCCAGCGTGCCCCAGCGCGTGAAGACGCAACGCATCCATTCGCCGTTCGGCTCGCGGTGATACATCTGCACCACGCGCAGGCGGTTGCGCTTGGTATCCCACCATCCGCCGTCCTTCGGCCGATCGTCGTAGGTATCGCTGAGGCCCGTGTCGCCTATGGCCGATTCGATCACGCCATCGGCGGCATCCGGCCACCGCGCGCGCACGTCGTCCTCGTCCATCCAAAGCACAAGGCCGACATACTTCGCATCGCTGAAATCGGCTTTCCGCGAGTGCGGGTCACGAAACAGCCGATCCCATGGCACGCCGATGATGCGGATATCGGGGTTGCCGTCGCCGCTGTCTTCAACGACCACCTCGGCGCCGCCATACCCCTCGATCAGCATGTGTTCCCACACGTCGGATTTGACGTGCTTCAGCTTGGCTTCGTCGGCCACAAACCGCAGCGCATCCGTTGCCGCCTCGGCCGCCCGCTCGTCATCGGGGTTGCGCGGCCAGGCGCGCACGTCCGTCCGCTGCGCGATCTCAAGCCCCTTGAGATAGTCGATCTTCCGCTTGATGCGGTTCACGACCAGATCCGGTTGCCCGCGCTTGCGGAGCGCCTCGATCTCCTCCGCCGTCAACTGCTTGCCGTCGTACCAGTCGCGGTCACGCTCGGCGTATTGCCGTTCCTGCGTCGTCGCGTCCTCGGCTTCCTCGAACCAGCGGACAAGCCGCGTCAGGTATTCGTCGCGCGGCGCGCTCGTCTTCGTCACGCCGTAGCTTCGGCGGCTCTCTCCGCGACGACGCACCCCGCGCGCCATCAAAGCACCTTCCATTCCGAAGCGTCGGAACGCTGGCGACGGAAGGCGCGTGCATACATGTCGAGCGCCTCCTCTTCGGGCCGGGCCGGGGCCGGGCTCGTCATCGTGTCGAGCATCTGGCCGATCAGCCCCAATGCGTCCACCTGGTCGTCATGCACGCCGGCCGGGAAGCTGAGCAACTCCGCCTCCAAATCGACGCGCCACGGGGCGAGCGCCGGGATGCACAAGCCGGCAAGCGACATGCGCCCGCGAATGGACTGCGCCCGCGTTGCCTTGTCGTGGCGGGACGGAAACTGCTCCCGCGCGACGAAAGCGCGCTTTTCCCGCATCCGCCGCTCAAGGAACGGCCCCACGCCCGCGTTTATCTGCCCGCCTTCTTCCGCCCACTGGATCGGCCGCCACTTCAGCACCAGCGCGCAGAACGCATCCACCCACGCCGCGCTATCTGCCTGACCGCGCCAGAGATCGAGCACGTAAAGCCGCTCGTCGGCATCGATCCCGACCACCACGTGCACCGTGTAGTCGCCGCCGCCCTTCGTCACGGCGTAGTCGCTCGCGCCGTAGATGCGCAACGTCCGCGCGTCCGGCATCACGTCGATAGGCCGCAGCCACTCGCGCCGGAAGTAGTCGCCCGTGTCGGGCACCGGCCGCTGTTGGTAAAGCGCGCTCCATTTCCGCGTATCGCGCTGCGCGGAGGCAACCATGCGTGGCGTGAACCACTCCGGCCAAAGCGGGTCGCCAACGGACCGGCCGAGCGGATCATCCTCCTCCGCCAGCATAGGCAGACGCAGCACGTTCCACCCTTCTTCGCGCGCCAACATTCGGCCGCCTAGATCGTCCTCATGCCAACGGGTTTGAATCAGAACAACCGGAGCCCCTGGCTTAAGCCTCGGCATCACGTCGTTTATCCACCATTGCCAGTGCTTTTCGCGCAGGTCTTCGCTGTCGGCTGCCTCGCGCGACCGTATCGGGTCGTCGATGATTGCCAAGTCTGCCCGCCGGCCGGCAATGGCAGTCCCGACACCAGCCGCCACATAGACGCTATCCGTGTTCGTGCTCCATCTCGACACGGCCCGCGAGTGCGGCGAAAGCGAAACCCCGAGCGTCAACGTGTGCGACGAAATCAAGTTCCGCACCCGCAGGCTGAAGTCTTCGGCAAGGTCTGAGGTATGCGACGCACCAATAAGCGCGTGCCCGTGGTTGTTCGCCAGATACCACGCGGGGAACAAGACGCTGGCGTAGGTCGATTTTGCCGAGCCGGGCGGCATGAAGATGGCCAACCGCCCGTCCGGCGTGCGCGCAAGCCGCTCAAGCTCCGCAATCAGCAACCGGTGATGCGCGGCAGGCTCGAACCCGCAATGCCTCGACCACTCAGTGAGAGACCGGCGGATCGCCCTCCGCCTCAGCAGCGCCGTCGCCGCTCCCTCGCGCGATAGCGGCCAGTTCGGCGTCTGAGAGGTCGTCTGCGCTGCGGCGGTCATCGATCTCCATCGAAGACTTGGGCGAGCCGAACGCGCGGTTACCCATCTTCTCGGCCACCATCGCTAGCTCGCCCAGGGACGCTTCGGCTTCGCCTTCCGCGACACGCTCCAACCTCTCGGCAAGCAGCGTCGCGGCCTTGGCGAACGCGCTCGCGGCCAGGGCCTCAGCCTCGTGCTTCTTCACCCATCCCCTCGTTTTCGCTTCCGGCGCGGGCTGATCCTCGGCCGAGAACTCAGGCCGCAGCGGCAACGCGCGTGACGACCCCGCGCCCTTGGCCGGGCCGCCCCAGCCGGGGCCGTTGCCGCGCGGGCGGGTCGTGCTTCGCCGTGGCATGGCGCCTCCGGGCAAAGAAAACCCGCCCAACGCCGTTGCCTGCGGCGAGTAAGGGCGGGTGGCGGCGGGAGCGTGTCCCGTGCTTGCCGAGGCTTAGCTAGACCTTCCTCGGCGGCCAAGTTGGGAGGAGACCTCACAGTCGGACACAAGCCCCGACCAAGGCATAAAGCATGCCCCCCGCTGGCACCCCGTGTCAAGCGTGGCGTGCAAGTCTCAGAAACTACACCATTCCCCAAGCTTCGGCGGCCCGATGCAACGCCGCCCGAACCCAGCCCATGCGGTGCTTGGCGTCTACCACGCCCCCCGGCGGCATCGGAGCGCAATCGACGGGCAAATTGTCCCGCACGTAATGCCGGAGCAGCCGCACCCCGAACACGCCCACGGCCTCGTGCACGCGCCGAAGCTCCGCCTCGGCCATCACCTGCGTCAGCGTCGGGTGGCCCTTCTGCCAGGCCGGCAACCGCGCCACCGGCACGCCTGACCGCTCGCGCGCGCCGGTCGCCGCCTCGCACAACACGACGTAGCGATCCGCCGCCTCGCGCTCTGCGTCCGAGATCGAGCCCCGCGACCACGCTTCGGCGTAGAGCACGCGCACGCGGGCGCCGCGCACGGTGCGGTTCGGCGCGTCGGGGTCGGCGCGGTGCATCTCGACCACGTCGCCGCGCTTCACGCGCAGCAGCGGGCCGAGGTCCGCGGGCTCGGCGCGGCGCGGCTTGGTCATGTCCCCTTCCCCCCCTTCTCGATCGTGTCGGCTAGATAGTGCAGTTCGCTCATGGGCAACCGACGCGCTTGCCCGGACGTCCTGTCCCATCGTCGCATCTCTGCGTCTCTCGGAGCCGACCGCAGCGCGGCGGCAAGCGCGGCGCGGGCCTCGCCCAGATAATCGCCTAAATGTGCTTTTGGTGTAATGCAAATCCCGGGAGAACATTGGAACGCACATTCACACCGACACAACGCCCGCGCCGCCGCCTCGACCATCTCCTCGACCCGCTTCGGCGCGTCATTCATGTTGCCTGTCCTCCCGTTCCACCGCGCACTTCCGACTGCGCGAGATGGTTCCGTCTTGGGCACGTCGGATTCTGGCAAGTCTGCTCGGACGTCGGCGGGCAGATGCAGCCGGGCGGAGTGAGCTTGATGATGCTGCGCGGCGGCGCGTATGGGCACACCGACGAGTTGCATGGCACACGCCCAGGCGCGCCGCATTGGGGGCATGTATACCGCTGCGCGTCACTCATGGCGCGGCTCCGGCGAGAGGGCGGCATTGTTGAGCATGAACCGAAGCGCGTCATTTTCCGCGAGCAAGGCGGAGTATTCCGCCCGCAGCGCGTCCCGCTCGGCGAGGAGGGCTCGGAGCATGTCACACGCCGCAGCGGGCCAGCCGAACGACGCATACGCTTCCGGACTATCGGGCTGTGGCGCTCCGTCTATCAGCCGCTCCATCGCCTCGCGGCTCGTGTCGGGCGCGGTCATGGCGTTCCCTCCGGAGGTTCTGGCAGTGGCATCCAATGCGTCGGTTGTTCCTTGCGATCCTGCGAAATCCCGCGCGCGCCGTAGCGTCGCCAACATGCGCGCGGACGCTGCGACCATGCTTGCGTATCCCACACCCAGAGGTCGATAGTCTTCCCGTTCCAGCCAAGTATCCGGACTTGTGGAAGCCGTTGGCGCGGCGCGGTCTCGATCGGCTGCCAGGTCATGTTGCTTCCTTTCGTTTCGCATCCGTCCGCGCGCGCGTCGGTTCCGCGTGCTCGCCGCACCAGTCATCGCTTGCTGATCCCGGCCAAATTGCCCGCCTGACGGTCGTGAAAACCGGCGGGTTCCTTCGGCACGTACCGGCTAGCGCGTTGCCGTGTGTCGGCGGATCCCACCACCTGCACGTCTGGCACGTCGGGCGATCGTTCATGTGTTTTGCTCCTCCGGATTTCGCTTCGGGACGGTGAAGAGACGCAGTAGCAGCGCCGCCCCACGGGGGCGCGCTACTGCGCCTTCAGCGTCCCTTTGCGGGGTGTGGTGCGCACTAGGATTGGTCATTTTTCCCCTTCAACTGCGCAGAGCATCGGGTGCGCACTAGACACTTTTCCCTTTAGGGGATTTCTAGTGCGCAGCGCACTTTTCCTGCGCACTAGATCGCCGCCCATCATCTAGTGCGCAGCTAGTGCGCATCATCGCCGCGCCATCCGTGGAAGGGGTTTCCCTCGACCCAAATCCGCTTGAAATGCTTCCGCGCGACGGGGTCGTACCAGGCCCGGATCTCGGCTTCTCCGGTGTCGCGCAGGCTCCGCATAACCTCCCGGTGCGCCGCCTTGGGCACGCCCGCGGCTTCCAGGGCCTCCCTGACGGACGCGGCGGCTGAATTGCTCTCTGAGCACGGTTCGCCATTCATGCCCCTCCGCAGGGCCGTGAGGGCAATTCCGAGCATGGTGGCATCCACGGTGACGTTCGGCGGCGCCCATGGCGTGGCGGCTGCGATCATCTCGCCGTTGTCCAGCTCGTGTTCCGCCTTCTCGTACCACTCGGCGTCTGTGGGGAGGCAGTAGTTGAGCTTCGCGCCATCCACGCGGAGGAAGCGGAAGCGATGGTCAGGCGGCTGGCCGAGGGCGGCGGCTTCGTCTTCGGTCATGGTTGCGACGGTCAGGACTTGGCGGGCCGCGCCGACGATAGCCGAGGCGCCGCGGATGGCGTCCGGATCGCCGGCCATGCCGCCCTTGCGCTGATGGTGCACGATGGCGGCTGCCATGTTGTGCTTGGTCGCGAGTTCGCGCATGCGGGCCAGGACGTGCCTGATGGCGGTGTTGTCGTTTTCGTTCGCGGTGTGAAGTTCGACGAGGGGATCGAGGAAGACGAGATCGAGCCGGTAGGCTTTGATTGCTTCTTCCAGCAGGTTGAGGATCTTGGTCGCCGAGGTGACGCCCGAGAGCCCGTCGTGATCGAGCAGGGTGCCGATCGGCGTCGGGTGCATTCGGATGATGCGGCCGGCCACGTCCTGGGGTGCCATACCGAATTGACGCAGCGCGGCGGAGAGGCGGCGCTGTTGTTCGGCGTCGTCGTCTTCGACGTTGAACAGGCC
Source organism: uncultured Candidatus Saccharibacteria bacterium (assembly GCA_964493575.1). Taxonomy (GTDB): domain Bacteria; phylum Patescibacteriota; class Doudnabacteria; order UBA920; family UBA920; genus UBA920. The sequence continues at coordinate 1,714 of CAZBOT010000035.1, read as the reverse complement.
GACGCGCACGGGTTCCAGGGGTTGAAACCGGCCGACGCGTTGCCCGGTCGCTGCCGCGATTGCCCATGCGCAGGACAGCAGGGACTTGCCGGCGCTTCCGTGGCCTGAAATCACGGTCAGGGTGCCGCGCATGAAGTATCCGGGGACAAGCCACGGCCTGTGCGGTATATCAGCTTCGGCCCACGAGTCGGCGTGAACGGACAGCGACGCGGACGGGTGGCGCGCCACGTTGCCGTCATACGCGCCCCACGGGTCGGCGTTCATGCCGTCCTCCGGACCTTCCATTGGGCGCTCCTCTTGCCGCGCAGTGCGGCGGGGATGGCGATTTCTGCGGCCTGGTCTTCGGTGATCAGACCGTCGGCGAGGCGCAAGACCTCGGCGCGCAGACGTTCCTTGGTCCACCCGGCCATGCCGGCTTGATAGGCGGCCCATTCGATGCGGGCGGCCGCGGTGTCTGTGGCGTTTTGCAGTTCGCGCACGCGGGCGTGGATTGCGGTGGTGATGCGGCCGGCGCGCGCGGTGAGGATCATGCGGCGCCACGTCATCTCGGCCCATTCGGGGTTGCCGACGCGGTGATACGGGTGATCGTCCGGAAGCGGTGCGATGGGCCACGAGCGGACGCTGTTCGGGATGCCCTTATTCGTGAGCGTGTCGCATACTTCGTCGAGATCCGCGGCGCCATGATGCACGGCTTGCGCGAACGCCTCGACGGCGCGGCGCGTCCAGTCCGGCCAATCGCGCGGGATCTCCATCACCACGCCCCCGCCGGTCGGGCGCACAGTCCGACAAGACCGAGGAGTAGGAGGCCGACCATCGCCCACGGCAACAGGATCAGCACCAACGCGGCTAGGGCTTCGGTCAGTTCCAAGGCCCACCAGATGATGTCATCCAGAAGGTGCAACATCACCACGCCCCCAACGCATCGCTTGAGAGCAGCGCGCGGCACGGGTTGCACCACCATTGAAAGCGGCCGAGCCAGACGACGTTGCCGCAGTTCTTGCAGGGGCGTTCGCGGTCGTGTTCGCCGCGCGGGATCGAGGCGCCGGACTTACGGCCGGCGCGGCGCATGTTTTCGTTCTTCGGCGGGACGGTCGCGCCGTTCTCGCGCGCGAACCGCTCGACGTGGTAATCGACGGTCTTGGGGCAGCGGCGGAACGCGGCGCCGATGTCCTTGTACGACTTGCCGGCCTGGCGCATGGCGAGCCACTGGCGGAGTTCGTCGTCGCTGATCTTGCGGCCGATTCTCATGATGCTGTTCCGGCGAGCAGTGGCGTATCGCCGCCCCACAGCCTCGCGCGATTGCGCTGGTCGAGGTCGATCAGCGTGGAGTGGCGGTTGAGGCGTTCGGCGACGATGCCGGTTGTGCCGGTGCCGCCGAAGGGATCGAGCACGTGGTCGCCTGCCTTGGTGCCGGCGAGGACGCAGAGTTCGGCGAGCGCGTTTGGCATGACCGCGTAGTGGGCGACGGCGCACGGCTCGGTGGCGATGGTCCAGACGGAGCGGCGGTTCCGTCCAACCTTATCCAGCGGTGCGTTCATTGGTCGCGTCGGCGCCTTTCCCATTGCCAAGTTCTTAGGCGTCGCGACACGCACTTCTGCGGCGCAAATGAACGGCTCCGCCACCGCATCGGCGTCATAGACGTAGCGCGGGCTCTTGCTGAGCAGGAACACGTACTCATGCGCGGATGTCGGCCGATCGCGCACGCTCTCCGGCA
>CAZBOT010000034.1:11740-19585 GCA_964493575.1 uncultured Candidatus Saccharibacteria bacterium | reverse complement strand
AAGTATGCTATAATAATAGAGTAACAAAACTGTTTGAAACAAAAATAAAGTTTAACAATGTCAGAAAAACCGTATTCAACCTATATTAAGGATCATAAAAGTATGATCCTCAGAGATTATTTGGCCATTGACCGAACTGTTTTAACCAATGAAACAGCTTTCATGGCTTACATCCGCACAGCCTTGGCCTTGTTAGCGGCCGGGGTGTCTTTGATTAAATTTTTTAATGATCCAGTTATGAATGCATTAGGTTGGGCTTTTATGGGCATCGGCACAGTGCTTGCTATGTATGGATATCACCGTTATCGCCAAATCGATGCGTTGATGCACCGAATAAAAGGCGACATGATAGAAGAGCATATAAAAGCTAGTAAAAAGAGTAAAGGCGTATCCAGCTGGGCTTTAAATCTTTTTCGGAAGAATAATTAAACGCCACCAGGCGTTTTTTGATATACTGTAAGTACATTACGGATTAGCCCAAGGAGGACAAGCTTGCTAACCAAAGATATTACTTTAACGGACAGTTTTTGACTGGAGACCAAGTGTTTGAGGTCATTTTGGAACAATCAGAAGATTTGTACGATTTTTGCGAGGAGAATTTCTACAGCCTATCCTCCGAGTCAGAGGAATGTCAAGATGAATTTTTCCCGCATTACACTTACGTTGAGGAGAGCCCCTACCCGAATTTAGAAGCACTTGACGTTGTTGCAGTGGTTTACCTCAGCGAGAACTCAATCAGAGGAGGTTTTACTGTAGACTTTCTGAATTGTTCGGCCGGGCATATACTTAGGATAATCAAACTGATGCTCTCGAAAGCAAATATTGCAATCGATATTATCTTTATGACTACTCCTGAGGAAGCCGAGGTGGTTCGAGCTTGTAATATTTACTACCACAGTAATTAGGCCGTGCAGAGCGCGGCTTTTTGTTTTGGGCTTATAATTGATATAATTTCTTTATGACCAGAATCGAACCAAGAACATTAAAGGGCTTTCGCGATTACTCTGCCAACGAGCAGTTTGCGCGCCAGGCCATGTTTGCAAAAATCCAAACTGTATTTGAACAATTTGGTTTTTCGCCGTTGTCCACACCATCGCTGGAATATAAAGAAATACTGATGGGTAAATATGGCGATGATGAGAAGTTGGTTTATTCGTTCAAAGACAATGGCGACCGTGATGTTGCAATGCGTTATGATTTAACTGTACCCTTGGCTCGCTACGTGGCGCAAAATCAAGGTTCCTTGCAGTGGCCATTTAAGCGTTATCAAATCGCCACAGTATGGCGCGCAGATAATCCTCAGAAGGGGCGCCTGCGTGAATTTTATCAATGTGATGTTGATGTTGTTGGTAGCGATGCCGAGCTGGCTGATGCCGAGGTGATTGCTTGTGCAGCCAAAGCCTTAGAAGCCCTAGGGGTAATAAATTATAAAATATTAATTAATGACCGCAGTATTCTGTCTGGATTTTCACAAGATGCTATTCGGATTTTAGATAAGGTTCAAAAAATTGGCGTTGATGGAATGGTATCTGAAATGAGAGAACGGAAGGTCAGTAATGAACAAATTGAACAAGCCAAGAATTTGGCGGGTGGTTCAAAACTGGCCATGCCAGAGCGCTTAAACAAAGTTGTTGAACTGCTGAAGCAGTTTGGTTTGCAAGGGGAGATTGAGTTTGATCCAAGCATTGCGCGAGGTTTAGATTATTATTCTGGCACAGTATTCGAAACTGTTTTACCAGAAAAGCCAGAGTATGGCAGTGTTTGTAGCGGCGGTCGCTACGATGGTCTGGTGGATAATTTTTCTGATTCTGCCTTGCCTGCAGTCGGGGCGAGCATCGGTATTGACCGGCTTTACGGTGCTTTGGATGAGCTGGGTTTGTTGCCAAAACCAGCAGGGAATTCGATTATAATAATTAATGTTGAAGCTGAACTACAACGGGAATATTTACAAATCGCCAATCAACTTCGCGAGCAAGGTTCTACGGTTGAAGTCTATTATGAAACTGTAAAATTAGACAAACAGTTTAAATACGCCGAACGCAAGGGCATAAAGTGGGCAGTGATTATGGGAAGTACCGAAAAGTCTCAGAACAAAGTTCAGCTAAAAAATCTTTCAACACGCGAACAGGAAGAAATTGATCGCTCCGAATTAGTGGCCAAATTGAGCTCTTAAGCAAATCTTAATCAGAATTTGAACAGCCAGAGTTAGAGTAAACTTATGGCTGTTTTTATTTTGCCATCATTGAGCGTTGGTTTTTTAATTGGATTAGCAGTAGCTTTCGTTTGGCCGATACCGCGTGAGTTCAGTTTTGTTTTAATCGCAGCTTGCTTACTGATTGGTCCTGCGGCTTGGCAATCTCAGCGGAAGTACTGGTTAGTGACATCAGTTTGTGGGGTAGGTTTATGTTTGGGTGTGATGAGTTGGCAGAATGCTCAACAACCTAATCAGTATCAACAATTGTTTAATAAGGAAATCAATTTCAAGGCCCGAGTAATAAAGGAGCCCAGTCAGACCGCCACTGGTAATCAAGTCGTATATCTGTTACCAGAACATTTTACCCAACAGATTCGGGTGAGCTTTTTTAACCAGGTGTATGTAAAACAAGGTCAAGTTGTAAATATTTCTGGCATCTTGCAACCTCCAGAAAATTTTAGTGAGTTTAATTACATAAAATATCTTCAGTACCAAGGGGTCTATGCAGAACTCAAAAAACCCCAAGCTCTAGTTATTGAATTTCAGCAACCACGACTTTCCAGATTAATGAACGGCTTAAGAAAAAAGATTGTAAAGATTTCTGGACAACGTTTATCAACAGTTAGCTCGGCCCTGGTTTTAGGTGTGTTAGTGGGGCAACGAGGGCAGTTACCAGAAACTTTACAAGAAGCCTATCGTCGTGTCGGGCTAATCCATATTTTAGTTGTCTCAGGATACAATTTAACCATTATCGCAGGGAGTGCGGGTGCTTTGGGTTATATACTTGGTCGTAGGCCAACTGAGATTTTGGCCTTGTGCTTGATTTGGCTATTCGTGATATTGGTTGGGGCAGAGAGTCCTGTTGTTCGAGCAGGAATTATGGCTAGCATTTTAATTGCGTCACGTTTAACCGGGCGCAGCACTAGTTCCTACCTCTTACTTGTTTATGCAGTTGTAATTATGGCAGTCGTTAATCCATTGAGGTTATTCTATGATATAGGTTTGCAATTGAGCGCAATGGCAACATTTGGGGTGTTAGCCGCAAATCGGTTAAGAATATTATTCCTAAAGAACAGTGCCTGGAGTGAACTAAATTGGAGTAGCGGTGGTGCGATTCTGGCAACTGCGCCTCTGATCGCGAAGTATTTCGGGACTTTAAGTTTGATAGCGCCAGTCGCGAATGCAATTATTCTCCCCACTGTGCCCCTTTTTATGCTAATAGGAGCTTTGGTGTTATTACCAAAGATTGGATTTATCTTTGTTCCAATTACAGAGTTACTGGTAAAAACCCAAATTTTTATAGTTGAATGGCTGGCTAATTTTTCCTTTAGTCAGATAGAATTCCACCTTGGTATTGAAGTTGTGTTGGCGTATTATTGCTGCGCTATAGTTGTCCTATTCTGGTTACAAAATTTAAAAAAACCACGGTTGATAAAAACCCCCCAGAGTGATAAGATAACTAAAATAATTATCTAACCACATGAACAAAAATATTATCTACGTCATTATTGGCGTGATTATTCTCGGAGTTGTTGCTTGGTTTCTTTTAAGAAATAACAATACCGACACAGAGCAATTAAATAGTAATGAAACAACTGATTCTATGACTCAAACTAACACCCCAACCCAAACTGAAACTACTCCTCCAACTACTGCTGAAGCTATTGAAGGCAATACTGTAGTGATGGAAGTTAAAGATTTCGGTACCATTAAGATTCAACTTAACACTGAAGCTGCGCCAAAGACTTCAGCCAACTTTTTGAAACTAGTAAACGAAAAGTTTTATGATGGTTTAACTTTTCACCGCATTGCTAAAAATTTTGTGATTCAAGGTGGTGATCCAAAAGGTGATGGTACTGGTGGCCCTGGTTACACTGTGCCGGCGGAAATCGGGCTCAAGCATACCAAGGGCGCCATTGCTATGGCACGTTTGGGTGATCAAGTGAATCCAACCAAAGCCTCTTCTGGTAGCCAGTTCTACATTGCGTTAACCGATTTACCGATGCTTGATGGCGGATACACGGTCTTCGGTCAGGTTGTTGAAGGCATGGATGTAGTAGAAAAGATCGGAGCTGTGCCAATCCAGGCCGGGCCATTCGGCGGCGAAGATGGTCCACCACAAACTCCAATTGTAATCACATCAGTAACTATTGCAAAATAATATGAGTCACGAAGACACAATAGAAAGAACTTTAGTTTTACTCAAGCCTGATGCTGTTGATCGTGGCTTGGTAGGTGAGATTACTACTCGGTTCGAACGCGTGGGTTTAAAAATCGTGGGTATGAAGATGTTGGTTCCGTCACATGATCACGCCTCAGGTCACTACACTGAAGATTTAGCCATTCGTCGTGGTGAGCACGTTCGTAACCTTATGATTGATATGTTGGTCTCAGGTCCGATTGTCGCCATGGTATTAGAAGGTATCGAAGCAGTCGAATTAGTCCGCAAAATGATAGGTAGCACCGAACCAAAATCATCACCTCCTGGAACGATTCGTGGAGATTATTCCCATGTCTCATTTAAACATGTTGATAAGCATAATTCTAAACTTTATAATTTGATCCATGGTTCTTCAAGTGTCGAAGAAGCCAATCAAGAAATATCTGTCTGGTTTGAAGAAGGTGAGTTGGTAGAACATGATCCGGCTTACACAGGTAGAACTCTTAATAAATAATTGTTTAACAGTAAGTTAACAAGAATCCCCGGCGAAAGCCGGGGTCTTTTTTATGTAATCTCAAGATTGCCTCAGTGTCTATCAGAACAGATCCCGGATATTTGCCAAAGGCAAATTCCGGAATGCCTTGAGCTCGCTCAAGTCATTTTTTACGAAAGAATGTAGGAAGTGGCGGAATACGCGAAGAGATGTCTTGCAATTTTAGTTCCCTAACTCTTTGGAAAATTCCTTTGTCGTTTTCTTGCAGGTATTTACGGATTAAAGAGCGCGCGTGGCTGGTTTTGGCAACCGCCAACCAATCGCGTGATGGCGTAGCTGGCTTTTTTGACTTCAAAATCTCTACAACCTGACCTTGCTTTAATTCATCTGTAATCTTGGCAATCTTGCCGTTAATTTTGGCGCCCATCATTTGATAACCCAAATCAGAGTGCACGGCAAAGGCAAAATCAATTACGCTTGCCCCAACTGGCAAATCTTTAACATCACCCTTTGGAGTTAAAACAAAAATGCGATCTTTAAAGAAATCAACTTTTAGGCCCTCTAAGAATTCTTCTGGATGAGCAGCCATTTCTTCTTGCCAGGCCCGCAGTTCAGCAAACCAACTTTCGCCTTTGTTTAGCTGTTTAGGCTTGCCCTTCTCTACATAGAACCAATGGGCTGCCACCCCACGCTCAGCGGTTTCGTGCATTAAATCAGTGCGAATTTGTACTTCGAATACCTCTCCAGTTTTATCAAACACAGTCGTGTGAATACTCTGATAACCATTTGGTTTTGGGGTAGCGATAAAATCTTTCACCCTACCTGGTACTGGGTTAAAGTGCTTGTGAATGATTCCTAAAGCCGCATAACAGTCGCCAGTGGAGCGAGTAATAATGCGTAAGGCGTGAAGATCGTAAATTTTGGTTATATCGTTTTCGTAGCGTAAGAGTTTTTTATACAAAGAATAGACGCGTTTGGTTCTTCCAGTGATTTCTAAAAATTTGATTCCTTCTAATTTAAGAATTTGGGATAATTCCTTTTGCATTTCTTTGATACTTTTATCCCGCTTGGCTAATTCTAGCTTCAAGGCTTTTCCTGTTTCTTCGTATTCTTTTGGTGAAACAATTTGAAAAGCCAAATCTTCTAATTCGTCTTTCCAAGAACCAATACCCAAACGGCCAGCAATCGGTGCGTACATTTCTAATGTTTCCGATGCAATTTTTTGTTGCTTGTCTTCGGGCAACGCAGTGAGTGTGCGCATGTTATGCAGTCGGTCTGCTAATTTGATGAGCATAACTCTTACGTCCTGAGAAGTAGCAATAAACATTTTCCGGAGGTTCTCTACATAATATTCATCTTTACTATTACGTAACCTTACATGGCCAAGCTTGGTTACGCCGTCTACTAAATTAGCCACTTCTTCGCCAAATTCTTCTTCCAGTTGTTCATGGGAAGTTTCCGTATCTTCGGTTATATCATGCAGAATGGTGGCACAAATAGTCGCAGTATCAGGGAAAATTTGACCTAAAATTATAGCTGCAGCGATTGGGTGTTCTACAAAATCTTCACCACTTTTGCGCTTTTGACCCTTGTGAGCTTTGCGGGCAAATTCTAAAGCCCGCTCAATTAAAGCGTATTCTTTAGCGTTAAAATTATGGGGTACGGACTTTACGAAATTCTTCATGCCTCTAGTATAACAAGTTTGAACTGGGCTGATAACTGAGTTATGCTGGTGATATGCCAGAACTTCCAGAAGTGCAGACCGTGGTGTCTGAACTCAATAAAAAATTGCCAGGCCGAAAAATTGAGCGGGTGGCAGTGCATGCGGCCAAATTGGTGAGCGTTGGCCCGAATACTGTGAGTAATATTCGAGATGTCACACAAAAGACGGTTACTCAGTTTGCAAAATTATTGACTTCAAAGAAAATTACTTCTGTGACCCGTCGCGGTAAGATGTTGATTTTTGATTTTGATGGACCGCTTGCTATGTTGGTTCATTTAAAGATGACCGGCCAATTTATTTTTGAAGATAAGGTTTCTGCTAAGAAAACTGGCAGTAAGTATCGATTGCTAAACAAAGCCACTGCTCCTTTAGTAAAGCTACCTTCCAAGCATACCCATGTAGTTTTTTACTTTACTGATGGTTCGGTGCTGTACTTTAATGACATCCGTAAATTTGGTTATCTTAAAGTTGTGAAAGATGAAGACATTAAAGACGTAAAAGAGTTTAGTGAGTATGGACCAGAGCCGTTAGAAAAAGAATTTACATTTGAAGTGTTCCGCGACTCTTTGGTTAACCGTAAAAAGATTCCTATTAAATTAGCTTTGATGGACACTAAAGTCGTTGTCGGGATTGGCAATATTTATAGTGACGAAATTTTGTATCATGCCCGCGTTAAGCCGAATCGCAAGGTGGAGAGTTTGAAGCCTCGGGAGTTGAAGGCCATTTTTGAGCAAATCAAGCCAGTGCTCAAGACCGGCATTAAGTACAAAGGTTCCAGTGTAGGGGATTTTGTGCGAACCGACGGCAAATGGGGCAGTATGGGCAAGCACCACTATGTATATGGGCGGAAAGGCCATCCTTGTCTGTCGTGTGCTACAATAATCTCGAGTATGAAATTGGGCGGCAGAACCTCGTGTTTTTGCCCAAAAGAACAAAGGTAAAACTTCCATATTTGGCCAATTTCTTTGTCGCCAGCTCCGCTATTCACTCACCGTAACTTTCATTACGGCTCGCTCATTGCTCGCCGGCTTCGCGAACTTGGCTCAAATCTGAAAGTTTTTAAATAAATATATGCCTGAAAATACCCCTCAAACCGAAGAACAAATGCTGGCCGAGATTTTAGAAAATTCTCGGAAAACCAAGCAGTACCTGAAGTGGCAACTTATTATCACAGTAGCGTTGGTGGTAGTGCCGATAATTGCTATGGTGGTAATTATTCCAATTGCGCTTTCAACTTTATCAACCGCTTATCAAACCGTACTTCAATAATATGC
>CAZBOT010000034.1:1590-11640 GCA_964493575.1 uncultured Candidatus Saccharibacteria bacterium | reverse complement strand
GACCGCTGGCAACAATTTATAGAACTAGCTAAAGATCAGTTTGATGACGTGGAAATTTCTACTGAAGATTTAACTGTCCAAACCATGGATGGTCCAGAAGTGCGCGGTACTATTGATACCTTAATTTTCGAACGCGATGGTGACCGCTTCAAATTAGAGCGCGAGAACAAACCAGTTGTATTGGAGCGAACCGAACATTTTGCAAAACGTGCCACTGATACTGCGCGCGTGGAATATAAATTTTCTGAATCAGAATTTTCTCACAAGCTTAGGGTCTATAAAGAAAATGACAACGGCGACTGGGAAGAGATAAGTGCTGATAGCTTGGGATTATAGTTATGTTATCAGATCGAATCATCCAAACTCTCAAATTCTTTGACTTACAAGATTATCCGCTCACAGCTCTCGAAGTGGAGCGGTTTTTGATTGCCGACAGGCCAGGGCTCAAAAAACGCTTAGACGATAAATTTGAACTAGAAGATCAAACTAACCCACCGAGTTCGGTGCACTTGGACACTGTGTTACTACAGCTCTCAGCTTTAGTTCAAGACGGTAAGATTACGCAGCAGAACGGTTTTTATACGCTACTTAATAGACAACCTTTAGTAGCCCAGCGCTTAGCAAATTATAGATTTGGACTTTACCGTGAAAAATTAATTCGTCGGTATATCTGGGCCACTAAATATTTACCGTTTGTGCGGGGGATCGCGCTGGGCGGTTCGCAAGCTCTGGGGCTACAAAAAGCCACCAGTGACATTGACTTGTTGATTATCACAGATCCAAACCGGATGTGGGTGGCGCGGACATTCTTGATGGCGTATTTTCAAATTTTTGGAGTCAGACGTTACCAACAAAAGATTGCCAATCGGTTTTGCTTGAATCACTACTTGGCTCAGCCGAAAGAAGTTGATGCGGAGCGGAATCTCTACAAAGCTATGGAATATAGTCGGTTGCGTCCGTTAGTTTTTACAGAAACTATAAATGCTTTCCTTGAATCTAATCTGCCTTGGATAAAATTATTCTTTCCAAATATGACAGCAGGTGAAGTTAAACAATCTCCACGACCAGTTCTGCAACACGCTTTGGAATTTATTTTTAAAGGTTCGTTTGGTTCTTGGCTAGATAAGCAATTAAGTCGTTGGCAAAGTTCGCGGATCAGACAAGACCAGTTTGTATTCATCCGAAGCGATGAATTGAGTTTTCATCCTGAAAGTAAACACACCGAATTACTTCAAAGTTTTTTTGCAAAATGAAACGACCAGAATTATTTTCTGGTCGTTGGTTTTTTCTTCACCCTTTTGGGCATGAGTTGAATTTTTGATTCTGAGATTGAGGAAATACCGCTTGCGTTGATTGCACCCTGACAGTACGATAGCCATCTCATGGCTTTGTCCCTATGTCGGGTATAAATGTAAATCTTAATCCGTCTGATCATAAACAGCGCGTGATTTCCCCAGAGTTTTTTGTTATTACCGCAATAACCTCGCGGCAGCCGTTTGGGTTTAAAACCCTTTTCTAGAAGTAGTTCTTCGTAGTGAGCGGCTGCTCTCAAAATAGTCACCCTTTTCATACAGCCTCCTTTTAGGCCACTGTATCAACCAGGGGTTGAGCGGTCAACTCTTTGCTTCCAATAGAACGATAATAGGAAATCTGTGCAGGCGGTACTTCATTGAGTACTCGCGGTCGTCTTCTAAGCTTTCTAATTCACTCATGAACTCAAAAGAGAAACCAGATTTTTTGAGGTTGTTGAGGTGCTCGGAGAATTTATAAAAATAACTTTCCAGACCTTCGTAAAAAGAATAGTCGCGTTCCATTTTTGAAAACCAATGATATGGCTTTAAGACCAACTTTGGTTTTTTGTTTAATAGCCGTCCTAGCAGACCGCGCTTCCAAGAACCAACTGGAAAAGCATAGTAAGGATTGGTGATAGTTAAAATTAATTGGCCACCTGGTTTGAGAATTCGTTTTAGCTCAGTAAAAGTTTTAACTTGGTCTTCAACATCATGCGCTGCCATGCTCATCACCACAACGTCAAACTCGCCGTCGGCATAAGGGAGAGGAGCGTTCAAATCTCCGTTGCTGAATTTTAAATCTGGATAACGATTACGAGCGAATTCCAAAAATGGCACAGAGCCATCGAGTCCTTGGACATTTGGGAACTCATTAGCCAGTCGCGCGGTGAGCCAACCAGGACCGCACGCCGCGTCTAAGATTTTCTGGTCATGGCCTTGGCTTAGCCGGTCCCGAACTGCCCCATAAATAGCATCTTGGAAAGTTTTCCCATCCTCAGTATCGAGGAACTCTATGTAGCTTTGGGCTGCTTTCGGGTCATTATAGGAGTCTTTGGAAGTCTCGAATTTCATAGCAAAATTATAGCAAAAAATCTTGACAAAGCACTTTTCTTTTGGCACTCTACATTATAGAGTGATAAATAAAAAGCTCCCGTAAGAGGGCTTTTAATAACCAAAATATTTCTTTATAATTAACCAGTTATTAAGGAGTTATATGAAAGTAAAACCATTAGGAAATCGGATTCTGGTTAAACCTTTAACCACCGAAGAAGTCACTGCTTCTGGGATTGTCTTGCCAGAAACTGCTGACAAAGAAAAAAAGACTCAAGGCGAAATCGTAGCTGTAGGTAACGGCGAAGATATCGAAAAGCTTGGCCTCAAAATTGGCGATAAGATCGTGTTCGGCAAATATGCTGGCGATGAGATCGAAGTCGAAGAAGACGGAAAAAAACTTGAGTACAAAGTTCTTAACGTCGGCGAAGAAAAAGACGAAAGTGACGTTTTAGCAGTTTTAGAATAGTTGTCATTCCTGGGCTCTGAGGCGAAGCCGAAGAGAACCGGGAATCCACTAAACCATTAATGGATCCCCGGTCTCGCCCAAAGGGCTCGCCAGGGATGACTAATGAAAGGAATGTAAATTTATGAGCAAATTAATCAAGACTGGCTTTGAAGCCAAGCAAGCAATCAAGGAAGGCGTGGATATCGCCGCAAACGCAATAAAAGTAACTCTTGGCCCGACTGGTAAAGCAGTTATTTTGGATCGTGGTTTTGGTAGTCCAACCATTTCTGATGATGGCGTGACTGTTGCCAAAGATATTGAATTAGAAGACAAGTTTCAAAATATTGGTGTGGAGCTTATCAAAGAAGTTGCCAACAAAACCAACGAAGACGCTGGTGATGGAACCACTACTGCAACTGTCCTGGCTCAAAAAATGATTGAGGAAGCTTTTTCCGAGCTAGAACGCAACACTTATAAAGCTAACGATCTTAAGCGCGGCATGGACAAAGCAGTGCGCTTCGTTGTGGAAGAGCTTAATAAGGTTAAGAAAGAAGTAACTAGTCGCGAGGGTATTGAGCAGGTGGCAACTATTTCTTCTTTAGATGCCGAAGTCGGTAAACTCATTGCCGAAGCCATGGAAGAAGTTGGTAACGATGGTGTTATCACTGTAGAAGAAGGCCAGAGCATTGGTATCGAAAAAGAAGTGGTGCAAGGGATGCGCTTTGATAAAGGTTTTGTGTCTTCTTATATGGTCACTAACACCGAACGCATGGAAGCAGTTTGGGAAGACCCATTCATTTTGATTACTGACAAGAAAGTTTCCAGCGTTCAGGAAATCCTACCTCTCTTAGAAAAAATTGCTCAAGGTGGTAAAAAAGAATTAGTGATTATTGCAGACGATGTTGAAGGCGAAGCGTTAACTACCTTTGTACTCAACAAATTGCGCGGCACTTTTAGCGTTCTAGCTGTAAAAGCACCTGGTTTTGGTGACCGTCGCAAGGAAATGCTGCAAGACATCGCAGTCTTAACTGGTGGCACATTGATTACTTCAGAATTGGGCCTATCGTTGGATAAAGCTGATATTAATCAACTAGGGCGAGCTCGTAAAGTTGTGGCCACAAAAGATCATACTACGATTGTTGATGGAGCAGGGGACCAAGCGGCGATTACTGAGCGCGTTAATCAAATCAAAGCTGGTATTAAAGAAGCAACCTCTGATTTTGATAAAGAAAAATTACAAGAACGCATGGCGCGCTTGGCCGGCGGAATTGGCGTAATCAAAGTTGGCGCTTTCACAGAAACCGAAATGAAAGCTAAGAAGTTTAAAATCGAAGACGCTTTGAATGCGACTCGCGCAGCTGTCGAAGAAGGGATTGTGGCTGGGGGTGGTAGTGCCCTCGCTAAGATCGCTCCAATTTTGGAAGATGCGATTTCTGGAAGTGATTACTTCCAAGAAAACGAAAAGCGCGGCGCCATGATTGTGCGCAAGTCACTTGAAGCCCCTCTTCGCCAGATTGCTGAGAACGCTGGCGCTGAGAGCTCTGCGGTTATCAAGTTTGTTCAGAAGACCGGCGGTCACGCTGGTTATGACTTTGCTCATTACGACGAAATGAAGTGGGAAGAAGGTAAAAAAGATGACATGATTGCTAGCGGAATTGTTGATCCAGTAAAGGTGACCCGCTTGGCACTAGAGAACGCTGTTTCGATTGCTTCAACTCTAGTTACAACTGAAACAATTATTGTCGATAAGCCTGAACCGAAAACTGCTCCAGACATGGGCGGTGGCATGCCAGGCGGCATGGGCGGTATGGGTTTCTAAATATAAAAAGAACGCTGCGAGATTACTCTCGCAGCGTTTTTACGTTGACAATATCGTCAAAAACCAGTATAATTTATCCATTCGAAATCCGAATAGGATCGCAAAAATTTTGATAGGGGGATTAAGTTAGCTATGGCAAGGACTAAAAAGGATCTCAAGACTCGGCTAGCTATATTGAGCCGTAAGCATAACCGTTGGATTTGGACTATGTTGTTGGTTAGATTGCTAGTCACGACCGTCCTATTTTGGGGCACGGTCTGGCCGTTGCTTTCTGTGATTAGCGGAAAGCGGCATTGGTTATGGCTATTGGTGGCCGCTGCCTTCGGGCTGCTGTTATTTAGCGCCGTTGGACTTTTGGTTCACGGCAGGCTGAAGATCGATGGGTATGCCGAACAATTTTTGAAAATGATTAACGGGCGTTGCAAAACTCCCTACACTATCGAAGACTTGTTTCGCTACAAGGTGGTTCATAAATGGATCCCTCGGCCGGCTGCTTTTCATATCTGGGGTGAATACCTGATCCACTCTAGCTATCCCAAAGTGGATAATCGCCCGCGGCAAGCCCGCGAAGCGGCGGAGGTCGCTTGGCAAGAACAGGTCGATGGGTTGTTCCGTGAAGCTATCAGTGATTTACCGAACACCATCGCTGGGTATCGTCTCAAGTTGCGATTACGGCGGGCAATTGGAAATAAGGTAATGCACTGGCGGGATCGGCACATACTGATTCTCACAGTTTACTCTTACTTCTGGCCGGATGCTGATGATATCGGTGAGGTAAAAAGTCGTTTGGGTAACTGGTTCAGTCATGTGCCAAGTCAACCCAGCCGAGTAGAATTTAAGAAAGAACTTCTTTCTGCAACTAAGACCCACACCGCTGAGGCTAAACCGCAACCAAAGCCAAAACGTGTTCCGACTCCACCGCTGGTTAAGCCGGCACCAGAACCACAGCCACGCGTCTTGCCAGAGGATAGAGTGATAGATCTGAAGAAACTTAGGCACGAGGTTCTACCTCGTGAAGAGATTGCCGCATTACTACCGTCGCATGTGAATGCGAATTTGGTGTGGTCCGTGTTAATCTCTTTACTTGAACCTGGCAAGGGTATCGCAATTGCCGGCGGTTGGATGAGACAGGAGAGTATCATTTTTCAGCAGGTCGCTAGGATTTACGCTCAGGAAAAATGGCAGTACCCGGGTAATAAAGCTTGCAAGACTGTGATTGATTGGCTTCAACGTGAGCGGGTGTTGAATAAACGTCTACACGGCCGTGACTTCAGTTTAGATTTCCATGTCACTGGTAAAAGCGAAGTAGCAACACAGCTATGTCAGTTTTTAAACCAAGCTAAGCCTAACGGGCAAGTCAGCTTAGATGGGCATTAAAAGAACGCTGCGAGATTGCTCTCGCAGCGTTTTATAATTCCCTGTTGGGCTGGCTAGTAAGCCAGGTAGCTCCTTTGAGCCGGCGGATAATGATACACTTTGATGAACCCTTGGATGCTGTCGAGTAGTTCTTTTCCTCTTAAGCGATCTAAGGTCAATTCATGAATATGCAACTGCGCCGAAGCGGCCAGGGCTTTGACGTTGTGCCAGTTCAATTTTTCTGGCAGCAGAAATTGAGTCGGGATTGTTCGCTCTTCCAGAAATCGGCTCAGTTCTTGTTCATTTGCGCAGTCTTTCTGAGAAAAGCTTTTTAGGTCGATTAGGACGTAGGTGGGCCTCAAGTCAAGCAACCACTCCTTCGCGTCTTGCAAACCCCTTGGGGTTTGGATATCACAGTCAAACATCACCCAGCGGTGATTTTTGTCATCGTCTGCTAAGCCGAGTTTTTCTAATAAGCCTCGGGAATCAGGGCTTATCACACAGTAAATTGCCATATTTTTCCTCCTAAATTTGTTTTGGTACGAAAGCGTCAGGGTTGACAAAACAGTATATATTAGTTAAAATGTTATGTCTAGCCTAAAAGCTAGATAAATTTTACCACTATTTTGGTGGACTCGGGCTCCTAATTTCGGTTACTCGGATTGGGGGCACTATAATGAGCCAAATGTTTGCTTAAACGCTAGTCCTCACTCTGCTTCGCGGAGTTGCGGGTTCGCTCTTAATCAAACATTTGGCTCATTTAGTTTAGGTGGGTCTTGAGGACTCGCCGCGCAGTGCACGGCTCGGCTATGTAAGTGCGGGTTCACTCTCAATTTCTTATCTGGCCTATCATAGTAGGCTGATGGGGGTGGACAACTAGTTTGTTCACTCGGGTCTAATGTGGGACAATGTATTTAATACCCCATTCAAAAACAATAAGGAGGCAAATGAGATGAAAAAAATGTTATTTTTGTCCACGTTCTTCTTAGTTTTGTTTTTGCCTCTGACTGTTTCAGTGAGTGGGCAATCTAAAACCAAGAAGAAATCAATCAAGCGGTCCAAGGCAGTCGCGGTAAAACCTCTGTCTCGGAGAGCCAAGGCGCTCGCTGCCAAGCGGGCAGAACAGGCTCGTCGCCGTGCAGCTGAGCGAGCAAGACGTATCGAACTCGCTAATCAAGCGATTGAACGAAGGTTCAAAAACGAAGCTTTTAGTAATATCGTGAAAGATAACACAGTGGGTGAAGATTTATATGCCCGCCGTGCAGCGATTGAGGCCTTGGGTGATAAGGGTGGCACAGTCCTGGTTATGGAAGCCCAAACTGGGAAAGTTCTAACCATGGTCAATCAAGATTGGGCCATCAAGCGTACCTTTAAGCCGTGCTCGACCATTAAGTTGGTAACTGCTGTTGCTGGCGTTCAAGAGCATCTTATGGACGAAGAGGAAGAAATCGAAGGTGTTCCACCTCAGAAACTCATCCTCAGAACCGCATTATCAAAGTCCAAGAATCCTTACTTCAATAGTGTTGGCGCAAAGGTTGGTTACGACAAGTTCCAATCTACAGCTAGGACTATGGGGTTGGGTCAACCAACTGGACTCAATGTTGACGGCGAAGCTTCAGGGCGAATCCCTTCGGTTCAACAAAGTGCTCGCCAGTTTTCATTTGGCGACGGCATTACAGTGACTCCTTTACAGCTTGGTGTGCTGACCAGCGGTATCGTCAATGGTGGTCGGAAGTACAAACCAACTATCGTTAAGTCAGGCGAAACTTTCACCCCCAGCTATACCGAAATGAATGTCGAGAAGGAAGTCCTTCAAGAATTGGTTCCCGGTATGCGTGAAGCTGCTAAGTCTGGTACAGCTCGCTCAAGTAACGGTGCTAGATATGACGTCGCCGGTAAAACTGGAACATGTAGTGACGAGGTCTCTCGGATCGGCCTGTTTACTTCTGTAGCTCCAGTTGATAACCCCATGTATTCCGTGGTGGTCATCATCCGTGGCCGGCGCGATCGGACCAATGGTCCCTACGCCGCATTCATTGCTGGAAAAATCTACCAGGCTTTGTTGCCAAACTTTCCGGCTTCGCAGCCAGTGACAGAAGCAACCGAAGCCAGGCTCGAGATTCTGCAGTAACTTTTCATTTCAACTTTCTTGTCAGTTTGCGAGGAACTGACAGGTGGCGAAGGAGCTGGTCGTATCCGCACGATCAGCTCTTTTTTAATCCATTGACTTATCGACTGATTTAGCTTATAATCAGCACATTGACTATTTAAATATTTTGACGATATGGGAGTTCCAAAGAAGCATAAAACCCGTAGTGGCCGCGATCAACGTCGTAGTCACCACTCATTAACCGCAAGCCAATTGGCTAAGTGTAAGAATTGTGGCAGTCCAACTCAGCCGCACCACGCTTGCCCAAACTGTGGTTACTACAAAGGACGCAAAGCCTAAAGAACCGTCTATTGCGGCAAACAACAAGCGAAGTAAATTCGCTTTTTTGTTTGCCTTTGGCCAATTTCTTTGTCGCCAGCTGTGCTCCTCGTTCAACGTAACTTTCATTACGTCTCACTCGGTGCTCGCTGGCTTCGCGAACTTGGCCAAAATAGTCCAGTTCTGATAAAATTTTGCTATATGGCCAACCGACACTTACTTAGAACAATAGCCTTGCAATCACTCTTCGAGTGGGATTTTCATAATCGCCAAGGCAACTTAGAGGAAATTTTGGATCGAGTATCCAAGGAATTTTCACCTGACCAAGAAGGTTTGGAGTTTGCTAAAGAGTTGTTGATGGGTGTGGTAAGTAATATAGAAGAATTGGATGCTGTCATTGTGAAGCACGCGCCGGAATGGCCAATTGAACAAATTACTATCATAGATAGAAATGTGCTGCGGTTAGGGATTTATGAGTTACTTCATCTTAAAGGTACTCCAGCTAAAGTGGCGATTAACGAAGCAGTCGAGATGGGGAAGCGCTTTGGTGGTGAATCCTCGGGTAAGTTTGTAAATGGTGTGCTGGGAGCTTTATTTAAAGAATTGCCAGAATCCGAGCAATCCTAAGATAGATTTTTACACCTCGCGTCAGCGGGGTGTTTTTTAATTTTAGATTGAGGTTTTCTTGAGTGGAGATTGATGTGTGTTGTTCATAATGAGAATAAGATCATTAATTTATAATCTTATGCAACACAAAATTTTGCTTTGGGTTACAGCTTTAGCTGTTGCCATAGGGAGCATGGCTGGTTTAGCCGTGCGCACAGCACGTGCCGAAGTCACGGTTTTACCTATCGTCATTTCCGCAGTGCAAATCTCAGGTGGTGAAGGAGCAACAAACCATGATTTTATTGAGCTCTATAATCCCAATCCTTATCCTGTGGACTTGAATGGTTACAGGTTAGTAAAGCGATCTGCGTTGGGAACAACCGACAGTTCGATTAAGTCTTTTTCTAACCAAATATTAATCCCAGCTTACAGTTTTTATTTATGGGCTAATTCAGGCTGGGCAGAGATTGCGGTTAATCCTGACACAACTACTTCTGCGACCTTAGCGGCCGATAACGGTATAGGTTTGCGTAAGGGGGCTTTGGATACCGGAGAATTAATCGATAGCTTGGCTTGGGGTGAAACTGACAATGGCCTTGCTAGTTCTGGATTAGGTAATCCTGCGGCAGGCGAATCAATTGTTCGCCAGGATTTATTTGAAGCTCTTGGTTATCAGATCTTGCCTAGTAACCCCCGGAATACGAGTGTCGAGGTTTTGCCAGATAGTGTACCAGACTTGATTAATGCAGCATCCTGCGCACTTGAACCAGATTCTATCCAAGCCGCAGTCAACCAGTCGGTAGCTGTGAATATAAAATTTGCTAATACTGGTAGCACTATTTGGGATAGCTCAGTGTATTTAGTTAGACAGAACGCGCCAGAGGGTAGTTCGGAGATTAACCTTGGCACTAGTGTCAATCCACAAGAACAGCTTAATTTGACCGTTGCAATCACAGCGCCAGCCCAGAGTGGAGAATATGGATTTCAATGGCAAATGAATTCAGCTAGCGAACAGTTTGGAGAAATTTGTACTTTGTCTCTTATAGTCGCT
>CAZBOT010000034.1:0-1490 GCA_964493575.1 uncultured Candidatus Saccharibacteria bacterium | reverse complement strand
GTGAACTTAGAAAATTTGGTGTTAGATGATATTTTAGCTCTGCCATTGAGTAGTAATGCTGTTACGATTTCGTCCCAGTCATTAGGGGCAGGTCAGTATGTTGCTTTAACAATTCCAGCTGGTAAATTTGGTCTCAATAATAGTGGTGGCGATGTACTAAGTTTATTTAGCAGCACCGGAGAACTTGTGAGCACAGTGTCATACAGCAGTACAGCACCAGAAGGTAAGTCGTATAGTTTGGTAGACGGGTCTTGGTATTGGACACAGTCAAGCTTGGGCTTAGTTAATCCTGCTTTACCAGTAGATAATCCCGGAGATTCTGGTGAGGACGATGAATTAGATGAGCCCAATCCAGATCCAGAACCAGTTATTGCTCAACTGAAGATCTCAGAATTATATCCTGCTCCAAACCCAGCCCAAAAAGAATTCATAGAACTCTACAATCCAGGTGCGGTTTCTGTTAACCTTTCAAACTATCAGTTAGTAATTGGCCCTAAAGCCCAGGTATTGCCAAAGATCAGCTTGGGTGCAAATTCTTATTATGTCTTAACTGATACAGAGCTAAAGTTGCCCCTTGCTGATGCTGGCAAGTTGGTTCAACTACAAAACTTAGCAGGCGAGATAATGGATCAAGTTGCTTATCCCAAAGCAACAAAAGGCCAAAGCTACGCGTGGTTTGAAGATGGTTATCTTTGGACAACCGCAGTTACTCCAGGTGAAGCAAATCAGCTTGTGGTTCAAGAAGCGCCATCTCCCAAAGCAACAAAAGGATCAACTAAGAGTGTCAGCACTACTACAGCCAAGTCAACCAAAGCGCCGAGTACTGCGGTGAAGCAAACTGTGGAGCAGGCTGTTGAACCAGAGCCCTTAGTAACTCAGACTACAAAGAATAAACCAAATTTGCTAGGTGCTTTTGCGATTGGCGCAGCTAGTCTTAGCGCAGGAGTCTATGCATTATATAAATTTGGCATCGTAGGGCTTTAGTGAAACAAATTAGCATGTTAGAATGTTTCTATCTATGGAGCTGCTCAAAAAAATTTGGAAATGGATCGAAGTCGGCATTGGGTTTTTAGTAAATGGCTTGGGAAATATTATTTTCCCATGAGTGGAAATTCGGTATGAGTATGCTATAATATAGAAAATCAGTAATTTGATACCCTATGAGTTTGAACAAATCTGATTTAATCGAAGTATTAGCAGCGCGTTTATCTATCACTTATACAGAAGCAGAACGTATGCTAAATGCTTTCATTAATTTAATCTACGAATCGCTCAAAAACGGCGAGAAAGTTAACATTAGTGGCTTTGGCCAGTTCAGCGTTTCTCATCGCGCGCCGCGCATTGGTGTTAATCCTCGTAATCCCTCACAAAAGATAGAAATTCCAGAATTGAACACTCCAAAGTTTAAAGCTGGCGAAGCTTTTAAGGAAGCTGTAAAGCTCCGTAAAAGTTCTAACCACACCCCAGAATAATATTTAAAAAGAATCCCC
>CAZBOT010000033.1:0-19597 GCA_964493575.1 uncultured Candidatus Saccharibacteria bacterium | reverse complement strand
TGGCTTGACGCACACCTGGATAGCAATACCGAACAAACAACTACCAGCGGTAATATACACGGCATGGTAATTCCTCAACTAACGGGGGATGGCGTACATGAGCTTGTATCTATAGGACAAACGCATCTGCCGTATAGAAATATTGTATGTGTGGGTATTAGAAACCCTGACCCACCAGAAATTGAATATGTACATACTCACGCTGTCTACGTGCAGGATATTTGGACAGTGCAAGAACTGGGGATTGCGCAAACCATCAATCTTGCGATCCAACGCCTGCGCAAAAACACCGATAAAATTTATGTGAGTTTTGACCTTGATGTCGTTGACGAGCAGTTCGCTCCAGGTGTTGGCACACCAACATACGGCGGACTTACCTATAGAGAGATTATGTATGTTTCTCGTGTGTTGCGAGGACTCTATCATAACAATCAGTTAGCAGGAATTGATATTGTCGAACTAAACCCAATGCGTGATATCGATAATAAAACTGCCAACCTCGCGGTGGAGTGGATTATGTCTGTCCTTGGGTACGAATACGGACCATTTGTACGATTTCGTGATAACCGCCCGCCTTTAGATGCCTAAGAACGATTCTTTGTTGCCATTCATCGGAATAGACGACATTAATGCATATGCTAAGAGTATTCCTGACTGCATTCGCTTTGATAGAGGATCGGCGCAATTTCCGTTTCCTACTGAATTTGTTCCGCTAATCGATAACGTAAAAGAAGCGATTACCGATAAATATTTATATCATCCAGCGGTTGGAGGAGAGCCGGAACTTCGCACGCTTATTGCGAAAATCGAGCAAACCTACGCAAAGAGATTATTAACCCCTGAATATATCATTTTGACAGATGGAGGGTATGCAGGGTTATTTACTGTTCTGCGATTTATCCTTAATCCGGGTGATGAGGTAATCACAAATACGATCTCATATGAAGGCTTTGCGACAATTTTGCAATATTCTGGTGCTACACAAGTCCGGGTAAATATAAGGGATAGTAAGGATATCCAATCATCGATTTCTAATAAAACTAAGGCAATTCTTGTTAATACTCCCGAGAATCCTACCGGCAATATATATAGCGAAAATCAATTAACTGCAATCGCAGAAATAGCCAAAGAAAACGATATTTGGCTCATTGTAGATGAGGTAACGAACAGAATCATCTATCCGCCTACTCCATGGTATGGCTCGAGCTTAGGATATGACAAAACGGTAGCTATTAATTCTTTTTCAAAAAACTGGTTTATAAGCGGCATATCTGCAGGCTGGATCGCTACGACAAATGAAGCATTACTCAAAAGATTGACTACGTCACCCTATGCCGAATCAACGGGGATAGATCTGCTTACGCAACTGCTGCTAATAGAAATCCTCAAAAATATTGACTATGAACATTTTCTAAACAAGCGCCTGACTGAGTTACATCAAAGAAGAAATACTATGCAGGAATTGCTAACAAAACAGGGAATTACTTCAACCGCCCCGAAAGGTGGTATGAATTTTTATGTTGATCTGAAGGAAGATACTGAACAAATCTTTCAAAAAGCAATTCGTAAAAAGATAGCATTTATTCCAGGAAGGTATTTTGAAGGTAGGCCTTCTACGTATGCACGGCTAGGCTTCGGGGCGGTAGAATTGGACGAAATTGAAAAGGGAATTTCCATGCTTGTCGGCCTATAACACGTGCAGTATACTATAGACCCTTATTGAACGTTAACAACTTATAGTAAGGAGGGAATAGGTATGACGTAATAAATGGGGGAGACATGAAAATGAGCCATGATTTTTATGTCTCCCCCTTTTACTTACCTCCCTTTTTCCTTCAATCCTCAACCTTTGCGTTCCATATTTCTCTCCCAAAGAAATAGCCAAAAGCTTCATGTTTCCTCCCCGAAACAGAAGATCAAATTCCTACATTCCCACCTCTTTTAACCCCTCCTTTCACAAACCACTATGCACCCCTTGTAATCCCCGCTTGATCAGCACGGCTTTGAGGAGCCACCCCTGTAGGTATTCGCCAACTGGCGAATTGATCACCAAAACAACCGATGGAACCGGTCGTTTTAAAGCATAGTATCGATGCCGTATACGTTCTAGCTCACGTATATGGACATTTGGCAATGGAGCTAGCACTAGTTGGAGGTTAGTTGTGAATTCGAATTCGCCACTTCCGGTATTGGTTGTGCCTGCTAGTAGCAGGTACATTGATCCGACGCGTCGGATATTGGCGCAGTACGGATTGACTATCCAAGATATGATTGGTCGGTGCCATTTCATCGTGAATGTAGACGATGAGCACGGCGGCGCATCCAGCAGTGTCTTCCTCATGAGCCTCGTAGCAAGCTGCGTGAAGGATTTTCAACAGATCCTACTCGTGGTGCCCAGTACTAGCCTCCCGGGCATCCATCACATGATCCGGACGATTGTCGAGTCTAACCCGACAATCGAGATCGACATCCATGTCGTCAGCGATCCAGCCACGCACGAAGTCGGTCCGATGGCTGATATGTGGATCAACTTCAGAATCGTCGTGACAGTCGGCCCGAAATTGGCGACAGTTGCTAATTTCACCAATTGGATCAGGCTAACGGTCAAAGAGGCTCCGGCGAATGATGCCGAGCAGCGAGACGAGGTGTGGCACTATGGCACACCGAGCTAAACCGACAACGACTGGCTGTGAGGTTCGAGTGGTCCCCTTGCTTCCGCTCGGGTTTCGGCTTTATCGGGAAGATCGAGGGTCGAAACACAAGAAGCGGTTTGTGTGGAGGCTCTTTCGGTTCAACCAGATCCTCCCGAACTGCTCGACCCGTCTCACATCGGGAGAAGTCCACGACTTCCTTGATTGGCTCTTGGGTATTTTGGCAAATTCGCCTGAGGCCATCTATTTGAAAAGTAAAGTGCAGGAGGCACTTGACCTCCATCCAAAGGAGAACGAATGACAACGCTGTTTTTTATTCCGAGACGTCTTACTGGCAAAGAGCAACAGTTGATGGCTGCGCTCGGCCAGGAGGACAATCTGATCGTGCCTGTTGTATATGACGGCGACCTTAACGCGGTCGGCGTTGCTGTCCGGTTGAAAGAGCAGTGTGAGCAACTCGCGTCATATAGCCCTGGGATGCAAGTATCCCTGATTATTGTTGGTGACTCGGAACTGAGGCCCAACGACGCTTGGCATATCAAGAACAGTCTTGCCCATCTTGGCATTTACTTTGCCGGACTGGTGTGCACCCGGGCTGACATCACGTTGGTGTGCGTACTCGCGGCGAACGGCCACATCACGTGGCTACAACACGCTACTATTGACGAGAGTCATCTCGTCAGCCAGTGGCGCGAGATGCACCCGGAGGTGATACTGTGACAGTCATTGTATTCATTCCCGACAGGTTCCCCCCTGTGGCGATTGACTGGATTCGCCAGTTCTTAACTGACAGGAGCATCGTGCTCGAGGAAAGCGACTGGCGGGATCTCTCTACCGCTGACGAGCATTCTGTCGATGGTATGTCGGAAGACACTCCGGTATACATCTTCGGCGCAAGTGCTTATATCGCCGAGCAAGATTTCGTCCAGCATTCGCTTGAATACTACGAAACAGTCGTGAAGGAGTGGGCACGTCAGGGAATCAATGCCCACATCGTTTGGTTCCAGCAGAACATGGGTGGCGACTGGAGCCTGGTACTAAAGACGACCGGTAACGCACTCCTGGAAATCGATGCCGATCGTCGCTGGAGAGAAGAAGCGCGCGAAGATCTTCGTGCGCTAGACTAGACTGATATGAAAAAAGGCCGCCCCGTCACACGACGGGTCGGCCTTTTGTTTTATGGCTAAGGTTTCGCGTTTCTCCACGCAAGGAGTACCACAACTCCTAAGGCTATCCACATGGACACCATCATTAATATTGCCCCCACTGCGGGGTGCATCATCATTACCTCCTAGACAATCTCGCCTCGACGCATCCGTTCCATGAATGCATCGATATCAAAATCATCGGTAAATGGAGTGTGCTTTTTAACTACTGCACCTTCTCCATGGTGTTTCTTCCACTTCCTTCGTTGTTTCCTGGAATGGACCTTGCGGTTTCTTGAACTATACCTTCCAGGACCTTTGCTTGTCTTCTTGCTCATCACATACCCACGAATAGGTACTGAAGGTACCACACCAGCACCATCAGGAAGTAGCCGATGAGTACTGGTACAGAGACCTTTTTGAGGTAGTCGACATAGCCAAAGACAACTCCGGCTTTTCGCAAAATGCCGTAGGCAACAACACCGGCAGCCGATCCGTAGAACAGAAGTGAACCTCCATTCCCGGCCGTCGCTGCGAGAAGTACCCAGGAATTCCCCGGTGGTACCTCAAGCATCTGCTTCACCAGTTCAACAAGTGGTATGTTGTCAAATACTGCGGACAACAACCCCATGAGTACATGGCCGACAATAAGTTGCAGACCCTGTGGGTGGGTTCCCCCGTACACGAGATCAGCAATCGGTTGAAGACCTCCGGCAAGGCGCAAGCCAGACACCATCGTCAAAACCCCCACAAAGAAGAATATTTCCGACACGGTGACTTCTTCCCGGAGTTTGTGCTCGATATTGATATCCATTACGGTCGGGTGCTCAACGTCCTCGACCCCGTTGGAACGTCCATGGTATATGAAGTCATTGACAACTCGCACATACCTGTTGAAGAAGTTTGGTGCTTCGGCGACGAGCCACGTCAGACCAAACCCCAACGAGAGCGAAAGCCACGGCGGAAGATGCATCGTGGTTTTTAGGATTACCGGCAAGGTGAACGCAACAAATGCAGTGATAATCACGATCTTCTCGTGACGAGTCAACGCGTATACCTGTTCTTCTTTTGAGTCGTCGTTTTCTACCGGCTCAACGTGCCGACGGAACCACAC
The DNA here is from genome assembly GCA_964493575.1 of uncultured Candidatus Saccharibacteria bacterium. GTDB lineage: Bacteria > Patescibacteriota > Doudnabacteria > UBA920 > UBA920 > UBA920. The sequence goes on along the minus strand of CAZBOT010000033.1, from coordinate 14,687 downwards.
AAACGGCACCACAAACATCACTATGTTCGGCAGCAAGCCGTAGATGATGATTTGCTGAGCCGTGTACAGCCCTGCGACCCAAAGAATCGTCGTCGTGATGTCCCCGACCGGGGACGGTGCACCGCCCGCATTTGCGCCAATAACAATCATCACCGCCGTAACGATGATGTTGTTCCTGTTCGTGAAGAACATGAGGGCCATGCTCAATCCAATCACCGTCGCAGTGAGGTTGTCTAGAATCATAGACATTAGTGGGACGATTAGCACAATCACAGTAAATTGCTTCAAATCGCTCCACTGCCGCACATAGATCGCAGTTCTCAATCTGTCGAATGCTCTGTGGTGCACGATGATCCCCGCATTGAGCACCGCTGCGAACACGAAGACGACGATCTGAATGACTTCGCCGCCCATCTCAAACAACGCGTGTTCAAACTCTTCTGCAGGCAGAGCCGTGCGAGCCAAAAGAAGCAATGCGACACCCGCAACTAATGCGGTCGGCGCCTTGTTGAAGCCCAGCTTGTCTTCCAAGGCAAACAAGACGATGGCTCCCAAGAAGACGATGAACGCCTTTACCAGTATCGGGGTATCTGTGATCATGACACCTAGCGCAGCGATACTTAACACGATTGGCGCTACGAGAAGTGTCAGGCTTTTCGCCCTAGCCACCGAGATACTGCTTAACATCGAACCTCCATGTAACTACTTGTCTCACGATTCAACACCGCAGTATTGAACGTGAGACGCCATTCAATACTACTGCTACTGCATGCACACCCGAATTGGCATACAGATGTATCAGCACGTTGGGCAACGCGCCGTACAACGGATCTCCCGAGGTGCCGGTCTCACGCGGCGTAAGGACATGAAACGGGGAAGTGTAAATGGAAGGTAATTCAAACAAACTGAGAGGATCGGGATGGGGGAGGGGGGAGATAAACAACTGACAGGAGGAGCTATCAGGTTTTGGAACACGAACGATCGTGTGTATTCTGAGACTGAGGATCTCGTTATACTTTCCAAAGTGAGACTTAGAGGGGGAAGTGTAATAGGGGGAAGTAAACAGTACGTGTACTGCTTGCTCCCCACTATTACGTAGTCGATTGTTAAAGGTCAAAAAATGCCTGATTATCATACTGTATCTCGTCAAAAAACACTACCCAAAGTTTACGCCTTTCATTTCGCTATAAGTTTAAATATAATTGCAACAATATAACGGTTCTTTAACAAATATTCTGTTAAAAGTGGGTCTACTGCGTATATCAAAAGTACGCACTAGTTCCCCTTTTAATCCCCCAAACCCCCAAATTATGCTCTTTCCCCAAGAGTACCTTTGATCTCACCCCCACCAAGAGATCCCCCATACAAATAAAGGAGCCATAAACTTCTGTTCTGAAAAGGAGACACTAATGTTAGTCATAGCTATTGACCCCCATCTTGCAAAGTTTGCAAGAATCATTGCCTCGGACATCAATCCGAGCATTGGTCTCGACAAGCTGCAGGTCGTATTCCTGCCCAATAGGCCATTTGTAAGCAAAGGCTATGAGAAACTCTGCCAGCTTCTCATGCCATATGCCAACGATCACATCGTCATCGTCGGCCATGCTGGCTACCCTGTCCGGCTGATGGGACAAGCATGCAAACGATTGCATAAGACGTTCCCAACCCTAACCGCAGCATGGATCAATGGGTATGCAAATGGGTGGGTTACGCTGACAACAACGCGTAAAATTACCATGAGATTGCAGTTCCCAATTGTGTCCCGGATGCTCATACTGGACCCCAAGAACATCTGGTCACCGCCACTGCCTGCAGTCGAGGAGGAGGTTATATGAGCGATAAGACAGGATCCCTATCTGTACCGCACTATGGCGCTACCATCGATTTCGACTTTGTCCAGCAACCCGATGGTATCGAAGTCACCGTCACCTATCGTATTAGTGACTTGGAATCAAAATCGATTCCTCTACAATATAGGTGGAATAGTATCGCGCAAGACTGGGTCATCCAACGTCAATCTCACAGCGATTTCGTGATGTCTGGTTTCATGAAAGAGTGGATGATCTTCAAAAATCCCGGCTTCAAGTCTGAAGTGAGTAAGATGCTGGGAAAGTACTTAGAATTGCGAGATCACATGGAATTGGTCTTCGACCTTTTTACCGGGAATCTCATTTTCACCATTGGAGATTTCATCAGTGACATGATGTTCGAACTCCCGTTGACCTGGTATCGCCGATTAACCAGATCCGTTCGCAGGATTCTGTATCCGCATGTGCTGTGAATAGAATGCCGCCCCGTGTAACGGGGCGGCATTCTCTCTTAGCATTGTTTTAACACAAGAAATACCCTATAATACGGTCCTCTTTTTGCACATTAAAATACTATCACTAATGTGAGGCTAGGGTAGGGGAAAGAGAGGGGATCTGAGTTAGTACAATACTACTGATTCTGATCCCCCCTTTACAACTCCCCAATTTACCCCTTTCCTCACTTTCGTTCCAATTTTGGTCTCGCCAAAATTACATGATCTCTTTCCCTCTCAGAGATCTATTCCACACCTCCTACTTTCATTTGCTATCCCCGTTTTTGTTCCCCTTCAGCTCTCTCCAGAGTTTTCCCCCTTTCACTCCCCGGGTGCGTTCACACCCACCATCAGGTCGAGGAACCTGACCCCAAAAAGTAGGAAACCCCGATGTCGAGTCGGGGGTGCAGCAGCCGCTGGAACCGGCAATGCTGTGATCTGGTCCGTCTGGCAAACGGCACTGGACAAACGAGCTATCGGAAGAAGGTCTCACGACCGATAGATCGTCAAGAAGTTGAGACCCAGTACGTAGTACAAGGAGTTTAGCAGTGAAAACGATTGTGATCCATCCGCCCATTGGGAAAGACACGCCGTTAGGCGATGCCATCACGGCCTATCTGTCCCGCTTCGAAGAAGTAGCCATCCTGATGCTCCCCGCCGAACACGGCGGCGCGACAGACGATGACAACGTCTTAGAAGATGTCATTAGACATTGCGCCCAGAGCGTGGTGCTCATCTGCCATGAAGGCCACGATACCGCGAGCTATGCCCGCATGGGGAACATGGTTGCCAACGGTCAGTTCTTTGAAGACAAGCTCGAGGCAAACGTGGTCTACTGCACCCTATACAAAGACGGCTACGACCAGTGGCAAGTCATCGCCATTGAACCCGAGTTTCTGTCGTGGTACGTGGAGGTCAGCAATGCCTGAGCAGCACGCTACACGGTGCATCCGGAAAAACCAAACCGGCAAGGTGAAGTTCTTTCACCGCGTTAAGGGTTGGGGCTTCATCTTTCGGGATGACGGTAAGGGCGAAGTGTTCGTCCGTTTCAACGATATTGCCGGCGAGGGGTATCGCAACCTCTACACTGGTGATAAAGTAACGTTCGATCTGCACGTTCGGACCGATGGTCCCAAGAAAGGGCAACACGTCGCAAAGAACGTCCGCGTCGTTAAGCGAGCAGAGGCCGAGGAGGCAGTCGCGGAGGTGGCATCATGCCAGCCTTCGTGATTATGCCCCCCAGTGTTCTGTCCGAAGAGTACATGGATCTAGAACAGGCCCGACGTCTCGCTAAGACAATCGGTCTGTACAACACATATCCGATCATCACAGCGGCCGGCGGTTTGGCCACAGGACGAGAATGGCTGGAGGTTTTGTGCAACGACATCACGCCGGCATTGACCGAAAACGGGAAACTACATCTAGTGCTAGTTGCGACTAGGGATGAAGTCAACCTAACTTACAACGGCGAAACGCCCGAAGCTGCCTGTGCGAGAAGACTGGTGGACAATGGCGAACATCTGTCGACTCGAGCGGACGAGGTTACAATCGTCCAAGTCTTTGACGCCGGCGATGATTTCCATATCCAATGGATCCGGAATGTCAGAATGGGCACCAGTCAGATGTGGAGGGAATTCCATGGCCAAATCTGATCCCCCGCGCGAACTTGCCGATACACTGGTAGTCGGCCTGAACCGGCCCGTCAATCGGCTACTGAAGTCAGTGGCGGTAGGCAACGGAGTTTTGTATGCCTACTCTGTCAAGGACCACGCGGCCGTATTGCTCCTGTACCTGGGATCGGACGGTTTCTACCACACTTTCACCTGTACGAGAACCAATGATTGGGAAGAAGAGTTTTACCTTCTTTGGTTTAGACTCGAATATGGTGAAGTGGAACTTGAAACCGCCATACCCCCGAGCTATCTGGCACAGTATGGCCAACAGGTCGAGTGCCCGGAGTTCCGCAAGATGGGACTTCGGATTTTCACGACCGGCCTGGCCGGAAGACAAGTCTGGTCCGTGTATTTCTGGCCGCGCAAGTGGGTGCTGCCGAAGTATGGCGCCTATGCCCAGATCGAGGTAGCTTCGCTAGATGAGAGGGGTGGGATGTTTTCCTTGATGCATTCTCTCTATGAGACGCTTCCGATTTCTCATACACGACATGTCGTGAACTGGGTTATCGAGCGGCTCAAGCGGGAGGCGGCTAATGGGTAACTCTGATCATCCTCAGTTTGGTCCCGAGATACCGTGCCCGGAGATGAATAATCTCGGGTATAGGATCATTCACCGTAACGAAGGTGGCTTTAGTTACTGGACGATGGTCTGGTGGCCCAAGTCTCAGGAACCCAACTTGGGTAGTGCCCTACTGCGAGCGTACTGCGGCGGCCATTCCCAAACGGACGAGCTGCTGCAATTCTTGCGCGAAGTGGTCGAAGTGAACCAGGGTGACCCTCATAAGGTCGGACTGGTCGAAGCGGCGCTGCGTGCGTTGCACCGGATCACCGAGGAGGCCAATCATGTCGAGTGATGTTGCATGCCCTCCGCTCAACAACAGGCGCTTCTTTATCGAAGTAGAACCGACTTCTCTCGTAGAAGAGGGCGAGGAGTACCCCGTAGAGAAGCAAGGCATCTACCAGGCACCCTGGCATGCGTGGACGTTGTTTCAGGTGCGCCGAGACGGAACCCGACGGTACCTCTTTAACGATCTGTATCCCACCGAAAGGGTGGATAACCTCATGGTTGCCCACTTCTTGGGTGCGGTTTATGAGTGGTTAGACTGGGAAGATGGATCCAGCACACTCAAGAAGATCATCGACGATATCCGAAGGACTCTCGAACCGAGAGGGCCTGAATACAGGCTCGCTTTCGCCCTAGGCGCATTGTCAGAATGGCTAAACTGGAATGATAGAGGCGATCCTGAAGATCATTACAAGAAAATGGTCTGGCACGGGATGTCCCTCATAAAGGTTTGGCCAGAGATCGGCAATGATGCGGAGGAGGCAAACGATGCAAGGTGATGTCGCCGTAATGACTGTCCTGTTGGGCGTGTTGCTATGGGTAGTAGCGAGAAGTTCACGGCCACCGCGATACAGCGACGAACAGTTCATTCAGCGACTGGAAGAACTGGTCTCAGTCGGTGAGTTCGCGCTGGCATTCCGCCATATCGAGAACGAGATTCCGGGGATCCATCCTTACATAACTTGTACGTGGATCGTTGATACGTGGGTCAATCAAAACCCCGACTTCACGATCGGTGCAGAAGGACTCGTTCAGCTCCTGGCCCGCGAAGGGCTTTTGGTTGATGGTATGGCCGTCTTCGAAACTCCCGAAGCGGTATACGTCATTACCTATTAGAGTGTAGAGAGAGCATAAAAAAACCCGGCCGCCTGCAAAGGCGTCCGGGTTTTTGTCGTTATGGAACATCTCTTTCCAGTAACGACTATTGGAATTGTTGAATGACATACCAAAGAGCAGGATGCCTTTCCCGCAGGCTCGAAAGTTGCTGCATTCTCTTCGCAAGTTCCGCTGCATACTCACAAAAGCCCTGTTCAATGCACGTCGGGAGGACCGCACCGAGTTGTGCAATCCTCAATCCATGAATACCGTATACGCGCCATGAGTATCGTGTGATGTTCTCAAAAAGCGCATTGACGGTACGCGTGAGCTTGGTCTCTCCGCACGTTATTCGGTATGGTCCAATCAGGATGCAGTCGACTTCGACATGCACCCGCCGAGGACTAACATGCAAAGTGCCATGAAACTCGACTTCTACAGCCAGTCCCACCACGCGAACACTCGTACCTTCATATGCATTAACTTCTGCAGGCATGCCTATCAGGCTTGAGGTTCTCGGTGAAAACTTTAGATCTGGACAGATTACGAATACATCCCCTTCACCGTCCATGACCAGCAGTTGCACTGCGAGGTGTGGTCGCAGCTTCATGCCAGCTCATATTCGCCGTAGCAGGCGAACCGGCCGAAGGCGTACTCGTAGAGCCGCCAAACCATACGTCGATACGCCCGCTCCAACCAGTTACGGGGCGGCCGAAACTCCTGTGTCAGCGCGAACTCGATCTCGGATACCGCCCGAAACCAGAACGCATAGGGAATCGGCATACCGTCACTGCACTGTTCGGAGCACTGGAGCGCCTCTAGCAATGGGACATTCTGGAGTACGAGCATCTCTGGGAAGTGATTACGCACTTCCGCGAAGAACGTATTGTAATCCGGACCCAGGACAAAGCGCTGCTTCAGCTGGTTCCATTCGAATCCAACTTCAGCGAACGTGTACTCCTGTTCGCCGATAGCACCCGGCAGTTTATACGAAACTTTGCAAAACTCCCGGACGGGAACCTGTCCGCGAAATGCACCCCAGCATTGATGCAGCGTTACCTCAGCATTGCCAAACTGCAATGTAAGCATTGTGTGCCTCCTAGGCAAAGAAAAAGCCGCCCCCACTGTGAAGTGGGTGCGGCTCTTTTTGGGAAGGAGACCACCGGATAAACCCGGGTCCTCGTCTCCTTATTGATCTCCACAATAATGTCACTAGAGGAATAGTGACTCCGGTCGGTTAGTCGAAGTTGTAACGGGGACCGGGAGGAGGAAAGAGTACCTCCCGCGGCTCGTGTTTCGGGACCATCTTACGAGGGTTCCGTTCTTCACGACGCCACGTGAACGTCACTTTGCCATTGACACGGCGAAGCCGCACCCTGTGGCAATTCAGCAGAAGAAGGAAGGCGGGGACCACCCCGTCAAGCTCTTCCTCTACAAAACCAGTGATTGCGAATTCTTCGTTCATTTCCCTTCCTCCGTTACTTGTGGAAACCATGCGATAGCGCCGCTGGCGATTTTGGCTTCCGCTTTGGTATACGCCGCCGCCAACCTGGCAGCCGCGCGCGCCGCTTCTTCGTCATCTACGTCCGGTAGTACATAGGGCGCCGATTGAACCACCGGCTCCTCAACCTGCTCGGCAGGCTGATCATCATGGGCACTGCCATTTGCAGACACCGGGGCAGGTGCCACGAATTGACCGGGACGAAGCGGCTCGGTCGGTCGACCGTTGTTGCCATTGGCCGCTGCAGATTGCTTTTGCCGAGCGACTCGCCCTTTACGACGATCGTCCCCGGCCGCTGCTGTCTGCTGAGCCATCCGACGGTCGCGGGCACTTTTCCGGCCAGCTGCCGATGCAGATGTCGCTACGTCAAACGGCGACGGATCGCGTCCCGTTTTTTCAGCTTCTGCTTCTTCTGCCTCAACCTCGACACGCCGGCGAAGCATCGCCTCGACATCCTCAACGATTTCGGGAGGGAAGACGTCGAACTTACCATCGTATTTCACGATGGCAGGCCACTGTTCCCAAAGTCGTGTCAGAAATCGTGCAAGCGTACGCGGGCTCATTGGGACAATCCACTGCTCACGAACGCAAGCAGCCAATGCCATCCACTGATCCCGCGTGAGCCGGTTGTTTGTCTGTGGAGGTCTTCCGCTTGACACTCTCTCCGTGTTGTACAGACTCCACAGATACGATGCCGCACGGATTCCAACAACATCCTCCACCTTGCGATGAAGAGTGCTCTTGAATCCACCGTCACGACTAACAACCAGGCTCGTATGTGCGATGCTCCCGTCACCAAGCGAAACCCTACTCTCTGTCTTCGCTTTCAGAAACTCAACCATCCCTTCGGACATGGAGTCCATATAGGCAAAAACGAGTAGCATTGTCACGTGGCGACCATCCGGCACATGCCGCGCGAGCGAAAGATGCCCCCATGTGGAGCGCAGAAGCTCTGGGTCAAGGCCGCCCGAAAGCGTCTTGCCGGAGCTACCCGTCACCATATTCAGGGCTTGGGCATATCCTATGAGACCATCCATTCCCAAAATCAAACCATTCTCATAGGGAGCCCGCAACTCTACTGTACGCAGTGCGAACTCCACGAACAGGGCGATGTCGGAGGGATCCAAGTCCCCATTAATCACCCATAGTTCATGTTCATCGTCCATTGGGTACGCTTTCCTCTCAGAAGAACGTTCCGCCTGGATGATGACCTTCTTGCCCACCAGTTGACGAATCAGCTGAACCATCACTCGCGACTTGTCCGATCCTGGCGGGCCAGCAATGATTGTGCTGGTTCCCTTGATAACCGGAAATAGAAGCGTGTATAGCGCCATCAAATCGTCTTTTGGTGGACGCGAAGGTACAAACTCGCGTAGCAATGACGGCTGCTCTTTCCACTCACGTCGGCCTTCACGGAGCCATTGACTCACCGGGAGTCCGTGCACGTGCACGACTTCCCAGTCTTTGCCTTTCCTGCTTGACCGCCTAACACCGACCCGATCTCCCTCTTTCAGTTTGAGCAAGTCAAACTGGCCTTGAGAGAGCCAAGCTACCTGTTTGCAAGGGACACGATAGGTACGTTCCTCTTCGTGCCACCACAACAGTGCATAGTCTCCCTCCGGCTCGGGGAAAGAGGGCATAGAGATCGGCCGATCGCGGTCCGACGCCCATACGAATCCTTCGACAATTTCCGGTGGGGAGTTGCTTCTCCGTCTCATGGTATTACTCCTTGAGAAGAAGCCTGGGCGGCTTCGATACTACTGAGCTACCCAGGCATTCTCCACCATTAGTCATTCGCCCGCTGCAGGAAGGCCGGCGTGGTGCCTTGCGCAATGGCAAATTGCGCCGCTGCTTGGGCCGCCTGCGCGTGCGCCAAAGCGTTCACCACCGGTGCCTCCGCGACCTGCAATGCCAGACCGTTCTGCACTTGCGGCGCAGCAATGGCGGGCAGGTTCTGATAGGCGAGCAGGGGCACCCCGTTCGGTGGGGTAATGATCGTCACGTTGCCATCGGTCTGAATGTTCGGCACGGTAGCCATACGGCGAAGCAAAGCCTGGCGATACAGGATGTACTGCCAACAAAGCAGCGCACCGCCGACTACCATAAGGAACGCCAAACCAATCCAAAACCAACGCCAGACATTTTCCTGGGCGAGTTGGCTGGCGGCGGTCTCATCCGAGCGGGCAGCCCGCGCATCGGCGATGGCGGCAGCCTCTCGCGCGTCAGCCTCCGCGACCATGACTACGGCCGGGATCTGCGCCTCCCGCTCTTGCGCGGCGACCATGCGCTCGTGGGATTTGGCATCGACAAACGAGCTTACGCCGCTGCCAATAACAAACCCCAACAGCAGTACGGAGATCACCAACACGGCAATTCCTCCGACCACTGCTTTGAGGAGCCACCCATAGTCGCTACCGGTTCGGGCGCGGCCGGAATGCTCTTCACTACTTTTGTGTTTAGCCACGATTGACCTCCTCTACTAAGGCGACCAAAGACTCATTGCCGGTTGCACTCGCGGCCTCAATGAGCGCCGCGTCACCACCCGGTAGGCTTTGATTCGCCCGCAAAAAGCTAACAATTTCATCCTTCTCGTCACCGCTGGACATTGCCGCCGCGCGGCGGCTCAGCCGCTGGTAAAGTGATTCCCATACCACCAGACGAGGTCTGGAGACCACCTCGGAGGTAGGGGAGACAACAGCAGCAGGAGCATCGACTGGGCCCGTCTCCTCAAAAAACGACGGGGTATCCGAAGACGCAGCTGCTGCCACGACAAGGGCAGGAGTAGCGGGCCGTCGCCGGTGACTCCGTACCACCCCAATAACCGCCAGAACCAGCACCGTCACGGTGATAGTCCCAACGATCATCGGTGGGTAGGGGTCGAACCGACGTACCAACCAGCTGTCTGCCATCAGGCGACGAGAGACGTAGTGGCAACTGACGTTTCTGAAATAGACATCAAACGTCGGGCAGGGGAGCCCAAGCGTGGGTGACGCCTGAATCGCAACACCGTTGCCATCATAGATAATAGTGTATTCTTCCGGGAGCTGCATGCTCACCGGGAGAGTAGCTGTGTTGAGCGCGTTGTCGGTTGCCCGAACTTCAATCGCACTCATCAAAAGCGCTTGCTCCCACGGGATGTGTCCCGAGAATACACCAGAAGCATCAACGGTCGCAGGATACCCGGCGAGGCGAACCTCATGGATGCCGGAGTAGTTATCCTGAACGGATCCGTTGATATACAAACCATTGGGCGTGGCCGCCGACAGGGGGTGTACTATGACGGGCGGAGTCTGATCCACCCGAAATACGACCTCCTGCTGCAATTGCTGACCCCGGTAGATGAACCAGCCGTTCTGGACGGCTGTTGCGGCGATGACGATGTCACCGTCGCGTACCGGAATCGCAATCGGCAGCGACCATTCCTCAGCGGCCACGTTCTGCCGAAAGAACTCTTGGTCTCCAACGCGAGCAGTAACCGTCGTGATGTCTGCCCCAGAGGACACCCCACGAACAGTAACAGACGGTTGGTTCCAGAAGTCGTTTTGCGGGACCAGGACCTGCAGGTTGAGGTCAGCCGGCTTCTGCATCCAGACGTATCCGGCCGCGAGCAAGAGAGCTACGACACACAGGATAGTGAGGAACTTTTGCATCGCTACCTCCTATCGCCTCGCCATTCGACACGCTGACGGCCAGTGCCACGTGCCTCGGGATGCTCCCGTGCCCACTTCGCACGGTCCGCAGCCTGCCGGAAAGTGTTCGCCATGTTGTCGATATCACGACCAGCCTTATACATGGCAAGCCAGATTCGAGACCAGGCATCTTCTCCGTCATACCGAAACCAGGTCTGCTTCCCATCCACTTTCGGACCTTTCTTTACGATCCACATCTTCCCGACGCCCCGGATGGGTACGTGTTTCACAATGTCAGGCCCTAGATCCGCATCTTGAAACCTAACATGCGCAATGTCTAGCCAACGTGCTAATGGGGTCGGAAAGCTGTCCTTGCTGGGATTGGGTAGTTGCTTCCGCATTGCATTTTGGAAGACATACCCCCACCAGGACAACGGTACCTTTGACGTAGTCGAAATCGCGACTGAATCCTTTACTCGTTCGTGGTCAGCGAATGTATCGATTGTTTCCCCTCGCGAGTATTGGAGTCCAAGTGCCACTCTGACTACGCCTTTTAGACCGGCTGTAGGATCAAGCAATGAAAGGTACTCGGTGCGATCTGCTTCCGGATGAATGTGAAACGCCAGTTGCAGAATCGGAGCCAGAATACGGCTCACCGGCAAGGTGAACTCAATATATGGCATCGATTCATTCACCAACACTTCACCATCCTGGTTGACCAACCCCATGCTACGGAGGGGATTATCCTTCCACAGCCGGGAAAAAACCAACCAGCGCCAGAACAGGACGGCCAGTACCGCCCAGAACGCCGCGGCACCGCTCAAAACGCGGGCGAGGTCGGTCTCATACAAGACCAACTTAAACCCCACCCAGCGCATCAGCGCGGAAGCCAACGGGACGATCCATAGGCCATGGTACCAGGCCAATTTGTGATCACCAGCGATCCGGTTCCACACTCGAATGCCCAGCGTGAGGACCACGCCGAACAGAATGGAGAGTGGCCAGACCAGCCACGTTTCACTGGCCCAACGATCCAGCGTGGGTTCGACCGCAGCCCAAAAAGACTGGGCGGAGTACAGAAAAACGAACATCGGATAAACGACCCACGGGAAGACCCGCGAAGCCGTCCACCGAACGCCCTTCTTCTCCCGCCGACCCTTCAACAGAGCAGCAGCGATAGCCGACGGACCGAAGACCACTACCGGCACCAACGCTAATCGCACATCCCAAATCCGCACGGCGAAGACGCCGGCAGCAATCAGGAGCACGAACAGCGTCGTACGCGCCCAACGGGAGGTGATGAACCCCCAGATGGCACGCGGCCGGCTGGTGACCCAGCCCCAAAGCCGATCCACACTGTATTGGTAACTGTCTGAATGATCATACAGCCACCGATGGGTTCCCGTCGTCACCCGTAGGAAGAGAAACGACGCAAACGGCAACAGTGCGGTCACCGACACATAGTTAGGGTACGCTTCGACCCACCCTTGTTGTACCGCCAGACTGGCGAGGGTGGCCATCAGCATCCCAACTACCGGCAACACGACCCAGATCAGTCCATTCTGACGGAATTCCTCGCGGATACGTCGCCCAATGAACCGAATGGCCCGCAGCGGCCACAAAACGAGTACTTCGTGGATTGACTCGGCCAAAAGCCGTAACTGTGGATGAGTTTCCCACAGTACTTCAGACCGGCTCGGTCGCCGACGTCTTCCACTAACTTGTGCCATGATTGACCTCCTGGGCTTTTGCCCAATCTTTAATCCGATCTACGCTGTTGCGAAGGCGAACGCTGGTCGCGTCGCCATCAATCCTGCCGGAGCAAGGATCGTTCGAAGCCACTCACGGAACCCTGGCGGCGAGGCGTATACCTGCCGGATAAGGTCACCGTGAGTATGAATCTTAGATCCATTTTGGCTTTTCAGCCACATTTTAAACTCCCGCTGTTGAGACGGCGTCATCTTGCGCATCGCTTTGGCCAACTTACACCACATCTCCGGAGAGATGGGTTCGGCCTTGCGACGCGTTTGGCGAGCCTTCTGAACACGATACCGCTTCGGCATCTGCAGCCGGAAAGACGGTATTTTGCACCCATCCTTGATCCAACACGTCACAATCGCCGAAACGATCGCCGAGTTGACCATTGAGAGTACAAAAAAGATCGGATTACCTAACAGATCGGTGAACATGATTGACCTCCATAGTCAGAACGAAAACGTCCAAAGTTGCGGAAAGACAGATTGCTCTGGCTAACCGCACTAAGGAGTCTTCGTCCTTGGCGGTCAACCCACCATGCCCTTGATGAGTCTCGTACTGACAGGCTGTAGCATTCCTGTCAGGCTTTACGAATTCTCCGCCCAAGGCGGATCTGGTTCGTGTTTGCCACCCCCGTGGCACCGATCAGCATTCGACCGGATTTCGACTCAAGTTCGTCGCCATGTTGAACGACATGGCAATCAGGCGGTTATTCCAACGCGAGTCAACGTTGGACCACCCCCCGAACCCCTCGCAAGAGGGTTCAGTTCTGTCGTGCTCTCCCGTAGGTAGACGCTTCCGGGGATAAACCCCATCAGCGACTACTGCCGGGACGACAGCGTACAAGGATTTTTTCCCTACGCCGGTACGAGTGCTCCTCAACACTCGTAAGGCTTTTTGGGCATCCTTTTGCCCAATTTCTGGACACCCGAGCAGGGTGCCTGTTGCGATGAAGCAGTTGACGGCGATCCGTCTTCTGCAAGGAAACGCGAAACGTAGGATGTTTCGGTTTTTTTGAGAGTTTTGAAACGATTTCAAAACATTTTGCTGTACGGTATACGTACGGTGAAGTAGGGGATTGACTACGTCTCGAGGGAGAGACATAGGTTGGTGACCAACTCATCGGGGGATGAGGTGTTCTACACATGTCGGGAGACAGGTGTTTGTTTTTGGCGTGAGCCAGTAACTAGAACGTGGTCTAGCAAAGTTTCTCGTAAGAGAAAGAGGAAAAGGGTGCTTTTGCAAGCAAAAAGAGGGTGGAAGAGAACTAATCATAATGATTCTCTCTCTCCCACCCACTTACCCCATGCAATCCCATACTTAATAAAAAAATTCATTAACAAACGTAGATTGTTAATGTACGTATGAGGCATACAAAAATGTAGTCCCAAAATGGTGCCATAATTTTAGCACTATGCTGCAGAAAGTCAACACACTATAGGTATATTCTCACGTATTGAAATTAATGTTAGACTCATAAGCCCATAACATGTTCTTTAACAATCTTGTTAGGCAACAGAGAGGGGAGTGAGTTCTCTTACGAAAGAGCACTGACTTCCCCTTCTTGTTACCTCATTTTCATAAACCACCACCGGTTTATCCTAATTTCCTGTTGCACCCGCAACACCTCTTAATAGCTTGTACATACGCAAAAACTCCTTACGTACAAGACCGCGCCAGCGGACTATATTCGCCTTGTGCGAATTATGCAGTATCTGTTTGCGTCAGGTATGCACCCTATCCATTGATTGAGCACTTTGGAGGAAATGATGAATAAGGTAGTAACACGCATAGTTACCGTCGGTACGGTACCAGAGTTGGACACACACATTGCTGATGTGGAACAGTCGATCCAATTCCTCATCGATGACGGCTGGATCATCTCCCAGAGGTTTGCGTCATACCTGGGCGATGGACAATTCAACTTGATGTACATCCTTGCCTTTCCGGACGCACTTCGCTCCGATGGCCCGGACTTGATACGAAGGGCCTTACCTGAACTGAAGTTGACAAGACATGAGGCAAGAGTCCTACATGGCCGCGGCATCGATGCCGAGACTTTCAAGACCATGTCGGTCGAGGAACTCGCTGAACGCCTCGCGACGCTGCGGTCCCGGAAGACCGCTAAGCAGCTCGTCAGCAAGAAGAAGCTGTGGGACGCGCAGCA
>CAZBOT010000032.1:0-20509 GCA_964493575.1 uncultured Candidatus Saccharibacteria bacterium | reverse complement strand
CTCTTTCGCTTGGTGCGGCCTTTTCGTCTTGGCGATGAATTCCGAAGTCGGTCAGAAGTACGTGGCCGGTGCTGCCGGCGCTCGCAACTGGGCCAAGTACGGCGTCGAGATCGATTGGAAGAAGAACGGCATCCCGAAGGGCGCGGTCGTTCACATCAACCACAACCACAATTGCTCCAGCGGTTCAGGCAACCACGTGACCTTCGCGGACGGCGATTGCACGGCGGCGGAGCTTGCGAAATCGGGAGCGACCTTCCCCGGCTTCGGGGGTAACCAGGGCAACACCGTGAAGCGATCGAACTACTCGGTGAAAGAGGTTTGCGAGGTTCGCTGGCCTGCCGAGGTTGAAAAGCCAGGCCCGGTTACGAAGTCGGTCAACTGCGGTGGATCCGCGAACAGCGGGGAGTCGAGCCGATGAAATCCATTCTCATTTTCGCTCTTTTACTGACCGGATGCGCCGGAGTCCAGGTGGGGGAGATCTTCCCCCCTGAACCGGAGCAACAAGCCGAAACGGCAAAGCCCGCTCAACCGGTTGCCGCCGCTTCGCTCCAAACCATCACCGACCTGGCGATCAAATCCGAATGCGCTCAGACCGCTCACGACGTTCAGGGGAAGCCCCCGCAGGGTTTCCTCAAAGGGATCGCGCTCACGTACGCACGGGCCGCCTGTGCGCCCGACGCGGCCTGGGTGAAGGTTGCCAGCCAAC
This sequence comes from uncultured Candidatus Saccharibacteria bacterium, assembly GCA_964493575.1. Lineage (GTDB taxonomy): Bacteria > Patescibacteriota > Doudnabacteria > UBA920 > UBA920 > UBA920. The sequence goes on along the minus strand of CAZBOT010000032.1, from coordinate 19,803 downwards.
CAGTAGGGGATGACGCCAAGAAGGACGCCCTGGCCCACTACGGCCTCGCAAAAGGCCCTCCACGGCTTGAGTCGACGTTCGCATTGGTATTGGGTTCAGCTGCCCGCGAAAGCTCGTGGCGTTGGTGCGTGGGGAAGGATCCCGGCGCTTCGAATACCGATTCGGAAACGTGCGAGGCAGGGCTTTATCAGACCAGTTACAACTCCCGCTCGGCCAGCCCGGTGCTCCCCGCGCTCTTCGCGCAGTACAAGGCCAGCTCGGATGGGTGTTACGCTGCTGAATATAAAGGCAAAACGACCTGCTCGGAATCCAACCTGAAAAACTGGGGGACGGGGGAAGGGGTTACCTTTCAAAAGCTGTCGAAGGAGTGCCCGGGGTTTGCGACCGAATACCACGCGGTCATGGTTCGCACGCGGCGCACGCACTACGGCCCGATCAACCTGAAGAAGAGCGCGATCAAACCGGCTTGCGTCTCGATGTTTTCGAAAATCGGGGATGCGATCAAAGCCAACCCCAAGATCTGCTCACTCTTGTAGCAATTCCTCTACGCGGACCGTTAACAGCGGTCCTTCTTTTTTCGGCCTGAATTCCTGCGTCACAACCCACGGCCCGGTCACTTGGTACGAGTCGTCAACGATCACGCCAGCGTCCACCAGAGCGTCGACGATCGGCTTCATTGAACCCACCAGCCCGTCGTAATCCAGTGACCGCCAGAAATGCCGGACAATGGTAATGCGAGCGCGTTTGAGGGGTGTCGGCGGCAGCCTGTTTCGCACCATCCCGAGAATCAGGAAGTCCCATTTTTTATTTTTCGCAAAGTACTTCATGCGGTGACCACGGAGCCCCTTGTTAAGGGAATCGGGAAGCGAGTGGAGCTGAACGTCGAGAATGTACATGCGGTAAATTCTTCTTGAATGGTCCCAAAAGATCAATGACCGTGGTGTCGTGCCGGTGAGGGGTTTCCGAAAGAGCCCATCCGCAAAGCAAGAACCGGCAGCAAGCGATGCGGGCCAATCTTTCGGGGGTGTACTGTATACTGGGGGGGGACCTCGGATCAGCGCATGTACAAACTGGTGCCTTAAGTCCGGAGCGGTCCGGAGGAACAGCATACACTGGGGAGCACCACGCGGAAGCGGTCGCTAAGTAATTGCGATCCAACAAGCAACGGCTTATGGCTGACCTTGAACGGGTACCTGTGCCAAGAAAGGCACCTCGAAGGGATCGATATGAAGCTGACGAAAGAGATTTTGCTCGCCAACCGGACACCCAACGGGGCTTGGACACGGGCACAGCTGGAAGCAATCGGGGTTCAATGGCCTCCGAAACGTGGCTGGCACCGAGAAGTCATCGGGAAAGTGATCTCCGACGCAGAATTCAAGCAATTTTCTATTGCAAATAAGAACGGAGCGGTTAGACCAGGGATATCGAACCTGGTGCAACACCAGGCCCTCGGTAACAGTAGCCCCGGGGTCAAACCCGGGGAAACACCCCACTCCAATATCGTTGACTCCCCCTCAAAAAAAATATAGTCGAACCGTGCAGTTACAACTGCGGGTGTTCAATCTACTTTTACCTTTGGGGGTATTATGGCTTTTAAGAAGGCCGAGCGTTTCCTTACGAATCCGACAATCGCAATCACTGGTCCCACGGGATCCGGCAAGACCTTTTCTGGCCTGAGGCTCGCTGCCGGAATTGCCAAAGCCATGAATGGACGTTTCGCGGTGATCGACGCCGAGAACGGTTCAGCTTCGCTTTACTCCGAGCATTTCGACTTCGACACTTTGAATCTCACCCCTCCGTTCACCACGGAGAAGTACATCGCTGCCATCCACGAGGCCGAAAAAGCGGGGTACGTCGCGCTCCTCTGCGATTCGATCACCCATGCCTGGGCAGGGGAGGGGGGATTGTTGGAGCAGAAGGCCCAGCTTGACGCCCGCCCAGGCTCCAACCATTGGACCAATTGGAACCCGATCAAAGCGAAGGACCTGAAATTCAAGTCCTGTTACCTCCATTCGTCGATTCCGTTTTTCATCGCCACCATGCGGTCAAAGATGGAGTACGCACAGTCCGAGGAGGGGGGCAAAAAGAAGGTTCAGAAGGTCGGCATGGCCCCGGTTCAATCGGACGGCATCGAATACGAATTCTCTCTGGTGCTCGACGTTGCCATGAACCACGAGGCCGAGGTTTCAAAGGATCGTACCCACCTCTTCGACAAAAAACCCATCTTCCAAATCACCGAGGAGACCGGGGAGCTGCTGGTTCAGTGGCGCAACTCCGGCAAAGCGAAACCGAAGCCCACTCCTCCCGCTGCCCATCCGCCAATCGAAAATCAATCTCACCCCCCTGATGAAAATCAGGACTTCCAACCGGACGACATCGATGACCTGGACAAAGCTTTAGGCCCTGCCGGTCACCCGCCCGGATCCGCCGAGCACGCGGCAGAGTACAAAGTGAAATTCGGGATCTACCTGGGCAAGCGCCTCTGCGACATTCCCGAGGTTCCGCTTCGCGAGTACTGCAACTGGCTTGAAAACTCCGCTGCCGAACAGAAGAAGCCCATCAAGCCGGACGGCCCCGTGGGTGAGCTATTGACCAATGCCCGCATATACCTTGGAATCGAATAAGGTAGTCCTGATGCAGGGGGTTATATGCGAATTGACCGAACACGACGCTCAGCCAAGCAGACCGTCGAAGAGATGGCCAACGATCTCATGCGCCGACCAGAGTGCGCCGAGACCAAGGCAAAACTGGACTTGATTCAAACTATCTGCTCCCGGATGAGCTGGATGGATTTATTTAACCGCATCCAATTCAGGCACCGGACGCAGCAGCATTGGATGCCGTACAAAGACTAGGAGTCCCATGGACTTTTTCAAACGCATGTTCGGGGGGAAGACTGACGGCCCCTCGATCACCATTACCAAGGGCAGCGGAATGCCGCCCGAGCTTCGCGGGCTTCTCGCCCACTTGAGCGGGGAGGACGAACACCAGCACCGAGTGCCCCTCTTCTTTTTGAAGGACCACCCGGAGCTTCTGGCCCTTCAGAAAACCACGGACGAGAAGCTCAACTTCATCGCCCGCGAATTCGACGCGGTCAAACGCCGCTCCCAGGACGCCAAGGAACAGCACTGGAAGGCCGTTGAAGCGTACATGCAGGCCCACGGACTCTGGCCCGAGAAGGTGCCGAAGACCGAGGACATCTGCCTTCAGGTGCGCGACGGTGTGATGTACCACCACCCCCACGGGTGACCGATGAAAACCCGGCTGTATTACTTTTTCCGTTTTTTAGGTACTCGCCACGACTGCGCTCATCCCGGTCATGGCGGAAGTTGTCGGCTTGGACCGGCAACGGCGTGGGAGCTTTCCCGCATCATGTCCAGGAATCAACAGGGTATTTGACACCCATCCTCCCCCTCAGGTTACGCTGACATCACATTCATTTCCTGAGGGGGATTACGATCATGGCAACGGCACGCGGTTCTATCTGGCAAAACAAATCGAAAAAATCTGGCTTCGGTAAGTCGGTCGGTTCGTACGGTTGCGACGGCAACGGCGATCGTCACTTCGTGCTGACTTCGGTTCGCTCGGGGCGCACGCGCGTCTACGAAAGCCCTCAAGCCGCTGAACGTGACGGCTGGTACATCGTTCAAAAGGGCAAGTGAAGCCTGAGCAGGTGGAGGCCGCTCTCATGCGGCTGGCCATCATCGTTTTCGCTTTCTGGCTTGGCATTTTCCTAGTGCGTGACGTCTTCGGCGTTGCGCTTTAATCATTTCTGAACACCGAGGTACCCGTGGGCAAGATTTTCGCCACGTCCATTCAGCTCGTTCCGCTGAAGGACATCAAACTGAACCCGAAAAACCGCAACAAGCACCCCGCCGACCAGATCGATCGACTCGTGCACATCATCAAAAAGACCGGCTTCCGCAGGCCCGGCACCATTTCCAACCGCACTGGATTCCTGGTTTGCGGTGAAGGCCGTTACCTCGCGGCGAAGAAGCTGGGCTTAAAAGAAATGCCCGTGATGTTTCAGGACTACGAAGGTCCCGAGCAGGAGCTGGCCGATGCCGTGGCCGACAACGCGATCGACAAATGGGCCTCCCTCGACACTTCTGGGATAATGCAGGACGTCAAAGAGTTTGAAGAGTTCGATTTGGACACGCTCGGCATCAAGGACTTCCGCATCGTGGACGCGCAGATCGAGCCTCAGTGCGATGAAGACGACGCCCCCCCTGTTCGTACCGAGACGATCTCAAAGCTCGGCGATATGTGGCAGCTGGGCCGTCACAAATTGCTTTGCGGGGACTCAACGGTTGCCGATGACGTTGCCAAAATGATGGGCAGTGACCGCGCCGATCTGGTGTGGACCGATCCCCCCTACAACGTCGCGTACCAAGGCAAAACGAAGGAATCGCTCACCATCCAGAACGACGAAATGGGCGGGGAGGACTTCTATCAGTTCCTTTACGACGCCTATTTGACGATGCTGATGTTCACCAAGCCCGGGGGCGGCATCTACGTGGCCCACGCGGATACCGAAGGCGCGAATTTCCGAAAGGCCATGACCGATGCCGGCTGGCTCTTCAAGCAGTGCCTCGTGTTGGTGAAGCAGACGCTCGTGATGGGCCGTCAGGATTACCACTGGAAGCACGAGCCGATCCTCTACGGATGGGCGCCGGGCGCGTCGCACACGTGGCTTGGCGATCGGAAGCAGACAACCGTCCTTGAATTCAACAAACCCGCCCGCAATGGCGAACACCCCACCATGAAACCAGTGGAGCTGGTCGAGTACTGCCTTTTGAATTCGGTCGTCCCCGGAGGTCTAGTTTTGGACCTGTTCGGGGGAAGCGGAACCACTCTCATTGCCTGCGAAAAATCAGGTCGTAACGCCCGGCTTGTCGAGCTGGATCCCAAGTACTGCGACGTCATCGTTGCGCGGTGGGAGAAATATACCGGCCAGAAAGCCGTTCGACTTAATGACGCGTAACAGGCAAAATACAGACAATGGCGGGCAAGGGCGGGAAGCGTTCAACATCATTTAAACCGGGGCAATCGGGGAATCCAAACGGACGTCCCCCGCTTCCGCTCGACCTGAAAGAGTCGCGCAGCGTTAACCGCCTCGAGTTTGAGCGCGTGCTGAACAAGTACATGTACATGACCGGCCCCGACATAAACCAGGCCCTGAAGTCCGGAACCCTCCCCATGATCGAATTGGTGGTGGCGAAGATCCTCGCCAAGGCTTTCAACGAGGGGGACCAGCGACGCCTCGAATTCGTCATTGACCGGCTGATCGGTAAAGCGCCACTCGAAGCCTCTCCCCCACCAACGCCATCGGAATTCGAGCGGAGCCAGAAGGTTTCCTTCACGGAATTCTGCACGCGCGCGGGGTACCCACCTCCGTACAAGAAGCAGGTGGAGATGCTCGACTTCGCCATGAATAACCAGGATCCCCGCCTCCTGCTCGGTGCCCGCGGATACGGCAAGACCGACTACACGACCGTCCTGGGCGTCGCTTACGATATTTATTTGAACGGCGTGGCAACAACGAACCTCATCATCTCGAAGTCGAAGACCAGAAATACCGCGCTCATTGAGGAGATCGCGAACGCTCTTGAAGCCAACGGGGTGGAACTGGACAAGGCAAACGCTTCGTCGGTTCGCGTGAAGGGGCTGGTGGGGAAGGATCATTCTGCTGAAGTTTTGACCATCAAGTCGAGCTTCCGGGGCCGTCACCCATACCGACTTTTGATGGACGATCCGGTTACCGAGGAGGACGTGTCGCCGGCCATGCGCGCGACCGTGAAGCGCAAGTACGACGAGGCTTACAAGCTCTGCAAGAACATCCTGATCATTGGACAGCCAGCCCACGCGGACGACCTGTACGCCGAGCTGCGGCCCCTCCTGAAGAAGATGGAAGTCCCCCACGGGCAGATTCCGGAACTAGATGCCGACCTCGACGCCATGAAGCGCGCGGGGGTTGATCCGGTTTCAATTGAAATGAGTTATCACCTTCGCGTCCCTGTCGAAGGCTCCATGCCGTTTGCGAACATCCGCTTCATGAACGAGTACCCGGTGGGAGCGGAGTCCGTGGCCTTCATCGATCCGTCAGACGGCGGAGACTATACCGCGGTCACTGTGATGCGCGGCCTGATGGATGGGGTTGGCGTGAAAGGGAAGGCTTGGAAGCGCGCGTGGTACCACTGCACCGACGAAATGATCGCTCTCTTCAAGGCCACAAAGGTCACCCGCGTCTGCTTCGAAACGAACATGACGGGGAGCCAGCCGATCATCCAGCTTCAGCAGCTGCTTGGGCCTTTGGGAATCGGCGTCACGGGCAAGCTTTCGGATTCGAACAAGCACGCGGTCATCATGGCGGCGGGGTCCTACAGCAACTTGATCCACTTGTCCCGGGACTCGGATAAGGTCTACACTGACCAGGTGGTAAAATACGAATACGGCGTTGACTTCGATGACGCGCCCGACTCGTTGGCTCGATGCCTCGAATGGCTCGGGTACATCAAAGGCAAATCGGCCAGGGGGAAATAGATGGCTTTAGAAAAAGAACTCGCGCTCGCGATCGACTTCAAGAAGGCGCCGGCTGACCTGCAGAAGATCGCCACGGAGCATTACGCGAACATCAAAAGCGTCACCAAGGCGAAGGCGAAGCTGGTTCTCGCCGAGACCGAGGTTGCTGCTGCTGAAAAGGCATCCGCCGAGAGCGAGAAGCTCCTTCGCGTGGCCCTTAAAAACTGGAATCCGGAGGCATAATGGGTTGGCCGACATTTCTCGGTGGTCGCACCGAGGGGGATGAAAAGCTCCCCGATATTTTTCCGATTCCGATCGCGCAGAAGGACTTCGTTTCGATCGACGTCCAGAACATCTTCGCGCGCATCCTGACCGACACCCTCGAGCGAACCCACGGGATCGACGAAGAGGAGAAGGTGCTTCTGTGGGACAGCTGCTTGGCTTCCGAAAACAGCGACGGCCTGGTCACCCTGCTGGCCAAAGCCATGTCCGACAAAAAGGAGCTGTGCGTCGTTTACATCGAGAGCCTGAGCCTTATTCGGAAGGCCACTCCCGAAGAGGAACGCCAGATCAAAGAGGGGTACAAAGAGAAGGCCGAGCCGGTGAAGGTCGGCCCGGGAATCGGCATTTACATCACGTTCAAAAACTTCCTGAAGTCGGACCTGGTGCGGTTTTACTCGGCACTCGAGTACTGCGCGGTGGGCGGCCTTTGGAAGCAGGCCAACATCTCGAAGTCCGTTCAGATCAAGATCAACGACCTGCGCGCGTCCGTTTCGCTGGGTGATTCCGCAGCGGCGAAGGCACAAGCGAAAGCCATGGCGCAGGGGATGTCCGAGGGGCGTGACGTCCTGACCGACGCCAAGGACGTGATCGAATCCCTATCCCCCGACATGACCGCCACGAATGCCACGCTTAACCTGATCGCCACAAAGCTCGCCAATTACCTGGGCCTCCCGCCCACGTACTTCGGGGCCGAAGGCAAATCGGGCATCGGCGACACCGGCAAAGGTGACGCGCGCAAGGTGGAGCAGGGCCTCAAAGGCTATTTTTTCAGCATCATCAAGCCCGTGGTAGATGGCCTCTTCGACATCGAATCGGAATTCAAGTCCGACGACGCCGAGAACATCGACGTGGCGCTGAAGACGCTCGAGACCATGGACCGCACGTCCAACGAATTCCTGAGCACCGAAAACAAGACCTGGATCGTCAACAAAGCCTTCGGGTTGGATGAAGACGAGGTGGGGGATGGGCCGGAGCCGGAACCGGAGATCGATCCCCTGACGGGCCTTCCGGGCGCTCCAAAGCCCCCTGGGCAGGTGCCGCCGAAGCCTCCCGCTCCCGGCAAAACACCGCCCCCGGCTGAATAGCCCGTGGGCCGCTCGGGGCATCGATACCGGCAAGAGAAGACGAAGTGGTCGTACAGGTCGTGCGATCGGAAGAAGAAATTCAAAAGCGCGGAAGCCAGCAAGGTCGCCGCGCGATTCAACCAGAGGAAGTACGAGTGCTCAGTTTGTGGGCATTGGCACTTAACAAAAATGAAGGGTGAACGCGAGTCGTGAGTATCGTTTTTGATCCCAAAGGCATGCTGAACAGGATCGCGCCGAAAGCGAAGATCAAGCGCATGGTGAACGGCAAGATGGGCCTGAAGCGCACCATCCTCGCCAACATCGGGACCGACGAAATTCCAATCGACAACGGCTCACTCGCAAAGGTGGCGCGCAACACGCTGGCGGGTTACAAAGAGCGCATCGCCAAGGCAACCGTGGACGCGGGGTTCGAGAAGAGCGCCGGGGACGAGGAGAAGGCAACCATCCTCAAAGACCCGAAGCAGCTCGTTCAGCGCGTTCAAAACGAAGTCGTTTATCAGGTGCACCGGGGCATCCAGCAGAAGTACCGCGGTCAAAAGGCCCGCTGGCTTCCGTCAGACGCCGAAGAGCCACGCCCGGAGCACCAGGCGAATTACGGCAAGGTCTACATCATCGGGGAGGGCATCAACGGTGTCGAACCCGGCGACGAGTGGGGCTGCAAGTGTGGCGTTGAAATTTTAACGGACGAAACCCAGCTCGATTTGAGCTGACAAACAAAGGAGTACTACGGTGGACGAAAAAGAACTGGAAGCGCTGAAGGAGTCGAACCCGAAAGCGTACGAGCACATTATGAAAACCCGCGGGGAGCTGGAAGAGCTGAAAAAGAAGGGCGATCCCCCGTCGAAAAAAGATGATCCGCCGCCCAAAAAGGACGATGGAGACCTTGCCGACAAAGCGCGTCGTGAGCGCGAAGAGACCGAGAAGAAGGGCAAGTACGAGAAGTCTCTCGAGTCGGCTTTGAACTTCAACATCGCCGCGGGGGAATTCCTGAAATCCAATGCTGGCTTGCTTCCCAAGACCGTCGAGGGGATCTTCGCCCAGGCCGAAAAGCAGAAGTACGACTCCGCGATCGAGAAGGCCAACGAGATCAAAGTCGGTGTCGTTTCTGAATTCTTCGCGGTCCAGGCCAACCATGACCTCTTGACTGGCCCCCAGAAAGTTGAGCTTGATGATTTCCTAAAACTCACGAAGAATGGAAAGCAAGAACGCGTTGAACAGGTCTACGCCATGATTTTCGAACCGACGTTGGAGACTCTCCGCAAGGTCGAGAAGGCGAAGCAGCTGAACAACGGTTCCAAGAATCAGACGGATGCCGAAAAGGCGCTGGCTGATCGGATGATGAAGTCGTCACGAGCACACTACTTAGGAGAAAAAGCATGAGCCACACGCCGAACACGATTTACCTGGGAACGCACGGTTCGAACATTCTCGAGTCGGACAATTGGCCCGGTGATCCGGCGACATTCAAGGCCGGCTTGTGCTGCCATCTCGACGACGACAACGACCTTTCGCTCGCTGCGGCGGACGGCGGTAAGCTCGGCATCTCGCTGGGCAAGTCGCTCTCCGACCACAAGCGCACGACGGTCGCGCGCAAGGGCAAGAAGGTGCCGATCCTTTTGGACACCGGCCTCGAGCCCGTAGTCGGCGCGCAAGTCCAAATTTCTGCAACCACTGGTAAGGCAGTCGCTTCCGGTACCGCGGTCAACGCCATCTACGTTTCGGGCAAGCTCTCTTGCATCGACGAAGACGGCAACACGGTCACTGACGGCGCGGCCTATATCGATTTCATCGGCGGTCTGTAATGGCTCACGATTCTTCGAAGATTGTCCTTGCGGCGGCCCTCAGCAATCACAAGGACATTTGCAATTTCGACGTTGATCCGGCGGGGTTTCCTGCCGGTCTCGTCGTAAGCCTCGCGTCCACCGGCCTCCCCTCGCTGTTGAAATCGGCGGGCATGCGGTACGGTATCTCGCGCGGTAAAGCTCCTTCGAACGTGAAACAAACGGCAGTTCAACAGGCGGGCCTTCGCTCTCCTGTTCGAGCTGCTTTGAAGCGTTCGACGGGCCTCATCACCATCACCAACATCACGAACCTCGCCGCGGGTGACACGCTCACCGTTGGCGCAACCGGTTTCGTGGGCCAGGCTGGAGCGGTAACGCCCGGTCAGGCGACCTTCCAATCGGCAACCAGCACCACGGCCACGGCAGCAAGCCTTGCGGCCCAGATCAACGCTCACGCGACAGCCAGCACGCTGGTTTACGCGGTTGCGAGCGGTGCAACGGTTCGCCTGTACGCGAAAGCTCCGGGCGCGACGACTGGCCATGACGTGGCCGTCTCGTACACCGACGCTTCGCCGACCTCCGTTGGCCTTACGCTTTCCGAGCTTTCGGGGGGCAAGCTGGCCGGCGGATCGAATACCATTTCTGACGTCGCGTTCATCACGGTGGGCGCGAAGATGTACGTCAACGACGTGACGGGTGAGGCCGATGCTTTCGGCACCATCACCGACGCCATCTACGTGACCGGCGTGAAAACCGGCATCACCGAAGACGGCACGGAAGTCCCGGCGGCTCTGGTCGATTTCCAAGGGGGACTCTAATGTCCATCTTGGATACGGCAAAAGAGCTGGTTGACAAAGTGATCCACCCCAAAGCCGGCGCCGAGGAATTGGCGAAGGAAACCGTTCCGCAGCTCAAAGCGCGCGCGAAGGAAGCGGGGATCAAGGGTTACGATGGGATGAAGAAGGCCCAGCTGATCGAAGCTCTGACCGACGCTCCGATCGACAAAGAGAAGGTGGCGAAAATAGCTGCCGAGGTCCGCGCCGAAAAAGAGGCGTCGTCCAGTTCCGAAAAAAGTGACTATGCAAGTCACCCCAAGTTCGCTAAGTTTAAATCTAGCCAAGGAGAAAATTAAATGGCCACCAACAAGCTCGTACTTCGTGAAGTCGAAGAAATCATGGCGGACTACACTCCGTCGTATCAGCCGTTCTGGCCGATTCTCCTTGGAAACTCGAAGTCGTACCCTGAGGTCGTGGGAGTCGTGAAGCACAAGCGCTTGGAGGCGGTTGGTAACATCCGCGCCCAGCACTACAATCCGAAGGACACCCACATCCACCAGATCGCGGCCATCGAGAAATCGAAGTCGTTCAAAAAGTACTTCTTCGCCGCTCAGTTCGTGCAGTCGACGCTGCAAGACCGCGAGCAAAACGAAGACGTGATTCGCCAGATCCTCGACGAGAACAACAAATTCCAAGACGACTTGGTGTTGCTCGGCGAAGGTACCTCGGCGTCGGATGTCGTGAACAACGGCCTTTACTGGTCGGCGGATCCGAACTACGTCCTCGAGGATTCGGTGCAGCTCGCTGCGACCGACGGCCACTTGCCGGCGTTCCACTCTGCGGTTGTTGCGGAGAAGATCAAGGCTGACACGGTTTCCGGTCGCAAGATCGTGATCGTGTACGGTTCGACTTTGCTCGGGAAATTGGCAGGCGTTTACTCGACCTCCAGCATCCCGTTCCGCGACACGCTGACGAAGGCTCTCGGCCAGAACTACTCGATCGTCGAGTTGCCTGCCGAAGTCACTCCTTCGGGAGCCAACGGTTTCATCATCCTCTCGCCCGACCAGGTGAAGTTGCACTATACGACTCCCCCGAAGTTGGACGACCAAGGCGTCGACGCCCGCAACAAGGAAGTTTGGCACAACTTCTTGATGGGTTCGACGATGGTGGAAGTTTTGGCTTACAAAGGCATCATCCGCCAGCCGGTCACTTTCGCGTAAGCGGAAGCTTTGAATTAGAACCACAATGGAAGGCCCTAAGCCTCGCGAAGACGGGCTTGGGGCCGTTGTTTTTTAGGGGGTACTCATGCGCGATTGGTTGAACGCGATTTTCAGTTTCATCGGCACGACGTCCCTCACGGACGCCGAATACAACGGCATCAACTTCGTCAACATCACCCTGCAGACGTACAATCAGGCCGCGTACGATGAGCTTTCCAAGGTGCTCCTCGCGCGCGAAGCGGTCAGCGACATGCAGAAGCGCCTCCTCGGGGTGTTCACCGCCAAGGGGGCCACGATCGCGCCCGCGGTGACCGCGAAGACCAATATCTACCTGGGCGATGCGCTATGAACATCGAGATGGGGAAGTCCTGGGGCCGAAAGCTCCAAGGCCGTGTGAACCAGTACGAGATCGAGGTGGGGGTGTTGGAAGACAAGCCCCACATGAATCCCGTGGAGCACAGCCTTTTCGAGACACCCCAGCTGCGATCGTACGCCGGTGGTCCGGTGCGCCGGACGTCCCGCGTGCCGGGAGAGTCGTCGATCGGCCAGGTGCTGGTCGATAACATGAAGCGGCTCAACATCAACATCCTGCTGCGCCCTTTTCAGGAGCGGAATTCCGAGATCATCAAATTCACCGACTACTTCCTGCGGTACCTTGTTCAAAAAACAAGCACCGGCCCGAAGCGCGTGGAGAATTTGGCTCAGGCGATCGTCCGCAACCCGATTTTGCGTCAGGAGTACGGCCCGAACACATCAATCACGGCTGACAATAAGGGCTTCAACAGGCACCTTTTCGATACCGGCCAGATGTTTAAGGCCATTCGCGCTCGGCTTATCAAGCGGGGCGGGGGAGCGAGGACGTAGTGTTCGAGAAGGACTTGGAAGCGAAATTCAAAGGCATCTTCGGTGTCGAAAAGGTCACTTACGACGCCCCGGGCGAGAGCCAGGAGCAGAATGCGCTCTTCATTCAGGTCGAGGAGCCGAAGTTCAACTTCAGCGATAAACGGGTTTCGGCCATGGTCACCGGCAACGCGGTGATGTTCGGTCGCAACGACGCGCTCACCTTCGGGTACTTTTCGAAGTGCATCGCGAAGGCCTCAAACGATCTGACGAAGGACCTGTTTTTTTCGGACTTCGAAACCAACACCCAGCGGTTCCAGAACATCGTGCAGCGGGGGTTCTCGTTCACGTATTTTTTCAATAGCCAATATGATCCCGCTGTCGGTACGATAACAAGTGTCACCACATCCGTAGAGGAGCAGTAAATGGCCAAAATTTTGCTTGATTACTTTTTCAAAATCATCGCGATCAATCCGACGCCCGCGGCCTCGACTGCCTTCCTGAAACAAGCCTGCCTCGTGGTGAAGCCCAAAGGCGGTTACGCTGGTGCGATCGGTACGCCGGTGCTTTGCACGACCAACGCGCAGATCGCGGCGATCACCGACAACGTCGAAGGGCAGCAGTTTCTGAACGCCGGCCTCTCCCGAATTTACATCTTGCCCGTCGACGATCTCTGGCTCGAAGACTTCCTGGCCGCGGCTCCCGCGGTGAACAAATTCTTCACGCTGGTCATCTCGAGCGATTTCAGCGACGGCGAAATCACCCAATCGGCGGCGGACGGAACGGTTACCATCACCGATTTCGCGGACCTTGTGTCTGGTACTGACGACGCTCTTACGATTGAGGGTGTGGCTTTCGTGGCACAGGCAACCGCGGCAACTCTGGGGGACGCAACCTTCCAGGCGGCCACCTCCAATGAGGCCACGGCAGCAAGCCTTGCGGCCCAGATCAACGCCCATCCGACGGTCAAGAACCTCGTCTTCGCGGAAGCTGAAGGCGCTGTCGTTACTCTGACCGCGGTTGTCGGAAATTTCTGGGACGGCAACGACATCGACGTCTCGTACACGGACAACGACACCAACGTGGGACTCACTCTCGGCGGCCTTTCAGGCGGTAAGCTGGCCGGCGGTACCGGATTGTTTGTAGGCCCCTTCGCTGGCGTTGTGGCTGGCGCTTCGACGGACTCGTCCTTCGCGGCGACGATGGCCGCAAAAGAAAATTATTCCTGGTTCAAAACCAACGTCACCAACAAGACGAAAAACTGCTGTTACGCTTTCGGGAAGCTTCTCTCGAATCCTTCCGACTGGAAAAACCAGCAATACGTCACAGTGCCGTTTGACGACGGCGTGAACATCCTCGGCGACGCCGACGCTCTCTTCGACGACAAAGTCAGCTTCGTGATTTCCGATGAAGAATTCGGAACCCGCCTGGCGCTCTTCGCCGTTGGGGGCAAGGCGATCGTTGCTCCGTACATCATTCGCAACCTCGAAATCGACCTTCAGTCGAAAGGCCTCCAATACGTTTCCGCCAACCAGCCAGGTTACACCCTCACGCAAGCTGCCCTCCTCGAGGACGAGCTGCAGAAGGTGATCGACGGGGATGGCCTGGAGAACGGAAACCCGGGCTACGTCGGCAAGGGGTGGATCACTTCGGGGAAGGTCGAGGTCACGCTTCCGAACGACAATTTCGTCGCCGGTGCAACGATCTCGGTCCCGACTCCGCGCGCGATGTGGCGCATCAACGGAATCATCACCCAAAGCTAAGAGGAGACGACCATGGCCATTTTCAAACTTTACGATTGCGACGTCGGGATCAAGGTGGACGGCGTCTCTTACGAGTACGAGCACGTCGCCTCTGTCACGGTCGAGGATCCGGAGCGTAACCGCCTTACCCGCGGCAACAACGCCAAGAACACCGATGGCCTCGTTTACAAAGACGGCCTGAAGGATCCCAAGCGCTGGACGATGCCCGTCATGGCGCTCGACGCGGCCATGTACGACCTTTTGAACACCTGCTTCACCCAGCAAAAGCGCCTCGAGGTCTTCGCGATCTCGCGGAAGGACGGCTCGAGCAAAATGGCGAAAAAGGCCGTTTTGTCGAACAAGCCCCAGCAGCTCACCATGGATGACACCGCGGAGAGCATGCAGGTCAGCCTCGAATTCGAATCGTTCGATCTGAGCGAGGTTCATAAAAGCTGATGGAACTGAAGCGTAAGTGCCTCCCCCTCGTCGGAATCAAAGCGCTGAGATGCCTGAACGCATTTCAGGCTTTGCTCATCGGCATCAAGATGCTGCCGGCGTACCAGCACCTCACCGTTGAAGAACTGGTGAACCTGGTCGACAGCATGCCCCGGGAGGACCAGCTGAAGGTTCTAGTGAACGGCGCCAAGATCGTGGCGCTGGATCCGGAAGAGGTGAAAGCCCTCGTCTGCTTCTGCACCGACAAGAACGGGATCCCGTACACTGAGGCGAACATCAAAACCCTCAGTCCCGCGGACCTGGTCGAAGTCATCGTCACGGTCTGCATGGAAGTCATTCAGAACTGCCATATCGACCTGGTGACGGAAGACGAAAAAAAAAACTCAAGCCCTGGTCAGTTGACGTCCGTCGAGCCTACTTAAAAAAGCCGGACGCCACTCTGGAAGAGGCGATCAACCTGGCTTTTTACGAGGCGTCACGTGCTTACTGAAGTCCTGAAAATCCAGCCGAAGCTGGACAACAACTCGCTGAATCAGATGGAGCGCCAGCTCGGGAGTCGCTTCGCGCGCATCGCGAAGGGGTTCGGGCGTGGCCTTAAGATCGCTTCTGTGGCCGCTCTCGGGGCCGCTGTGCTCGATAAGCTGATCAACCCCCTAAACGAGGTCAAGGCGGCGATCGATCGCACGCTGGGGAAGGCTGACGACGTCGTAACGAACGCCCGGCAGTTCAACACCACCACCGAAAACCTGCTCAAGGTCCGCTCGCTCGGAAACGTCCGGGGGCTGACCAATGAAAACGTCGACCTCCTTTTGACGAAATTCCAGGGGGCCGTGGCCCAGGCCGCCGCGAATCCGAACGATCCAGCTGCCTCTTCCGTACGCAATTACGTGGGCGAGAAGGATACTGCCGTCGCCTTTTACAACTTCATCACCCAGCTGCAGAAGATGGATAAGAATCAGCAGGTACTCATCCAGCAGCAGGTCTTCGGGGAGAAGCAGGTCTTGAAAATGGCCGAATTCCTCCAGGACGTTGGCTTCCAAGAGTCCGCGGCGTCGCTGAAGAACGTGAATTTCGGCAAGGCCGCCGAAGCTGCTGAAAAACTGGGCGCGCTGAATGACAAATTGACCGCGAACCGCACGGTGAACGACCTTCGCGACCTCTCCGGCAAGGCCGCGGTGATCAACAACGGCACCGTCCAGAACCTGAACCGCCACGAGATCAACAACCTCAACCGGGAGAACAGCAAAATCGGCCGATCGGCTGCTATGTTCACCGCGGAAGAAAACATGGCGGCGATCAGCGACAACCTCGAGAAGCTCACCAACGAGCTTTTCACGAAGATCCCTGTCCTTTTCGACGGTCTGAACCTCGTGGTCGACCTGCTGCGTAAGTCTGTGGAGGGCTGGCAGATGATTTTCAACCTGCTGAAGAATTCGCCAATGGTCCGTGGGGTGAAGAGCCTCTTCGGCGGCGGGAAGGACGACTAAATGCTTGGCGGTATTGATCCGGTCATCATCTTTCACCTGAAAAAGCGCGTGCCCAGCGTGGCGGATGCGACGACGGCCATCCCAGTGGTCGCGCAAGAGCCAACGCTGATCCCGCTTCCCCCGATTCCGGTTTACCTCTCGGAGAAGCTGTTCAACATCGCGATCGGCGGCACCTCTAAGTCCGTCGACATCGAGACCGACACCGAGACCAAGACCGATGGGACCTCCCCCGACGTGAATCAGAAGGGGATCCAGTCGAGCGTTGAAGTGGCCATCACCGGCAAGCAGGACTCGATTGCGCTCACCCTTTTGTCGGCGCTCATCGACCAGGTTTACGAGAAGGCCAGCTCGAAGGAATATGCCATCAGCTTCCTCTACGGAGCGACGACGATCTTTCAGTCCGTGCTGCACAGTTTTTCGGCAGAGACGATCGAAGGGACCGACAAGCTCGAGATCAAAATCAAGCTATCGAAGGGGGACAAGAACCCGACAAAACCTGCCGGCGTTCCTTCGGTTCCGGGCGCCAGCAACGTGATTCCGGTGGGGGCTTAAGATGGCTTACACGGCGTATAAAATCTTTAACCGAACGGAGTTTGAGGCCACGGGCCTGACTTCGAAAACCTACACGGTGAACCTCGACGGCATCGGCGAGAAGGACATCCTGGTCACGAAGGGCGAGCTGATCGGCATGCTCTACGAAGGGGTGTTTCTTACGCTCGATCTGAACGGCGCCAACCCGTTCGAATTCGACGGCTTCGCCATCTACGAGGACGAAAACCACGACGTGCACCTCGGAATCGAGGTCGCGTGAACATCATTTGCCGGCACGGATATTTTATTTTCAGAGAGACTCGGGTGGGCCAGCTCGCGGATTTCAACCGCCGCTTCGGCTTTTCGCTCGTGCCTGTCGGCAATTACTACACGTTTGAAGCTCTTGAGGACGCCCCCCGCCACTCGCTCCAGGGGAAGACCCTCCTGGGCGTGCCGGCGATCAAAAACTTCGAGGGGGAGCCATGGGAAGTGTTCGAAGCGAATGGGCTGGTGTACGATTTCAGTAAGGGGCTGGTGTTACCGATCGCCAGCGTCATCCAGCTCACCACGGTTTCGCTCGCGGGGAACCGTTTCGTATCGCCCGGACTTATTTTGCCAGGCTCCCTTACGGATGAGGGGCAAAGAGTGAAGGACTATTCAGCCTGGTACTCTCGCGACACCCTCCGGTTCCTTTACTCGGAGGTCGGATATGTCTAAGATTTTGGAAGCAACGGCAAATGCAGCTGGCGTGGTCACCGCGGACGGGGTTCCGGTGGTCGGCGCCATCATTCTGAGCGAGGGCAAACAGGCCAGCTCGGGCGTTGCGGTGATGGACGGGGATAAGGTCTGGTACCTGACCTCGAGCGCGACTGACATCAAAACCGTGATCGAAAAAGTGATCGCGGCCTTGAACGAAATCGGCCCGGCGCTGACTTCGATCGGTGCCGGAATGACGGGGCCGACCACGGCACCGCCTCCGACGCTTCCGACCGCGGTCACAAACATCACCACCGTAGTAACGCAGCTCACGACCTTGAAGGAGGCTCTGAAATGATCGACATCGTTGGGTTCACCTCCAAGGGGATGGAAGTTTACAACACCCAGACCGAGCGCGCGGCGAACATCCTCGGCGTGCAGCTGGGGGACCTAGAGTACGCCCAGGACCTGGGTATCGACCTGCGTTATTTTTTGACCGAAAACATCCAGTTCCAGAACGAGAATTTCAAGGGGTACCTGGTTCAGACGCTGGCAAGTCGAGGAATTAACGTCGCCAGCATGATCGAGGTGCTCAGCGCGCTCGACTCGAACTACAATATCAACCTGAGCCCGGAGGAGACTTCCACGGGTTTGGTCGCGAGGTAAATTGAATGGGTTACGCACAAGAGACGGGCTACACGCCGAGCAGCATCGACACGATCCTCACGCAGATCATGAACAACATCAATGTTCAGTTCCAGCTGGATCCCCCGTACACCATGGAAACCTTCATCGGGACCAACGCCTATAAATACTTTTACGCGCTGGCTCAGGAAGCCCAGGAGAACGAGGTCAAAACCTCCGAGATCTTCCTCAAGCTGCAGAATTACTTCGACCAGATCAACGCCCGCATCGCCCGCCCGGTCGTAACACAGCCCGGAACGATCGAGCTGATCGAGAAGGAGGGGTTTCAAACGTCCGTGAAGCCCATGATCCTGGCCGACGCCGGCACGCGATCGATCTGCATCGACGTCGACGACGGTGACCACGCTTACGGCGAGGT
This sequence comes from uncultured Candidatus Saccharibacteria bacterium, assembly GCA_964493575.1. Classification (GTDB taxonomy): domain Bacteria; phylum Patescibacteriota; class Doudnabacteria; order UBA920; family UBA920; genus UBA920. Next base: position 1,322 of record CAZBOT010000032.1, on the reverse strand, counting down.
GAAAATCACTTCGTACGCCAATTTGATCTCCGGTACCGCGGACAAGGTGACCATCGGAGCCACGCAGTTTACGGCCCAGGCCGGCGCTGCAACCCCGGGAGCCGCAACCTTCCAGGCCGCGACTTCCAACACGCTGACGGCCACCTCGCTCGCCGCCCAGATCAACGCCCACGCCACGGCCTCGACGGTAGTTCGCGCGCGCGCGCAAGGGGCGATCGTGTACCTGACGGCCCTTCACGGGGGAACCGCGGGCAACGCGATCGTGCTCACGTACACCAACAACGACGGCAACGTCGGCGCCACGGTTACCGGATCCGGAACGCTCGAGGACGGCACCACCAATGCCGACTACGAGGACCTGAAAGAGGACCTTTGCCTTTTGATTTCCCAGTGTACCGCGGGGGGGATCATCACCAAGGGCACGGAGTCCGAAAACATCGTGCTCTCAAATGGTCAGAGCGAAACCTTCAAGTATTACTTGCCAAATCGGTTGCCGACGACGCTCCGGTTGACGACCACGCTTTCCGAAAACAACCAGATCCTCATCGGCTCGCCCGACGAGGTGAAGCAGAAGCTCCTGGCGAACGTGCTGGCTCGGTACCGCCTGGGCCGCAACTTCGAACCCCAGCGGTACTTCTCCGTGGTCGACGCCCCCTGGGCCGCTTCGGTTCTTTTGGAGTACAGCACCAATTACGATCCGGACGCGCCCGGCGACGCGATCTGGTCGAGCGCCATTTACGATGCCGCTTTTGACGATCTTTTCGAGGTAAGCCTCGAGAACATCATCCTTGTGGAGGCGTAAGTGCCACAGTTTTTCAAGGGCGATGAAACAGAGCTGAAGTACTACAACTCGGGGGCGCCGATCCTCCAGACTTTGTCGCAGCAGAAGACCGACTTTTACGAAGATGCCTATGGGTGCTTCGTGCTTGGGGAGCTGCTGTACGACAACGGGTACGCACCGCTCTCGAACGCCATCCCCCGCGAGATTTTTCGGGAGTCGTACGCCGCTCTCTTCGAATCTTTCGTTGTGGCCGGCACCTTCGAGGGGTACCTTTCTGTCTTCCGGCAAATTTTCGGTCCCGACGTCGAGGTGGTCTTCACGGTCCCTGGGCCAGGCCAGCTCAACATCGACATCACGTCGGCTGGGGTTGTGCTCTCCCCCTTCATCACTCGGTACATCGAGAACAATGCCTATGTTTTGGACAACATCGTGGACGACGAGGGGGACCGGATCGTGTTCCAGACGGTTAAGGGTTTCGAGTCGCAATACGAGCTTGAGCAAATGCTTTTTGAAATGGTGCCCGACGGCATCTACACTGAAA